>JAJZBH010000046.1 GCA_021799015.1 Pseudomonadota bacterium
CAAAAAGCCTTCGACCTCCTCAGCGTGACTTGTAGCCAGTAGCACCCCGCCAGCACAGGAATTACCGCGCTGGATCAGCGGGTTGAAGTTTTCGACGGAGGAAGTTCAGGCTAAGGCCCCGCCGCGTGCCCGTAACTCCTTGACGATCACGAGGTTTTGAGAACTGGCTGTTAAACTCGGGCTGGAGAGGCCCATTTGCACTTGACGAGCCTCAGCAACCCACCGTAGGGTTACGCAATCGTTTGCGTAGCCGATTTTGGGAGATGGAGCGCATGGATCTGAGCGGCATCGTCCCGGCCAGCGTCCTGCCGTTCAAGGCAGATCTGTCGATCGATGGACCCGCTTATCGGCGGCACCTCCTAAATCTTGCCTTCACGCCTGGGGTCGTGGGCATCACCTGCAACGGGCATGCGGGGGAAGTTGCCTCGTTGAGCCGTGACGAGCGGCGCACTGTCGTCGCTTTAGCTGCAGAGGCGATCAACGGGCGCGTTCCGCTGATAGCGGGTATCCATGCCGAAAATTATCTTCAGGCTATCGACTTGGCCCATGATGCTCAAAAGGAAGGCGCTGTAGCACTGCTTATCTTTCCGCCGCCAGTGCTTGCGCTCGGCGGCAGAGCGGAGATGGCAGTGCGTTACGTGGCGGAGCTTGCATCAGCGGTCGATCTGGCGCTGGTTGTCTTTTCCTACGCTGCCTTCACAGGCATGGCCTACGACCTGGATACGCTGGAGCGCATCTGCACCATTGAGCGCGTGGTCGCTGTCAAGGAATGGAGCCTCGATATAAGAAAACACGAGCAGACACGGGACATACTGCGCGGGCTGTCGCATCGGGTTCTGTTGCTTTCCAGCTTTTCCACGAACCTGCTTCCGGCCTTGGTAAGCGGTGCGGACGGAATCCTGTCCGGTCATGGCAGCGTCATAGCCGGTTTGCAGGCACAGCTCCTGACGGAGATTGCGGGGGGCGATCTCGTGGCTGCCCAACGGACCTATGCAAGGATAAAACCGCTGACCGACGTCATCTACCGGGAGCCAATGGCTAACATGTACGCCCGGATGAAGGAGCATCTGATCATGCTTGGACACGAAATGAGCGCTGCTGTGCGGCCGCCGCTTGAAAGACTCCTCGAATCCGAGCGGCGCGAATTGCGTGAGGCGCTCGTGGCGTCCGGTCTGGCGGCGCATCTGAGCGCAGCAGAATGAAGGCGCGAGATGTCGTTACGCGTGGCCGACGGGACAGCATCGCCAAGGACGTCGCTCGGCTCGCAGGCGTTTCGGTCACCACCGTTTCCCGCGTTTTCAGTGGCAAGACCGACGTCATCCCAAAAAATACTCAGGATCGCGTCATGGCTACAGCGGCTGTGCTCCGCTATCGGCCAAATTTCCTTGCCAAGGCACTTCGCCAGGGAAAGACGCAAACTATCGGCCTCATCGTACCGGACATCTCCGACGCCTATTTCTACCAAATCGCCCGCGGTGTCGAAGACGTCGCCCAGACGGCTGGCTACACGGTGATTTTCGCTAACACCGACCGCCTGCCCGAGAAGGAACAGGCATGTGTAAACCTGTTCTTCGACAAGAAGGTCGATGGTATCATCTTCGCCGGAGGTGGTGTAAATGACGACAACCATCTCAACGATCATGCCTGGGAAGGCATGCGGGTCATTACCATCGGGCCGCACCGCTTACCCTTTTCTGCCATCCTGGTCGACGACGGGGCGGTGATCGCCGCTGCCACACACCATCTCGCGGCCGTCGGGTGCCGACGAATCCTGTGCTTGGCAGGTAAGCCAAACTGGCTTGTCACGCAGCGTCGGCTCGTCGGCTATCGCCAAGCCATCGCTGATGCAGAACTCGATGACGACCCCGCGCTGATCATGTTTGGCGGCTTCAGCCAGGGCTCCGGTGAGGAAGTCACTCGAGCAGCTATTGATCGCGGCATCGAATTCGACGGCATCGTTGCCTTCAACGACTATGCCGCCATTGGCGCCATGCAGGTATTACGTGAGGAGAAGCGGCGGATCCCAGACGAGGTGGCGATTGTCGGGTGCGACGACACACCGCTTGCCGCGCTAATCCATCCCACGCTGACCAGTATCCGATTCCCGCAGTACGAGTTTGGCCGCGCTGCGGCAGAAATGGTGCTCGGCCAACGCCCGGATAACGCAGAGCCGCTCATGTTCTCGTACGAGCTTATCCAGAGGGAAAGCACAACACGCCTCGGTTGACGATAAAACCAAATAACAGCCATCCGAAACAGGATGTGCGTACAAGGGAACGCCAAATATGTCCGCCGTTTCCAGGCCAGAGGATCTTGGTTCAAGACGACGCCTGAAGGTCGCGTTCGCTATCGGTTTCGCCTTTTTCACGGCATACTTCGATCGGACAAATGTGTCGGTTCTTATTGCCAACAGCCATTTCAATCATGATCTCGGTATCACCAACGATAAATTCAAACAGGGTCTGCTGCTAACGGCTTTTCTGTTTCCCTACGGCTTCTCGAACTTCCTGACCGGACCGTTCTGCGACCGGATTGGCGGCCGACATAGTATCATCGTCGCCATTCTTTCCTGGACCGTCTGCATGTGCGCGATGGGTCTTGTATCCAGTTTCGGGGTCATGATCGCGCTTCGGATTTTGCTCGGCATTGGCGAGTCGATCATGACACCGGCCTGCAATATGATTGTCGCCGAGTGGTTTCCCGACACGGAACGTGCTAGGGCCAATTCCGCTTGGTTGGCTGGCCTATTCTTTGCGCCTGCCATCTCATTTCCGATCATTGTGTGGATCGTCAATTCGCTCGGCTGGCGAGAGAGCTTCTTTGTGCTGGCGGCGGTCGGCCTGCTCATCGCCCTGCCCCTGATCGCGTTCTGGACCTCCGACCGCCCTGAGTGGCATCCCGCTGTGTCTGCGGCGGAGTTGCATTACATTCGTAACGGGCAGGTCCGGACCGAGACTCCCGCATTCTCCTTGAGTAACTTCCGGCGGCTGTTCTCCAATTACCGCTACTGGATCTGTACCTTCGCCTACACCGGTTATGGGCTAGGTTTCTGGGGGATTAGCACCTTCGTGCCGTCCTATTTCGTGCACGTGCGGCACATGAACTTCACTTCAGCCGGACTTTTCTCCGTTCTGCCATGGCTTACCGCAGCCGTAATGACTATTCTGGGTGGCATGCTGGGTGATAGGCGCGCCGCCATCAGGGTTCGACTGTGGTCGGGAGGCTATTTCGTTGCCGCAATTCTGTCCTATGTGGGCGTCCACACCGGACTGATCTCGGTTTCGGTAGTACTCATTTCCGCGGCCATCGGTCTGCTCGCCTTCACTCTGGGACCGATGTGGGCCATCGTGCAGGAACTGAGTCCGCTTGGCATGACGGGCCTCGGGACCGGTGTGGTCAATGGCGTTGCCTATATCGCTGCCGCATTCGGTCCGGCGCTCGTGGGCGCTATCGTTGATCGGACCGGCTCCTATGCCATCGGCTTCTACACCCTCGCCGGTTGGCTGATAGTCACGGGACTATCCCTTATTCCGCTCTGGTCTGGTTATCTCCCTGCAAAAAACAGACGTAATGAATAGCGGCGCCGTGATATCGGATTGTTTCGAGCGCCGCTGATCAGGAAAGGATGCCGCCATGCAAGAGGCTACCCCGACGCAAACGGACACGCTCCAGAAGGACAGTTTGGCGGTCGGTCGCAGTGTCACCTTCACGAAGACGGTCGCGGAAAGCGACATCTATCTGTTTGGCGGCATCAGCGGTGATCTCGGCCCGAATCACTGCGACGAGGAGTACATGAAGAAGACCAGATATGGGCGCCGTATCGCTCATGGCGTTCTTATCATCGGATTCATGTCCACCTGCTCGACCAAAATTATCGAACTGGCTGGCAATCAACCGACCGTTTCCTATGGCTATGACAAGGTTCGTTTCGTGAGGCCGGTCTTCATTAACGACACCATTTCGGTCACCTACACCGTGGCCTCGCGCGACGAGACGCAGGGCAAAATCTGGTCCGACGTTGTCGCCAAGAACCAGCATGGCGATGTTGTCGCTGTTGCAACCCATATTCTTCGACAGGTCTGAGGGCGATGTCGGCTATATCGTCGGAACCAAGGATAGAAGAAAGCCATGCGCTCCTACGTGATACGGTGCGCCGTTTCGCGGAGACTGAGGTGGCGCCGCGCGCCGCTGCCATAGATCGCGAAGACAATTTTCCTCGCGATCTCTACCGGAAGATGGCCGAACTCGGGCTGTTCGGTCTGAACATCGAGGAGAGATACGGCGGGAGCGGCGCCGACGAGGTAAGTACGGCGATAGTCGTGGAGGAACTTGGGCGCGTGTCCGGCGCGGTCGCCAATGCCTGCCTGCTGGCCAAGCTACAGGCGGAGTTGATTTGCCGATTGGGAAATGAGGCGCAGATCCGGCGCTTCGTTCCGGGTATAATCGACGGCTCGATCATTTGCCTGATTGCCGTGACCGAACCCGGCGCTGGGTCGGATGTCGCCAGCATCACAACGACGGCGCGATCTGACGGCGAGCGCTGGGTGCTGAACGGCAGCAAGGCATTCATGAGCGCTGGAGCGGTCGGGAACTTGGCCGTTGTTCTGGCTCGGACGGATCCCTCTGCCGGGGCGAAGGGACTTTCCACCTTCCTGGTCGAGAAAAGCCCCGACGGCAATCC
Source organism: Pseudomonadota bacterium (assembly GCA_021799015.1). Lineage (GTDB taxonomy): Bacteria > Pseudomonadota > Alphaproteobacteria > Acetobacterales > Acetobacteraceae > Acidiphilium. The sequence continues at coordinate 4,682 of JAJZBH010000046.1, forward strand.
GCGAAACGGTTTCGTCGTCGATCATAAGGACGAGCTGATGGGGATGCGCGGTCTTGCAACGGCAGGAATCGCCATGAGCGACACCGTGGTTCCAAAGGCGAACCTTCTAGGCACAGAGGGAAATGGACTGACGAACGTGCTTGGCTCGTTTTCCAACGGTCGCATCGTCATCGCGGCGCTTGCACTCGGCCTGGCCGTTGGTGCACAAGATGCCTGCGTGGATTATGTCAGACGGCGCCGGGCATTCGGACAAGCAATCGGCGATTTCCAGGCAGTTCGGTTCATGATTGCCGACTCCGCCGTTGACATCGACGCAGCGAGGCTGCTCATTCACCATGCGGCTTCCTTGAAAGACGCCGGCCGGCCCTTCGCCAAGGCAGCGTCCGTCGCCAAACTCTATGCTTCGGACGCTGCCGTCAGAGTGGCGTCAAACGCTGTACAGATCCACGGAGGCTACGGATACACGAAAGATGCTGTGGTCGAACGGATCTACCGGGACGCCAAGCTCACGCAGATCTACGAGGGAACCAACCAGATCCAGCGGTTGATCATTGCCAAGCATCTTCTTGAGGTGCCTCAATCATGACGACGAATATCCATCTGCGGATAACCGATGGTGTTGCGGTGATCACGATCGACAACCCCCCATTGAACCTTCTGTCCGTTGCGGTACGCCTGCGTCTTGCCGAAATCGCCCGAGATCTTGCCGTCGACCCAGAGTGCCGAGCAGTGGTCATCTCCGGCGCGGGCAGACAGGCGTTTTCGGCCGGATCCGATATCAAGGAATTTCCGGATGACGCGGCCGGCGGCAACGAGCGGGCAAAGCTTGAACATCGGTGTCTTGAGGCACTTATGGCCCTTCCTCAGCCGGTCATCGCCGCCCTGCACGGACATGTGCTTGGCGGCGGCCTGGAACTCGCCCTCGCCTGCGATCTGCGAATCGCCGAGGAGTCCACAAATATCGGCTTGCCCGAGGTAACGTTGGGATTGCTGCCATGCGGCGGAGGAACACAGACTTTGCCACGTCTAGTTGGCCCTGGGCGCGCGCTATCCCTCTTGCTGCTGGGTGACCGGATCACGGCCGCTCAGGCCGAGCGCTACGGGTTGGTCGAACACGTCGTTCCGGACGGGCGGGCTGTGCCGTTTGCGGAACAGACTGCCACACGTATAGCAAGGGCCCCAAAAGGGGCCACGCAGGCGATCAAATTGGCGGTACGGCGAGGGTTGGTGGATGGGCTCGCAGCAGGCCTTGCATTAGAAGCGACTCTCGCCGGGGCGCTCTTCGCCGACCCGGCAGCCCGCGAGGCGGTCACAGGCTTCAGAATGCGGCGCCAACAGCAAAAGGAAATTTGAGTGCAATGAAGGAAAGTCCGGCAAAGCCGCTAAAAATGCTTGAGGGTGTCAGGATCGTGGCGTTCACACAATTTCTCCTTGGGCCCGCAGGCGTGCAATATCTCGCCGATCTTGGCGCTGATGTCATAAAGATTGAGCCGCCGGGTCGCGGGGCCTATGAGCGCTATTGGTCGGGAGGCGATACTTTTGTCAACGGCGTGAGCGCGTTTTTTCTGCTCTCGCATCGCAATGTTCGCAGCCTGACACTCGATCTCAAACATCCCGACGGTCTCAAGGCCGCTTTGCGAGTGGCGTCCGAGAGCGATGTCGTAGTCAGCAACTATCGTCCTGGAGTGCTGGATAGGCTTGGACTCGGCTATGAGCAGCTGCGTCAGAAGCGATCCGACCTCATCTACGCGTTCGGTTCCGGTTATGGCGCCACCGGGCCATACAAAAATCTGCCCGGCCAGGATCTACTGCTGCAGGCGATGACGGGCCTCGCGGCTGCGACCGGCAGGGCTGGCGATCCACCGACACCAGCAGGCGCTGCAATCGTGGACCAGCATGCGGCAGCGCTGCTTGCCCTGGGCATTCTAGCCGCACTCTACCATCGTAAGAAAACCGGCGAAGGCCAGCGCGTCGAGGTTACGATGGTGCAGGCGGCTCTCGATTTACAGCTTGAGCCAGTCGTCTATCATTTGAACGGAGGTTTTCAACAACGACCTGTCGAAGCGCTCGGTTCGAGCTTCCATGAAGCGCCTTATGGTATCTACCAGACAGCCGATGGCTATATTGCGCTCTCTCTTAGCCCCGTTGCCAAGATCAGCGAGGCGTTAGGGAACCCACCAGAACTCCAGGACTATCTTGACCACTCTCCGAAAACGAAATTGCACCGCCGCGAGGAGATCCGCCGTGTGCTCGGCGCGTTGCTTACAGATCGCACGACCGCGGACCTAATCGAGCATTTCCGCAGTTTCGGCATCTGGTGCGCACCGGTCAACGACTACGATGCCGTGTTCGCCGATCCTGCGGTCCAGAACCTCGACCCGATCCTCACGATCGAACATCCGCAGGCGGGTACGGTCAAGCTTCTAAAGCACCCGGTGCGTTATAGCGGGGGCGAGCCGGAAGTGCACACAATGCCGCCTGGTATCGGTCAACATACCGATGAGATCCTTCGTGAGTACGGATTTGAGGAGGCGGAGATCAGCAAACTGCACGCAGAGGGCGTTGCGTAACGCGAACTGGAATCGCTATCGCGCGACAGGCAAAGCGAGACCCCGATCGAATCAATTCCTCGGTGACTGACGAAGCCTTAGGAACAATAATGCATGCCGACTGATACCTACAAGCGAGCGCTCGACTTGCTTGCCACAAAGCTTCTCGAAGACGAACCCCGTCTTGGGGTCCAGTTCCCTTATGTGACGGATGAGACGGGTGCGTGGCTCACGATGCCCGCTTCACATTCCGCTGGTTATACCGGATCCGGCTGGAGCCACGGCAATTGGTTCTGCGGTTTTTGGGTCGGCCTTCTCGTGGCGGCGCATCTGCAGACAGGTGAGACGCGTTTTCTCGATCTAGCCCGCGAGCGGATGCAACTGGTTGCCCAGCGAGCTCGAGACGGTAGCACCCATGATATTGGCTTCATCTTTGAATCGAGCGCCATTCCCCTTGTCTGGGTCACTGGCGATCCAGACTGCGCAGCGATCGCTCTTAATGCCGCTGACCGGCTCCGCCGCCGCCTGATCACCACCTGGAACGGCGCCTATGTGTCGGCATGGGGACCTTTGGATGACGAACGTGGGCGCCGCTCCTCGGCGATCGACACCATGGCAAATCTACCACTTCTGAACTGGGCGGCCGAACACGCAGACGATGGCAGCTTCCGTCTTGCCGCCGAGGCCCATGCCTGCATGACGCGTGATGCTTTCATCCGATCAGACTGGTCAACCTCCCACGCCGTCGAGTATGACCTCGTGACCGGCGAGAGGCTCCGGGCTTTCACCTTCCAGGGATATGCAGACTGGTCGTGCTGGACGCGTGGTCAGGCTTGGGCGATCTACGGGTTCACCGAAACCGCACGGGCAACCCGCAAGGTCGATTACTTGGTGCTGGCTGAGAATCTCGCCGACTACTATCTCGCACGCATGGGAGCCCGGTTGGTGCCTTATTGGGACTTCGATGACCCAACAGCTCCAAACTGTCCGCTCGATTCTTCGGCCGCCGCCGTCGTGGCCTCCGCCTTCCTCACCATGGCGAAGCTACACCCTGACGAGACGACAGGCGCGGTCTGGCAGCACCGCGGCCTCGCGATCCTGGATGCGCTTTGCGCGACTTGTCTTGCAAGCGAGCCTAGCCACCGGGGACTCCTTAAGCACGGTTGCTATTCGCTGCCCCACCGTATTGGCACCGACAGTGCGGTCTTGTTTGGCGACTGGTTCTTCACCGAAGCACTTTGCGCCGCGGTAATGCCCGGAAAACTACATCCGGTACCACAACGACTTGCCAGGAGATGAACGATGAGACGACGGTCAGCACTGGTCACGGGCGCGCGGCGCGGCATCGGGCGGGCGACTGCCTTCGCGCTGGCCGAGGCGGGGTTTGATCTGTTGATCAGCGACGCGCATGACGGGCCTGAGACCGAGGAAACCCTGGCGGGAATTCGAGAACGTGGTGCTCGCGGTGATTTCGTCCGCCAGGACATCGCCGACCTTGACGAACATGTGGCGGTGGTGGAGCGTTGTTACGCCACGTTTGGTGGGCTTGATTGCTTGGTGAACAATGCAGGGATTCAAATCCAGAAGCGTGTCGATTTGCTGGAAGCCGGTCCCGAGGAGTTCGACAAACTGATCCGCGTGAATTTGCGGGGTACTTTCTTCCTGACGCAGGCTGTGGCACGCCGCATGGTAGCGGAAAGCCAGGACAGCTGCAGCCGCACAATTATTACCATCACCTCTGCCAATGCGGTAATGGTTTCGCCGGAGAAGTCGTTTTACTGTTTGTCGAAATCGGCGCTTTCCATGGCAGTGCAGCTTTTTGCGGTTCGGCTGGCCGAGCACAACATCGCGTGTTTCGAGATCCGCCCAGGATTGATCAGAACCGGAATGACAGCGCCTGTGCGCGACAGCTACGGAGCACGGATCGAGCGGGGATTGTCGCCTGTTCGTCGGTGGGGGGAGGCCTCCGAGGTAGCCAAAGCAGCCGCGAGCCTCGCTACGGGAGCACTTCCTTTCTCCACGGGCCACGCGATCAACATTGATGGCGGGCTATTGATCTTCCGACTCTAGAGCATGATAGAGTTATGTTGAGTAACCCGCCTTTCTGAAATACTAATCCGGTACACCCCACACTTCCTGATGCTTTCGACCCCACCGTCACACCTATCGCCGTAACCTTGCCTGCACGAGCACCACCGCAAGGACGATGACGCCGAGGACGCCGGGATAGACCGAGGGAGGTATGCCGGCGATGGTTAGCGCGCTCGTGATGCTGGCCAGACACAGCACGCCGACCAGAACGCCGAGGATCGATCCCGCGCCTCCGTACATGTTGACGCCCCCTACCATGGTCGCGGCGAAGCTCAGCAACAGGTAGTCAGCGCCTTCGCCCGGCGTCGCGCTGATGTTCTGGTAGAGGTAAACGATCGCTGCCACCGCGCTCAGGAAACCGGAAAGGCCGTAAACTAGCAGCTTCGTGCGCAGGATCGGCACGCCCACGATTCTGGCGGCCGCTTCGTTGTCGCCTAGGGCGTAGACGTAGCGTCCCCATTTGCTTGCATGCAGCAGCAGGCTGGTCGCGATCAAACCGGCAAGCATGACGAGGATGGGAAAGACATTCTCGCTCAAGGGCAGAAACGAGAACAGCGGTGCGATCGAATCGTTGTATTCCTCCACCGTGATCGGCTGGCCCGCCGCAAGCAGCCAGGACATAGACTCGGCGATCGACATCACGCCGAGCGTGACGATGAACGGAGGTATACGGGTGCGCGCGACGACGAAGCCGCCGAAAAGACCCGCGCCGCAGGAAAGAATCACCGCGGCCAGCGTTCCGCCGACGATGCCGAAATCGGAGCGGAAGCAGACGATGGCCGAGATTGACATGGCGACGAGCGAACCAACCGAGAGGTCGAAGCCGCCGCTGATCACTACGAGCGCCTGACCGAACGAGACGAGGCCGAAGGCGCTGGCGCTGGCGAGCACGATCATCAAGTTGGCCGGCCGGAGGAAAACGCCGTGCGAGATGACGGCGGCGATGACAAGGACCGCAGCGAGAAGGAAGACGTTGCTGAAGCGGCTCCAGTCCGCTGCGGACTTAGTAATAGCGACTTGCATAGTACACCGCCCCGACCAGGATGCAGCCCTGAATTATGCCCTGGATGTAGGGCGACACCGCGAAGGCCGTGATGACTCCGTAGAGGACAATCAAGATCACGGCGCCTACGATAGCCTTGAAAATGTTGCCCCGGCCGCCCGACAGCGCGATGCCGCCGAGAACCGCGGCGGTGATCGCCTTGAATTCGTATCCTCTGCCGACGGAAGGCATACCCGAGCGCACATAAGAGGCCATCAGCAGGCCGGCGATGCCGTAGAGAAAGCCGGCGACGCCGTAGATCGCAATGCGGATGCGGCCGACGGGAATCGCTGAATAGAAAGCTGCGCCCTCGTCGCCGCCGATGGCGTAGACGTAGCGGCCGATGGGGTAGTCCGACCGCACATAATAGGCGACGCCGCCGACGATCAGCAGTCCGACGAAAAACAGCGGCACGACATCCAGGACGCTGCCGAGAGCGATCTGTTGAAAGGCTTTGTTGTCGATCGGAATAAGGCGCCCTTCGCTGATCGCGTTCGCCAGGCCGTTGATGACCCACATCATGCCGATGGTGGCGACCAGCGGCGGGATGCGCCCCTTTTCGATTAACAATCCGTTGGCGAGCCCCAGGACGGCGCAGACGGCGAGCGGGACGAGGATCGCCACGCCAAGGCCGAAGTCGGGAAGCAGACAAGCCGACAATGTCCCGGCCAAGCCCATCATCGCGCCGACCGAGATGTCGACGCCTCGGACGATCAGGACTAGCGCCTCTCCCAGCGTCGCGATGCCCAGCACCGCCGACATCTCCAGGATCGCGAACAGGTTGGAGAGGTTGTAGAACGTGCTCGCCTTGAAGATCGCGGCGACCGCCAGCAACGCGCCGAGGATGAGGAAGACGTCGAGGTGCCTTAAGGTGGAGCGCACGCGCAAAGTCATCATGGGAATCCGTTCTGGCAGCTCAAGGATTAGGTCCTGGCCGGGGCAATGCGGGCGTTTTCGGGCGCCGGCGTGGGGTCATCGACCTCGTACTGATAATAGCGCACGATTTCCTGCGGCGTGATCTTATTTTCTTTCAAAACTGCGACGATTCTGCGGTTGACCATGACCAGGAGCGTCGAGACCAAACCGATAAGTTCGACGAACTCCGTCGAGATGACGACGATGCCGCGTCCCGCGATCGCCATGGCGCGGATGGCGTCGTTGATGTCCTGCTTGGCGCCGATATCAATACCCTTGTAAGGCTCGTCGAGCAGCAGCAGGCGATATCCATCTTCCAGCCACCGGGCGACCACAACCTTCTGCTGGTTGCCGCCGCTGAGATCGCCTGCGCGCGCCTCCACCGACGCCATCCGGATCTTGATCTGGTCGGCCTTGCGCGCCGCGCTGTCCCTCAGCGTACCTTTACGCAGGAAGGGCCGGGACTGGAAGCTCAGTGTGGGGAGCGAGATGTTCTCTTCGATGCTGCGGTTCAGCATCAGCCCCTCCTGGAACCGGTCTTCCGGCACGAAGGCGACACCCGCTTTGAGCATCTGGCGTGGGTCGCGTCGGGCTAGGCGCTCGCCGCCAAGCGTAACCGTTCCCTGCGTGGCCGGCATCAACCCGAACACCGTGCGCAGCAATTCTGACTTGCCTGCGCCTTCCGGCCCGGTAATGCCGATGATCTCGCCTTCTCCGACCGAAAAAGAGAATTCGGACGCATCGCGCATCCAGGAGAGTCCGGCGACGTCGAGGAGAGGCCCGCGGGTCTTCGCTGCGCCGCTCTCCAGCGCGTGCTGCGTCGCTCCGACCTCATGCCCGACGACCGCGGTTGCCAGTTCGCGGGCCGTCGTCGCACGGGCGTTCAAGGTCTCCACCAGTGCGCCGTTTCGCAACACCGTGATCTCGTCGCTCAACGCCACGACATCGTCGAGCAGGTGCGAGATGTAGATGATCGTCACCTTCTGGTCGCGCAGCTTGCGCAGGACCGCGTGCAGCAGAACGGTCTCCTTCTTGTCGAGCGAGACGCCTCCCTCGTCCACGATCAGGAGGTCGCAGTTCAACATGAGCGCCTTCGAAATGGCGATGACTTGCCTGTGCGCAGGCGAAAGTTCGCTTACCGTCGCGCGCAGATCGACGTCGACGCCGAGTTCCTGAAGCACCGCTTTGGCCTTGCGCCTCATTTGGGCCTTGTCGAGCGCGCCGAGCGCTCCGCGGATCTCGTTTCCAAGGAAGATGTTTTCCTCGACCGTCATCGTCGGCACAAGATCGCCCCATTGGTGGACAATGCCAATGCCCGCCTTTCGCGCCGTCGCAGGCGTCAGATAAGAACTCTCTGAGCCGTTAAGCTTCACCTTGCCCGAACTTGGGCGAACGTCGCCGGCGATGATCTTCGCTAGCGTCGACTTGCCGGCGCCGTTTTCGCCCACGAGACCGCGCACCTGACCCGCGGGAATTGCGACGCTGACGCCGGTCAGCGCGCGCGTATTCCCGTATTCCTTGGTGATGTCCTCAAGTTCGAGGCGATAAGTCACGTGTCAAAATCCTTACGTTTTGCAAGTGGGGGCGGGAGTCCCTCAACCCATCTCGTTCCGAGCGCAGGCGGCCGCGCCTTCGAAAGCCGGCGTCCGGCGACAGCGTACGTCTCCGGACGCCATCAGGCGCTCATGGGGTTTTAGGTCCGTTACTTGGTGTTTTGCAGATCGTAGACATCCTTCGGCACCTCGCCGGACTTCGAATAAGCCATGACGTCGTCGTAGCCCTGGACCTTGGAGACGTCGAAATAGAGCTGATCGTAATCACCGGCCTCGGGCGGAATCAGCGGCAGCTTCTGGTCCTTGGTGTATTTGATTTCCTTGGCAAGCATGCCCTCCACAGCCTTGCCCGAAGCGTTCATCAGCGTTGGTTCGGCGGGGTTTGGCCATGTCCGCAGCTTCAGATACTGGATGCCTCTCGTCGTGAGTTCGCCGTTCAGGTACTGGATCGCTTCCGGAATCGCGAAGGCGCCGTAGTAGGGCGGGCACTCCGTCGACATCATCGCCTTGCCTTCAAGCACGTACTGGATGAAGTTGACGTCGCCGTCCTTCGAGGCAATGCGTCCGTCGAGCATCTCGTTGCGGCCCGCCGCCTTGATCGCCTGAATGGCGCCCAGTCCTTCGGCGTCAGAATAGGTGAAGATGACGTCCATTTGATCGTCGGTGAAGCGTTGCAGGAAGCCCTGCATGACGCGGCGGCCGCCGTCATTGGACCACTTGCCCTCTTCGGTCGAGAGGATTTTCACGTCGGGATAGTGCTTCAGCACTTCGCGGATGCCGACATACATGTCCGTGTTCGGCGAGGAGCCGAGTTCACCCTGGATCTCGACGATATTGCCCCTGTAGGAGCCGTATTTGCGCTTCAGATGCTCAAGTGCATAGGCGGCCATGGTCATGCCGCTGATGGCGTAATTCTGCGTGATGTTGAGAACGTAGGTTCCCGTCGGCGGCTTGCGCACCAGCGAGCGGTCGATAACCATGAGCGGAACTTTGGCCTTGGTCGCCATGTCGATGACCGGATCGAGCGGCGTCGACTGGTTGGGAGAGAGAATGAGTATGCTGGGTTTTTGCGCCAGCAGCGTCTGGGCATCCTGAAGCTGCTTGGCCGAATCGCCGGCGCTGTTGGTCCAGGTGTAATCGACGCCCGGACCGACGTTCTTGAACTTCTTGCCCCATTGCTCCATCGAGTTGACAAAGGCGGCACGCCAGGAATTGTTCATGTCGCCGTTGGAGAAGGCGATCAGGTAGTGCTGCTTCGGCGTCGGGTCCGTGTCCGCCGCAGTCGCCACGCCCGACAGGCTCCATGCGAGGGCCGCCATGGCCCCGCCCAGTTTCAATACCGTCTTCATACTCTCCCTCCCTGACGAAAAGAACAAGCTGGCGGCGGCTTACGTCATGATAAACCCGCCGGTTACGTTGAGCGCCTGACCGGTCATGGCGCTGGACTCCGCGCTGCACAGGAACATTATCGTCGCTGTCACTTCCTTTGGTTCGACAAAACGACCCATGGGAACGGCTTCCCATTCCTTGCGCACTTGCGCGGGCGTCTTGCCTTCGACCTCGGCGTGATGGGCTATCACGTTCTCGATCCGGTCGCCTTCGATGGGGCCAGGGCAGACGGCGTTGACGCGGATATTGTGCGGCGCGTTCTCCAGCGCCAGCGTCTGCGTGAGGCCGAGCAGCGCCCATTTCGAGCAAACGTAGTCGGCACGGTAGGGCAGGCCGCGGCGTGCGACATTGGAAGCGGTGGTGACGATGGCGCCGGCCTTGCCGGCGATCATTAGCGGCAGCACCGCGCGTGTCACCAGCATGGTGCCGGTGAGATTGATGTCGAGCGTCTCGCGCCAGTGGGCGAGCGGCATATCTTTGACGAGCGCGTAATGGCCATTGAAGCCGGCATTGTTGACGAGCACGTCGACGCGGTTTTCGAAGAAGGAGGCTGCGCCCTTGACCGCGTCGGCAACGGCGGCCTCGTCGCGCACGTCACAGCGAAAGCTCGCGTAGCGGCGACCTTCGGCTTTGACCAGCGATTCTGTTGCGGCAGCGGATTGACGATCGAGAATGGCGATGTCGGCGCCCTCGCGGGCGAATGCCTGGGCAATGAAGCGGCCGAGGCCAGCGGCGGCGCCGGTGACAATCACGTTCTTGTTGGCGAAGCGGGCCATGGGCAAGCCTCCTCAGTTTGCGGCGAAGCGGGCCAGGGCAGTCTCGTGGACTTTGATGCCCAGTCCGGGACCGTCGGGGATCGCCAGATGGCCGTCCTCCAGCACGAAGTTTCGCTCCAGCAATTCGTCGCGCAGCGGGTTGTGCTTGCGGTCGAATTCTACGACCGGTTCGTTGAGCAGCGGCACGGGATTAGCCGTGTGCGGGATCGGCGGAATGACGGCGATGGCCTGAAGCGCGGCTGCGACGGCTATGCCTGATCCCCAGACATGAGGAATGATAGTCACACCATGCGCGTTGGCGAGCGCGAGAATCTGAGTAAAGGCGGTGAAGCCGCCGCACACGGCGAGGTCGGGCTGGGCGATGTCGACACAACCACCCCCGATGAGATCGCGGAAGCCGTAGCGCGTGAACTCACACTCGCCGCCTGCGATGGGAATCGGATTTTCCTGACGCACACGTCGATAGCCGTCGCGATCTTCGGGAACGACGGGCTCTTCGAAGAGGCGTACGTCCAGGAACTCCATGAGCCGACCCATGCGAATGGCGGAGGCGGCGGAATAGGCGTGGTTGGCGTCGACCAGGATACCGATGTCGGGACCGATTGTCTCGCGGATGACGCGCAGCCGCTCGGCGTCCTGTTTAAGATCGAGCAGGCCGATTTTGACCTTGAGAAAATTGAAGCCGACGTCGCGGTATTCGGAGGCTTCGCGTTCGAGTTCACGCAGGATGGCCGGGAGATCGCCGAAGCTCTCGGGATAGTAGCACCCCGTCGCGTAAGCCTTCACTTTGTCGCGGAAGCGTCCGCCGAGCATCTTCGAGACCGGCAGACCGACCGCCTGACCCGCGATGTCCCAGAGCGCTATGTCGAGCGCCGAGATCGCTTCGACATAGGTGCCTTTCTGGCCGAAATCGCGTGAGAAATTGTAGAGTTCGTCCCAGATGCGAACCGGCTCTGTCGGGTCGCGGCCGATCAGCTTGGGCGCGAGTACGGCATCGACGCAGGCCGCCACAGGTTCGGGCGGACCATATTGCCCTCCTTCGCCCAAGCCGACGAGACCGCAGTCGGTCTCGATCCGCACGAGGTAGCTGTTGCGCTCGGGAAAACGCGCCTGGGAGGAATAGAAGACTTTGTCCCCGAGCGGCACGCGCAGGATGTGGGACTGTATGGATTTGATCTTCATCCCTGCTGGTCCGCCGCTTCAAGGGAGTTGATGAAACTAGCCGGCATAGCGCGCCTCCTTTCGCCCGCGCACGCCTGGACGGAAGGCGAACAGGCTGCCGGCGAAAGGCTCGGCGGCGCGCTGTTCGGGCGTGAGCGTGAACCAGGCTGTGGTAACGAACAGGATGTCGAGATCCGGGCCGCCAAACGCCATGCAGGTTGGATTGGACACCGGCAGCAGGACTTCGCGCTCGACGTTTCCGTCCGGGCGGTAGCGCACTAGCTTGTTTCCTTGCCACTGGGCGTTCCACAAACAACCTTCGGCGTCTACGACTGAGCCGTCGGCAAGGCCGGGATCGTCCTTCAGGGACGCAAAGACACGCCGGTTGGCCAACGCGCCGCTCACGAGATCGTAGTCGAAGGCGTCGATGCGCCGCGTCGGCATATCGGTGAAATAGAGCGTGCGGCTGTCGGGGGACCAGCACAGGGAATTCGTGCAGGAGATTCCGTCGAGCAGGGTCGACACGCCTTTTCTGGCGTCGAGGCTGTAGAGCCGGGCGAGCGGCTTCTGCGGCGCGCCTTCATCCATGCCGCCGCAGACGAATCTTCCTGCGGGGTCGACGCGTCCGTCGTTGAGCCGTGTGGTAGGCTGATCCGCGTCCACGCCGGCGAGGTCCGTTAGCTCGCCATCTCGCCATAGGGCGAACCCTTTCTCCAGCGCGAGCACGAGGCCGCGAGTTTCGCGTAAACCCAGAGCGCCCACTCGCACCGGAACCGGGGTGACAACCGGCGCGTCCCCGCTGAAAGGGTTCCATCTCCAGATCTCGCGATTATGGATATTAATCCAGTGAAGCACGCCCTCTCGGTCGTCCCAGACGATGCTCTCGCCGAGACAATTCCGACAATCCAGCGCCACTTTCGGCTCAGGGGGAAACGTCCGTTTCATTCCTTGCCTCGGTCGTCCATTTTACTAATCCGGCACCCAAATACGTGCCCGCCTACCCGATAGAAACCTAGATCCCGTAGTCCCTGTCATCGAGTCTATGGCCCATCTGGACCCGCCGTCGATGGATTTGCCTGCCAGATTAGTAATATGATATTTCAGATTTTAGGCCGGCGCAAGGGGGGCGAGAGCACTTCGCCGCAGGGACGAGGTGTAAGCATCCGGCATGAACCGCGGGTTTTGTATTCGGTTGGTGTTTAGGAAGGAGCGGCTGTGGTGATTGGTTCTGTTTGATTATTTTAAAGGCAGGGCCTGGACCATTTCGGTGGCCTCACTGG
>JAJZBH010000047.1 GCA_021799015.1 Pseudomonadota bacterium
CGAGGGACAAGTCCGAACATTGTTCAACGACGATCCAGAAGCGTTAGCAATGGCAATCACGCAGGCGCGCACGAAAATACCAGCGATCCTTGCGTACTATGCGCACCCAGAGGTTCCGTTTCTTGACATGCCACACCCTGGCCGCCAGCCTTATGCTCAGCCGTATGCGGGTGTCTCACGCCGCGCAGAGTGGGATGACACGGTGTGACCGACGCCATCAAGGAAGCAAATTTTGCCCAGAGAAAAGCGGCAGATCCATCCGTTTCGGCGTTTGTTGACGCTTCGGCAGGTTCCGGAAAGACCAAACTGCTGACGGACCGCTTGCTGCGGTTGATGCTCGAAGGCGTATCCCCTCAACGCATTCTCTGCCTTACCTTCACTCGAGCGGCGGCCGCGGAGATGGCAATCCGCCTGCGCGATCGCCTGGGCACATGGGCGATTGTGAGCGACGCTGCTCTTAACGTCGAACTGGCATCACTTGGTTACACGCCTGATGAGGGACAGCGCGCACGGGCGCGAGCGTTATTTGGTCTCGTGCTGGATTTGCCCGGTGGTATGCGGATTGCAACCATCCATTCATTCTGCCAATCGCTGCTGCGAAGGTTTCCGCTCGAAGCCGGAATTCCTCCCCACTTTGCTATTGCTGAATCAACCGAAGTGATGCTGCGCCGACGCGCCGTGCGCGAACGTATCTTGCTCAAAATGCCGGATGAGAGCGCGTTATCCTTGCTTGCCGAGCAGCAGTCCGAACAACAGTTCGCCGAACTTACAGACATATTGATGGACGACCCGCGTGGCGCGCTTGCGAGGCTGTTTACGCAATATGAAACCGCCGATGCGATTGCAGGACTGCAACGGGATGCTCTCGGTGTGCTCGACGTTGATGGCTCACGGCTGTGGGATGCAGCGGTCACTCCACCGCAGGCAGAACAACTCACCGCAGCGCTGCAAATCATTTCCGAAAACTCTTCCCCCCGGGCCCGGACGCGGGCATCCAACCTTCTCGCGTGGATTGCGATGAGCAAGGAGGATCGGTGTGCCTCATGGGCACAATGGCGTTCCGGCTTTCTGACCGGTAACGGAGCTCCACGCGCGAAACCAGCGTTTCTGAGCAAGGCACTCGATGAAGCACAACCCGCTCTCTTCGGGGTTATCGAGGCCGAACAAAGGCGACTCGGCGACGTCTGCGAACAGGTTGCAGCCAGCACACTTGCCGAATTATCCGCCAGCTTACTGCGCCTCCTGTTCGATCTGCAGGTGGAAGAAGCCACCGAGAAGCGTACGACTGGGCGCTTCGATCATGCAGACCTGATCACGAAAACAGCCGAGGTGTTAAAAGATCCCGGCGCGGCATGGGTTCTCTACAAACTTGACGGCGGCATCGACCACCTTCTCCTAGATGAAGTACAGGACATTGCCCCCAGCCAGTGGAGCGTAATCGACGCCATCGGAGAGGAATTTTTCTCGGGCCTAAATGCTCGGAACCAGAACCGTACCATCTTCGCTGTTGGCGACCGTAAACAGTCGATTTATGGCTTTCAGGGCGCAGACCTTGCTAGCTTCGATGCCTGGAGAATGAACATCGCAGCAAAGGCGCGCTCGGTTGGTGCACGTTGGCACGACGGTGTCCTTGCGACTTCGTTCCGTTCCGTCGCGCCGGTCCTTGCGCTCGTCGACTCAGTTTTCTCCACAGGCACCGCTCGTCATGGAGTAGTTGAAGCCGGAGCGCATCTCGTTCACTCCACAAGCCGTCAGGGCCAGGGCGGCGCGGTGATGCTTTGGCCACTAGCACCAGCCGCCGATGATCCACCCCCAGAACCATGGGAAGCCGCGACGGCGTACACCATCAGCTCTTCACCGCGGCAGCGTCTCGCCACAGCGCTTGCAAGCTGGATCGAACAGGCGATCGGTCGGTACGAGCTCCCAGCACGTGGGCGAACATTGCAAGCCGGCGATATCCTCATTCTGGTTCGGGTACGCAATGAATTCGGCCCGGCGTTGACCCGTGCGCTTAAGCAGCGCGGCGTTCCCGTAGCCGGACTCGACCGGATCTTCTTGACGGAGGCTAGGGCTGTCGCCGACATGATCGCGCTGGCCAACGCTCTGATTCTCCCTGAAGATGATGTTGCATTTGCCACGTTCCTCACAAGCCCATTGGGCGGCTTATCAGATGAAAGCCTTATGGAGCTGGCAATCGACCGTTCCGGCAGCTTGCACTCGGCGTTGCTGGAGCGCGCATCTCTCCGGCAAGACTGGGCGGCGGCGGAAACGTTCTTTAGCAGCTTGCGGAAACGGGTTGACTTTGTGAGTCCGTACAAGCTCTTTGCCGAGGCGTTGGGGCCGCTCGGTGGCCGCGCACGGCTGCTTGCTCGGCTCGGGCCAGAACAAGCTGAGCCAATCGACGAATTCCTCGCAACCGCGATCGAATTCGAAACCAGTGCCCCTCCGAGCATGCAAGGGTTTCTCGCTGCAATCAGCGCTGCAGCGGCGGAAGTAAAACGTGAAGCGGAAGCCTCCAGTAATGCCGTGCGGATCATGACTGTCCATGGTGCGAAAGGCCTACAGGCGCCCCTCGTCATTCTTCCGGACACAACCGGCACAGTGCCACAACGGGATACGATCCATTGGGTTCGAGCACCGCACTCGAAATTGCCGGTTCCCATCTTCTGCCCTCGCGTTGAAATGCGCAGCAGGGTGGTTGAAGCCGCTGTTGCCGAGGCTCATACCCTCGCGCAAGAGGAGGCCAACCGCCTACTGTACGTCGCTCTGACCCGCGCGGAAGACGGCTTGATCATCTGCGGCGCGGCCCCGCGAAAGCCGCTGCCGGAAGGCAGCTGGTACCGGCACGTGGCGGACGCTTTCGCGCGGCTGAAAGCCGTACCGATAGCAATCGATCTGCCGTGGACTAGCCACGCGCTGACGCTGGAAGCAAGCCAAACCGCTCCGCCAGACCGCCTGAGTACCGACGCGATGCGCTTCAGGCCCTCACTTCCAGACTGGATCGGCCCTTCCACCGGTTGGTGCGCTGAAGCACCGCCTCGTCGGCCCCAACAACCTGACAGGCTGGTACCAAGCCGGGTTGCCGAGGGTTATGCCCGTGACTTGGCCAGCAGCTCGCCGCTCGCCGCGGGGCGTCGGCGGGAACGCCAAGATATCGCGATGGCGAGAGGGCGGCTGACTCACTTGCTCCTCCAACACTTGCCTGATCTTGAGCCCGAGGCCAGAGAATCAGCGGCTCGAGCTTTCCTTGGTCAACCCGGGCACGGAATTGATGCCCCATTACAGGAGATGATTGTCTCGGAAGTCATGGCAATCTTGCAACATCCTGAATTGACGCCTCTGTTCTCACACGGTTCACGCGGTGAAGCGCCAGTCGCCGGGATCATCGACGGCGTCGAAATTGCCGGCGTTATCGACCGCCTGGTGGTTGGGCAAAGCCAGATACTGATCGCAGATTACAAGACTGACCGTGCCGTACCCTCCGAGATCTTCGGCGTACCGCTGGCGTACCGGGCGCAAATCGGCGCCTATGTCCGCGTTTTGCAGACAATTTATCCCGATCGGCCGATTATCCCTTTCCTGATCTGGACGGCAACAGCACGGGTGATGCGCCTGACCGAACTGGAGGCGAAGAGAGATTGAAGGAAGACGCTTGAGCCCGCAGCTTTGCGGGCATTGGAAAATTTCTTTATGGCGTTGCTTATGAAGCAGTTCGTCGAAAGCTCCCCATGACCGATCTGCGCCATCTGGGCGATCCTGCTGCAGTTATTGATCGCACCGGTCTAACACTGATCACCGGCGCCACCGGTTTCGTTGGCGCGGCCGTGGCCCGGACGCTTGCCGCCGCAGGCCTTCCGCTTCGGCTGATGCACCGACGTGACAGCGACCTGTCAAATATTTCTGACGTGCCCGGCGAGCGCGTCGTCGCCAACCTTGCGGACCACGAATCGCTTGCACGCGCGGTCGCCGGCTGCCGGTATGTGTTCCACGTAGCCGCTGATTATCGGCTCTGGGTCCCCGACCCCGCATCCATGCGCCGGACCAATGTTGACGGCACTATTTCACTCCTGCGTACTGCTGGCGATGCCGGTGTATCACGCATCGTCTACACTAGCAGTGTTGCAGCGCTCGGCCTCACGACCGATGGCAGTCCCGCTGACGAGGCGACGCCTCACGGCCCGAAGGACCACGTTGGCCCCTATAAGTTGTCGAAATACGAAGCGGAGATTGCAGTACGACGCATGGCCGCCAAAGGCTTGGACGTCGTGATCGTCAACCCTTCGGCACCCGTGGGGCCGGGCGACATCAAACCGACCCCAACCGGGCAGCTGGTGCTTGACGCTGCCCGAGGGCACATGCCGGCTTACGTGGAAACCGGTATGAACATCGTGCATGTCGATGACGTTGCTCGCGGTCACCTTCTTGCGCTGGCATATGGTCAAACGGGCGAGGGGTATATTTTGGGCGGTGAAAACCTGATGCTGTCAGAAATTTGCCGCCTCATTGCTCAACTGGCAGGCCGCGTGCCCCCGCGCATAAAACTCCCGATCACGCCACTCATACCTGTTGCGTCGCTATTGGAGGCGTGGGCACGCGTCTCCGGCACGCAACCGCTGATGACGCGTGACATGCTGACCATGGCTCGCAGGCGAATGTTCTACACCTCGGCAAAAGCCGAACAATGCCTTGGGTACCAGCCGCGACCTGCGCGCCGTGCATTCGAGGATGCATTGGTGGATTTTTGCCGTCGAGGCAAGCTGGCATCGATTGCCTATCACCCCCTTACCACGACCGGAGCAATGCGATGACTGTGGTGGCAATCGCGGCGTTGGTCTGGTTGTATCTTTATGCCCTGCACGGCGACTTCTGGCGCAGCACTCCGGAACTCTCACCGGCACTGCCGGGCAGCACCCCCGCCGTCGATATAATCGTGCCAGCTCGTGATGAAGCAGAAACAATTGACGCTGCGATTGGTTCACTTCTCGGACAGGATTACAAGGGGCCGTTCCGAGTCATTCTGGTCGATGATCGAAGCACGGATGGCACTGCTGATATTGCTCGGAGGGCGGCCAGAGAGGACTCGCGCCTGACGATCATTACCGGTGCGGATAAACCTCCCGCGTGGTCAGGTAAGTTGTTTGCCCTCGACCAAGGCGTGGCGGAAACCACAAGTCCGCTAATCTTTTTTACTGATGCGGATATCGTCCATGACCCGCGGCATCTCTCCACGCTGGTCGCCCGGCTGGAAACACCTTCCCACGGCCAGCCGCTGCAAATGGTGTCCGAAATGGTCCGGTTGAATTGCGAAAGCGTTGCTGAGCGTGCACTGATTCCCGCATTCGTGTACTTTTTCCAAATGCTTTACCCGTTCGCGCGCGTGAACAATCCATTCTCCGCCACAGCCGCTGCCGCGGGCGGCACCGTGCTCATCCGGCGAACAGCCTTGGAGCAGATCGGTGGCCTCAAGGCGATGCACAACGCGCTGATCGACGATGTGACGCTCGCGCGCCGGACGAAGCGGCATGGCGCGATTTTTCTCGGGCATTCAGGTCTTGCACGCTCCATCCGGCGGTATCCCCACGCCAGTGATATCCGGGAAATGATCGCCCGAACCGCGTTCACTCAACTACGCTACTCACCGCTGCTTCTGGGCTTGACGCTCCTCGGTCTGGCTTTCGTTTGGCTTCTGCCCCCCGCTGCCATCCTGTTTGGTCGTTGGGAAACCGCGCTGTTCGGGTGGATTGCCTATGTTATCGCTATTTTAACCTACCAGCCGACACTGCGACGTTATGGACTAACGTGGGCTTGGGGTCTGATGTTGCCCGTCATCGCCCTCGTGTACATGGAGGCGACTATCGCGTCTGCCTGGCGGCACTGGCAAGGTGCTGGTGCAGCTTGGAAAAATCGTGACTACGGGAGTGCTGCGTGAGCGGAGCCTTTGCTGGAGAAAATGCCGAAACCTGGTCCGGAAAAGATCGAGCCGACGAAAACTTCCCGGTTGGTTCGATCCTGATCCGGCGGGATCTGCGCCGCCACGTACATGCCTTTTACGCATTTGCAAGAAATGCTGATGACATCGCCGACCACCCTCACTTGCCACCCGAAGAAAAGATCCAACGCCTTGACATCATGGAGGCGGTGCTAACCGGGACACGAGAATCCGGGTCGCCAACAGCAACCGCACTGCGTACAAGTCTGGTGGCCACCAAAGTTACGGCAACGCATGCCCGGGAACTGCTCATCGCCTTTCGACAGGATGCAACGAAGAAGCGCTATGCGAGCTGGACGGAGTTAATGGAGTATTGTCGCTATTCCGCGGCTCCCGTCGGACGCTATGTGTTGGAACTGCACGGTGAAAAACACGTAACTTGGAGAGCATCCGATGCGTTGTGCGCGTCATTGCAGGTTCTCAACCATTTGCAGGACTGCGCCAATGATCTTCGCACGCTCGATCGCTGCTATCTCCCCCAGGATTGGCTCCGCGAGGCGAAATCCTCGACCGAAGAAGTTGCTGCTGCACGAACATCACCAGGGCTCCGTCAGGTTTTCGCGATGATCTTGAGGGAGAACAACAAGCTGAACGCTATCGCAGCTGACCTGCCCAAGTTGGTGGGCAACCGGCGGCTGCGGATTGAAACTGCAGTCATTACTGCTCTCGCTCGACGATTACAGGCTAGATTGAACCACAATGATCCTCTGGCGATGCGCGTAAAGCTGCGGGCCACTGACGTCGCGTCGGCGATTCTTTCCGCGCTGCCGCGCCTCGCGTGACATACATGAACCCCCCTGGCGGCATTAATGCTGCATATTCGGGTGCGGACGTGACCGCGGTTACCGCCCTCACGCGCTCAGCAGGGACGTCGTTCTACCGGGGAATGACCATCCTGCCCCGTCCCCGGCGAATAGCAATGTACGGGATCTATGCGTTCTGCCGAGCGGTCGACGACATTGCCGATGACGAAGGCTTGACAACGATGGAGCGTCACGCCGGTTTGACAGCATGGAGACACCGGATCGAGGCTCTCTGGCAAGGCAAGGCCGACGAACCAATCACCCGAATTTTGCTCGCCTCTATCCGAAATTATGATCTGCAATATGCTGATTTTATCTCAGTAATTGATGGAATGGCAATGGACGCAATGGAAACGATTGTGGCACCCGACGAGGCCACGCTCGACCTATACTGCGACAGGGTCGCGTCTGCTGTCGGTCGATTGTCGGTTCGTGTTTTTGGCGAAGCAAGCAAGAACGGGGTGGCCGTTGCGACTCACCTCGGGCGTGCTTTGCAACTGACAAACATTCTCCGTGATCTGGGAGAAGATGCAGCGCGTGGCAGGCTTTATCTGCCTCGCGAGTTGCTTGAGGCCGAACATGTACCTCTGACACCTCACGCTGCTCTTGCTGCAGACCGCCTCCCCCGAGTTCTTTCCATGATCGCAGATCGCGCAGAGCGTAAATTTGACGCTGCCGAGGCTGCCATGCAGCATTGCGACCCACGGGCCATGCGCCCGGCGCGGCTGATGGCAGCATCCTATCGACCGCTGTTGAACGTAATGCGCGCGCGCGGCTTCGCTAACCCTCTTCGAAGACCAAGCCTGCCGATCTGGCGCAAAATGATTCTTGCCGCAAAACTCGTCGCCCAAGCTGATCGTGGCACCTGAGCCAGTGCAATCAACCCGTCGAGTCCGTGTCATCGGTGCTGGAATGGCAGGCCTTGCGGCGGCGACCCTCCTTGCCGAAGGAGGGCACCGTGTAATTCTTTACGAAGCAGGCAAATTCGGCGGTGGTCGGTGTCGTTCCTACCAAGATTCGGAGCTGGGCTGCCGGATCGATAACGGAAATCATCTCCTGATGTCAGGAAATCAAGCGGTCACTCGGTATCTCACGAGAATCGGTGCGATTGATACATTGACTGGGCCCACCCGGCCGGTTTTCCCATTTATTGACCTTATCTCCGGCAAATCCTGGACTATACGGCTCAATGCGGGTCGAATACCGTGGTGGGTCCTAGTCAAATCATGGCGGGTACCTGGAACGTCGGCGTCGCAGTACCTTGCACTCCGCCGCCTGGAAAAGGCTTGCAATGCAGATCTGGTCGCAGCGCTAATGCAGGATGTCCATCCCCTGTACGAGCACCTGATCGAACCCCTCGCAGTCGCTGTACTGAATACGAAACCAGCCGTCGCATCGGCGGCGCCGCTCGGAGCCGTCCTTCAGGAGACAATCGGACGTGGCGGGGTTGCGGCCATGCCGCGTTTTCCAAGACAAGGCTTATCCGAAAGCTTTATTGACCCCGCCCTACGTTACCTGAGTGCCAATCGGGCTGAAATCCGTTTCGGAGCACGAGTCGCGGCTTTGGGGATTGAGGACGGCCGTGTTGCCGGCCTGTCCGGACCGAATCTCGACGAAAGAATTGAACCAACGGAAGGCGTCATCCTCGCCGTTCCACCATGGGTCGCGACTGAACTGTTGCCTGGACTGGTTGCGCCAAACCAATTTGAGGCAATCTTGAACGTACACTTTCGAGCCCGCATTCCTGAGGGCGAAGCTGGATTTTATGGACTTCTCGGCGGTACCGCGGAATGGGTTTTCCAGAAGGGTGAGGCCGTTTCAGTAACGGTAAGCGCGGCAAATGACCGGATCAACGTCGATGCTGGGCAACTTGCCCAAAAAATCTGGACCGATCTTCACCGGGCATTCCGGATCGAATCGTCAATGCCCGCCTTCCGCGTCGTCAAAGAAAAACGCGCGACGTTCGCCGCAACCCCGGAGCAGCTCCTGCGCCGACCGCAAACGCGCACCCACCTGACAAACCTCTTTCTTGCCGGTGACTACACCGCGACAAACCTGCCTGCAACGATAGAGGGCGCGATCCGGTCTGGAGAATCAGCAGCAGCTTTATGCACCGATTGGTCAAACCAACACCTCGCATCATGACGTTGACAGCCCTTATACCGGCCGAGAAGGTGTGGTTGACTAGGATTGCCGGTTCAGGAATCGCGGAACCAACCGGTTTGTACACACAAAGGGAGACGGTCCCAACCTGCGGAATTCGTGAGCTGCCAAGATCTCTACAGCGCTCGAGCTGGTTGCGACATCGCACTGGTATCGCGGACATCGGACTCTTGCGATCGGGCGTTACAGAAGCTTGCAACGATGTTTTCAATGACCTGCCAACTCCAACGCGCCCATGCCGAGGAAGATGATTTTTACACTGCAAGGTGCTAGCGCCGCACCAATGATCAAGAGCAAAGTCAAAGCAGCCCTCCGCTCGGAGACAGCGCACAACCGAATCGGAGACCTCGCCGGAAGCCTGCTGCGCGTCGTGAACGCAACAGCACGATGGCAGATCGATGCAGACCCCTTGTTCGACGCCCTCGCCGCTGGCGAGCCTTGCATTGTCGCCTTCTGGCATGAAGTGTTGCCATCAATGCCAGCACTGTGGCTGGCGGCCAAAGCCCGCGGTATCGAGCGAAAAGGTTATGTGCTGGTTAGCCGGCATCGAGACGGCCAATTGATTGGGCGGGCAATAAAGTGCTTCGGCCTCGGGCTCGTCTCAGGGTCAACGTCCCGTGGCGGGGCTTCGGGGCTTCGGGAGCTGTCGCGACTTGTGATCGCCGGGCATCCGATCGCGATCACCCCAGATGGCCCACGCGGCCCGAGGCGCGTCGCGGCACCTGGAATTGCCCAGCTGGCGGCACTTACTGGCGCGCAAATCTTTTGCATCGGAGCGGCAACGCGCCGTGCGTTTACATTCGCGCGCAGTTGGGATCAGATGCGTATTCCCATGCCGTTCAGCATTGGCGCTATCACCGTGTCACCGCCGATTCGGGTCGACCGCCACACTTGGGAAACCTCGCTCCCCGAAATTGAGATCTCGCTGAGCCAAGCTCTCAAGCGCGCCACCGAACGATGTCGGTAAGCCTCCGTTTTTGGCGCGTGGCCACGCAAGTCGCGGCCCCAGCATTGCCAATTTATCTAAAATACCGGGTACGCTTGGGCAAGGAAATCGCATCCCGATTGCCGGAACGTTACGGGATCAGTTCAAAGCAGCGACCGGCGGGCACCCTTGTCTGGATTCATGCTGCGAGCATGGGGGAAACAATGTCCGCCTTGCCACTCATTGAGGTCCTCTCTGCCAGCACGCAGGTGCTTTTGACAACCGGTACCGCAACGTCGGCGACGCTCGCAGCCGCTCGTGCCACCGCGATCCATCAATTCATGCCCCTTGATACGCCGAATTTTTGCAATCGCTTCCTCGAGTTCTGGCGGCCAAACGCTGCCGTCTTTGTCGAATCCGAGATTTGGCCAAACTGCCTTGCTGGCCTCGACGCGCGGCGAATCCCTCGTGTTTTGATCAACGCGAGACTCTCGGCACGGAGTGCAGCACGCTGGGCGCGGCTGCCCGATGCTACGCAAATTCTATTCGGCGGCTTTTCTTGGATTGCCGCGCAATCGGAGAAAGACGCGCAAGCGCTCCGCTATCTGGGCCTGTCGCGGGTCGAAACTGCCGGCAATCTGAAGTTCGCGGCGCAGCCCTTACCAGACAACCTGAACGCACGAGAAGAGATCCAAGCCGCCTGCCCCGGCCCCCGATTTCTCGCGGCCAGCACCCATGATGGCGAGGAGATTCCGATCGTCGCCGCCCATCGAACTCTGCGTGCCTCCTTCCCGGAACTGTTGACGATAATAGCCCCTCGTCACCCCGAACGCGCACACGCCATCGCAGAGATCGCGCGGGATCTCAACCCAACCCGCCGCTCGCTGGGACAAGCGCCAAGTCCTGGTACAATTCACATCGCGGACACACTTGGTGAACTCGGTCTATTCTACCGATTGTGCCCTGTTGTCTTTATTGGCGGCTCGTTAATTCCCGTTGGCGGTCATAACATGATTGAAGCCGCTCAGCTGGGGTGTGCAATGATCACCGGGCGACACGTCGACAACTTTAAGGAAATTGCCTCCTTGTTGCGACGCGAGGGTGCCCTGCTGGAGGTTTCGGACACGTCCGTACTGGCGTCGCTAATAGCCGACCTGCTCCATGACAGGAATCGGCGTGACGCGATGGCAAGCGCCGCCCAGCAGGCAGTACGCCGGTTCGTCGAGTTGCCGGAACAATTGGCCGCCCGTATCCTGGATCTGGTCCGGTGAAACGCCCGCCCGATTTTTGGGAACGGGATGGAATTCTCCGCCGCGCGCTCACCCCGCTGGGATTCGTCACCCGAATGGTCACTGCAACCCGGCTTGCCCGGCCCGGGTTTGATCCGGGGATCCCCGTCGTCTGCGTCGGCAATGCAAGTGTCGGCGGAACCGGAAAGACCATCATCACACGTGACATCCTGAGCCGCTATTTGCGCCGCGGTTCAAAGCCATTCGCTCTTACCCGTGGTCATGGAGGAACCTTGGCAGGTCCGATTGTCGTCGACCCCGGACACCATTCCGCGTGCGAGGTTGGCGATGAAGCCTTACTCCTTGCCCGCACCGCACCCACGATCGTGGCGCGCAACCGCGCGGTCGGGGCGCGCTTGGCCAGCAGCGCCGGAGCTTCCGTAATCGTAATGGATGATGGCCTCCAGAACGCCGATCTTCGCAAGACAATCTCGTTCTTGACAATCGACGGCGGAGCTGGTTTCGGGAACGCCCTCCTACTCCCGGCAGGTCCGCTCCGCGAGCCAGTTGTGACAGCTGCATCCCGCTGTCGCGCTGCAGTACTCATTGGCGAAGACAAATTCAATGCACGCCAATGCTTACCT
Source organism: Pseudomonadota bacterium (assembly GCA_021799015.1). Classification (GTDB taxonomy): domain Bacteria; phylum Pseudomonadota; class Alphaproteobacteria; order Acetobacterales; family Acetobacteraceae; genus Acidiphilium. Next base: position 11,754 of record JAJZBH010000047.1, read on the forward strand.
CGTGACATGACGGTCCTGACAGCGCGGATCGTCGGTACCGCATCGCAATCTTTGCAAGGACTCAGGATCGTGTGCTTTGCAGGTATCGGACGTCCGACTAAGTTCTTCGCGACATTGAAAGAACTCGGTGCCGACATAATTGAGCAGCTTGGCTACCCGGACCACTACCGATATTCGTCACGCGACATCGCGGATCTCACTAGACGAGCCAAAAGTCAGCATGCAGTTCTCGTGACCACGGAGAAGGATAGCGTGAAGTTGCCATCAGAGTTTCTCGAAATGTGTACCGTGGTAACAGCCCATCTCGCCTGGGATTGCAACGATGCCCTGGACCGGCTTTTGCCATGACGGCAATCGAACGCTTGGAATCGCTACTTACCAGGATCGGTCTTGCCATGTTCCGCGCCCTCGGGCCAATCCGCGCCAGTAACCTGGGTGGAGTCGTGGCCGCGGCGATCGGTCCGCTCCTACCTGTTTCGCGTGCTGCAGACCGTAATCTGCGCGCCGTTTTCAGCAATATGGACAGGCCGGCGCGCCGCCGCCTCATCCGAGAGACATGGGACAACCTCGGTCGGACAATCGCCGAATTGCCCCATCTGCCGTCGCTAGAACTGACGGACTCTGGACCCGGCTTTGCCATTCAAGGCAGCGAACATGTTTGCGCCGGGCGTGCAATTTATGTCTCTGCACATTTCGGGAATTGGGAAGCGCTGCCGGTCATTGCCGCAAGACACGGGGTGACGGTTGCGCCGTTTTATCGCGCCGCGAAGAATGTCGGTGTCGATGCGCAGATCCAGGCGCTTCGAAAGGCTGCGGTACGCCATGATGCTCCAATGTTCGCTAAAGGCGTCGCTGGCGCACGGAGTGCGGTTTCATACCTTAGCCGTGGAGGCGCGCTTGGAATCCTTGCAGATCAGAAACTTAACGACGGAATCCTTGTCCCATTTCTCAACGTTCCTGCCATGACAACGCCGGCCGCAGCAGCATTCGCCTTACGTTTCCGCTGTCCCGTAATTCCAGTGTACATCATACGAACTGGCCCCGCGCGGCTCGAAATGATCGTTGAGCCGCCTCTTCCGGTGCCGGACTCGGGAGATCGGAACGCCGATATCCACCACCTCACCAACCTAATCAACACCACACTCGGAGAATGGATCCTGAAAAAACCCGGAGCGTGGCTATGGCTGCATCGGCGTTGGCCAAAAGAAGTGGTGGAAGGGGCGGTCCTGCGCTAGGAAAACAAACAAGCAACAGGGGGATGATCTCATGGCTACTGTATTGGCGGAGCACCGGTTGCGGCGCGGCGCGCTTGGCCTGCCGCAAATCGTAGCTTCGACACTTGCCAACATCGCGCCGGCAATGAGCTTCTTTTTTGGTTTCGGGACTATCGTCAGCGGGGCCGGTGTCGCTGCCCCGCTTACCATTCTGGTTGCGATGGTGGTCATCCTGTTTCTAACCAATACGTTGGCAGAATTCTCAAAATACCGGCCTTCCACGGGATCCTTCGTTACCTTCATCGGAATGGCCTTTGGACCGACAGCGGGAGCCGCATCATCCATCTTCGTCATCTTCGGTTACGTCGTGGCCGCCTCCTCGGTCGTGGTGATTTCTGGTGGCTGGGCACATGACACGCTACAGGTTTTCCTAGGCATCAACGTTCCCTGGCAGATCATGAGTCTGCTCGCGACCGGGGTAGTGGGTATCCTGGTTGCGCGCGGCGTCGCCATTTCCACGACCATGGCGGCGATCTTTTTCTATTTCGAACTTTTACTTCTGATCATCGGCGCTGCGATTATGCTTGTGGTCAACCGTTCAAGCCTTTCTCTGGCACCGTTCGAGTGGGCCAACCTCTCCGGCGGCCTTAAAGGAATCGGCGCTGGTTTTCCGATCGCTGTCTACTTGTTCATTGGCTGGGAAAACTCCGCCACACTTGCCGAAGAAACCCGTGGCCCCAGGAAAAACGTACCACGGGCATTGCTAATTGGTACACTTGCGATCGGCCTTCTCTATTTGTTCCTCGCGTATGCTACCGAAGTCGCATTCCACAATAACGCCACATCCATTAGCAAGTCCGAAATTCCTTTTGTTGACGCCTTCAGGACCTCGGCAGGCGGACTCCTGCTCCTTGCATATCTTGCCGGCATCACGAGCATCTTTTCCTCATTGCTCGGATTGACTAACAGCCAGGCACGGATCCTTTTCAGTTCTGGCCGTGAGGGCCTGCTACCAGCCTTCTTTGGCAAAATTCACCCGCGCCATAAAACACCTTTTGTTGCCATGTGGGGGTTCGTTCTTGCATCGTTTGCCATCGTTGTTGTTTTTGGATGGAATGTTAAACCGGTTGATCTGTTCGGTGACACTGGCGCACTCGGTACAATTCCTATTATCATAACCTATCTTGTTACGAATCTTGCGCTTCCAGTCTATATGATTCGCTATCATCGTGACGACTTCAAACTAGGCAAACACGCCTTGCTGCCCGCAATTGGCACCGTGCTGATGTTGTTCCCGCTCTGGGGTCTCGTACAGCCGGGCCAACCCGCACCAATCAGCTATTTTCCGTGGATAGCGCTCGCGGTACTGGCCTTCTCGATCGTCTATGGTGTCATCTTGGAGCGTTCTGACCCTGATCTTGTACAGAAGATTGGCTCTTACGTTGCTGACGATGAGTTCTGATGGCCAGTTCACCGCAGGATCACGTGCGGCTTCTAGCGCCGAGCACGATCAGGCGCCAATAAGTCCCAGTTCTGGGCTTGATGCCTCCGCACGCAATCGTTTAGGGATTCGGCCAGCCCGGCGCGCCTCATAACCTGCGCATACCGCGTGCTTCATTGCACCAGCCATCCGGACAGGATCGTGCGCCCGCGCGATCGCCGTGTTCAGCAGCACGGCGTCACAACCCAGTTCCATAGCGAGCGCCGCATCGGACGCCGTACCGATGCCTGCGTCAAGGATGACCGGCACCTCGCTTTGCGCACAAATTCGCTCGATATTATACGGGTTCACGATTCCCAAGCCTGACCCAATGGGTGAGCCAAGCGGCATCACCGCCGCAGCTCCCAAGTCAGCCAACTTCCGACATAGCACTGGGTCGTCGGTGCAATAAGGCAGGACAGTAAAGCCGGCCTTGACCAGTTCGGTGGTACCCCGAATCAAAAACTCCGCATCCGGGTATAATGTCTCGCGATCCCCGATAATCTCAAGTTTAATCCAGTCAGTCGCTAACGCCTCTCGCGCCAACTCTGCCGTTGTCACAGCTTCGCGCAAGGTCGCACATCCTGCCGTATTCGGCAGCAACCGATATCTCCCGCCCAATTCAGCGAGAAGCGATCCTCCATAAGCGTCGAGGCTGATTCTACGGATCGCCACGGTGACAAGCGCCGGTTCTGCCGCGGATAACGCTTTTAGCAGGGTCTCCTGGTTCGGGTAGCCACCCGTTCCCATGAACAAACGGGATGACAGTGTCTCACCGGCGATCGTTAACGCCGTCATCTCAACCGCCTCCCACCGCCCGAACGATTTCGACGACATCACCATCGGAAAGAAGTGTTGTTGGCCATGCAGACCTAGGCACCACGAAATTGTTTACCGCGACAGCAACGCCGCGCGCCTCCTCAAGATTCTTGGTTGCGAGCAACGCTGAAACGGTCGTCACCAGCGCTTCGAACTGACCATTGACCTGGATTTTTGCGTCGTTCATGCGACATTCCTGCGCTGTTCAAACCTGTCAGCGCCGAAGGCGGCAATGCGTTCGTCCGTCTTGCCGGCGATTATCGTCGAAGCCATTGCGTCGGCCGTGATCGGCGTTAGCAGAATTCCGTTGCGATGATGGCCGGTAGCAAACATCAACCCCGGCAGAGCGCTCGCTCCAAGAATGGGAGCATCGTCTCGCGAACCAGGCCGGAATCCGACCCATGTTTCGATGATTTTGAGTTCCTCGATCCCTGGCAAGGCCCGCCATGCTCCATCAAGCAGCGCATACACGCCACCGGCAGTTATATCGGAATTAAAGCCCTTTTCCTCGACCGTGCCACCAATTATCAAGCGCCCATCTAACCGTGGAACCATATACGCCCGTGGTGCCCACACCACGTGTCGCAGTAATGGCGCCGACGGATCCATTTGCACGGCAAGCATTTGTCCTTTAATCGGCCGCACCGAAGGGCATGGAACTGGCAAACCGATTCCTCCCGACCAAGCACCCGCGGCCAAGACGACGACATCCGCCTCAAATAACTGGTTCGCTGCGAATACCCCCGCCACGCGCCCGTTCGAACCGTGGACCCGATCCACCGTAGTATTCTCCCGGACCACCCCTCTCGCACGACGGAATGCTTCAAGAAGCGCACGAACCACGGCGCGGTTATCGACCTGAACATCGGCCGGCGAAAAAATTGCCCCCGCCAGTTGCGGTGCCAAGAAAGGTTCGCGCTCGCGCGCCTCCGCCGGCGTGAGCCAATCCAGAGAGACGCCCTGACTCGTTAAGAACGCCATGTCATGGCGCAATTTGGCGCCGTCGTCACGGTTCAGCGCAACCACCAGCGTGCCTTCGCGCCGAAGGCCAACCGACATCCCGGACGCATGTTCCAGTTCTGCAGCGAAATCAGGCCACAGCTGCATACTCGCTCGATTGAGAACGCCCAGCGCCGCTTCTCCAGGTTCTGTCTCGCAGGCAGCAGCCAGCATACCGGCGGCGGCATAACTAGCCCCCTCACCGGCAGCACCGCGTTCAAAGAGTGTAACTTCAAGCCCTCTCTGTGCGAGCCGCCAGCCAATTCCAAGGCCGATCACGCCCGCACCAATAATCGCGACTTTCACTTTTGTATTGCCGCTTCTTCGAGGTAGATCTTGCTCCCTGCCTCACGAAATTCCGCGCTTTTCTGTTCCAGGCCGGCTATCCGCTCAGCATCGGCCCGAATGTCCTGAGTAATCTTCATCGAACAGAATTTCGGACCACACATCGAGCAGAAGTGGGCCACCTTGTGTGCGTCCTTTGGCAGAGTCTCATCGTGAAATGCGCGCGCCGTATCTGGATCGAGACCAAGATTAAACTGATCGTCCCAACGGAAGTCAAAGCGGGCGCGGCTGACGGCATCATCACGCAGCTTGGCTGATGGATGCCCTTTCGCCAGATCTGCTGCGTGCGCCGCAAGGCGATATGTGATCACGCCAGTCTTGACATCATCACGATTCGGCAAGCCGAGATGCTCCTTCGGTGTCACGTAACAAAGCATCGCGGTCCCAAACCACCCAATCATCGCTGCACCAATCGCAGAAGTAATATGGTCGTAGCCTGGCGCGATATCAGTGGTCAGGGGGCCTAACGTATAGAATGGTGCTTCGTGGCAGACTTTAAGCTGACGATCCATGTTTTCTTTGATTTTATGCATGGGCACATGGCCAGGCCCCTCGATCATGACCTGGCAGCCCTTGTCCCAGGCCACTTTGGTCAACTCACCGAGGGTTTCCAGTTCGGCGAACTGGGCTGCATCATTCGCGTCCGCGATCGACCCCGGACGCAGCCCATCACCAAGCGAGAATGAGACATCGTACTTGCGCATGATGTCGCAAATTTCATCGAAATGCGTGTACAAAAAGCTTTCCTTGTGGTGCG
>JAJZBH010000203.1 GCA_021799015.1 Pseudomonadota bacterium
GTACACAGCTAAATATGGGAGAAAGCTTCTTTTTTACCAAAGAACCTTACCTGGGTCGAGGCTTGACATAATCTATGCCGATGTTTCGGATCATCGCAACGCCTGATGCAGAACGGGGATGGCACCGGATAACATAATCTGCACGCCAATTCCAAGAAGCAGAAAGGCTGCGATCCGCGCAACCACGCGCCGGCCGCTGAGCCCGAGGACTGCACCGATCCGATCAGACAGGGCGTAGGTAATCCATATCGTTCCGGCCACACCAATTGCCGCAACTGATAGTCCGGTAAAAAAGATGGCGAGCGCACCATGATCGAGAGGGCGTTCTGTACCAAGGGTGATTGCGACTGCAATAGTGCCTGGGCCCGTGGTGAACGGGAGTGTTAGCGGGAAAAAAGCTATAGCTGACAGGTCTCCGGGAGTGTCAAAGGCAGTCTCGGCTTGTATTTGTTTGCGCTCCTCAAGCGTCTCGGGCGTAATAAGCATCTGATAGGCTCGAGCTGCGACCACAAAGCCGCCAGCAAGGCGGAGGGCGTTCAGGCTGATCCCAAAGAAGTTTAAGATATAAGAGCCTCCCCACAGCGACACGATCATTACGATGGTGCTGTTGAAAGCAACGCGGCGTGCCAGAGCAAGGCGCATCTGATGAGGGTGCCCAGCAGTAACCTCGTTAAATATAATTGCCCCTGCAAGCGGGTTGACGATCGAGAAAAGTGCCGGAAACCCTAGCAGGAGTGCATGAAGGCCAACCGTTACGTTTGTGCCGTTTACCAAAATTAATTGTCCTGTTTGGTAAGGAGTAAAACGATTATTTGGTCTGTTAGTAGCTTCTTTCTCTGAAAATTGCTGGTCTGATGGGGAAGCACTTTGCAGGAATGGGTTCCATGGTTCAAGCTACGCTGAACCCAGTTGCGTCGGTTCGTATGAGCCAAGCAGAGATATTCCTTTGCCGGCATGGAAGGGAATGGGTAGTGGTCAATTCTAGATTTTGCGATCATGGCGCGAGTGATTATAGACAAATGTGGGGCAATATCTAGGTGATAAACGAAGAAGGTTCATCAACGGCGCGATTGAAGGCGACCGAGGAGGTTGCAGTCCGGGTTTGTCCGGGCAGAGGAAGAGTTATTGCCTGATACTGTTCCTAACGAGTTGGATTAACATCGCGCTTATATACAACCGACGAATGAACGCTTGTGTCGGTGCGTAGTGTATGGATCGGCGCGGAGGTGGCGCCCCTGGCTACACTCTGCGCCGGTAATCACGGGCCACATCAAAGTCAGGTGTGTGGGAGATGTTCCCTACGCACGGTAGGCCTGAGTGCTTGCGGGAAGGAGCGGCTTTCCCAGGTTGAGAATTATGTTTTCAGACATGAAAATTTTTGTGATCAAAATTTCTTGTTGGTTTCCCAGAGCTTCCGCGTGTTCGCTATCACTGTGGATGATTAGCTGGCTTGTTGGCGGCAGCCCGTCAGCGTTGTCGTTGGCGACCGAGGAGGGCGAGCAGTAATGATTTCAGCACCCGAGCGGGTGCCTGCCGGCGCCCGAATGAAAAGAAAATTGATGTGAAGCAATGCGAAGTGCGTCCGCATTAGATTGCACGACAGGCGTTTGCGTCGCATACGGGGGGGCATGATTCGTATTTCCCATTACTCAGCCTCTGGGGCAGTTATTCTCGCTGGCCTCGGTGCTCTCGGCGCTGCGTATTACGGTGAGTTCGTTGAGCATTTGGTTCCATGTCCGCTGTGCTACATTGAGCGTTGGCCGTACCGGATTATCATAGTTCTTGGTCTCCTCGGGATGGTGCTACCCCTGCGGATCGCGCGGGCGTCTTTATGGTTAGCGTCCGTTACGATGTTCACAGATGCCTGCATCGCGTTGGTGCACGTCGGGGCGGAACGGCACTGGTGGCAAAGTCCACTACCGGAATGCAATATTGCGCCAGCACAGTTTGGCGCTCTTCCGCTGCGACCATCCGCTTCGTGCGATCGGCCAGTTTTCCCGGTCCATGGGTTGCCGGTTTCGTTTGCTACCCTGGATCTGCTTTATGCGCTGGTTACCGGCGCCGCCATCAGCGTGTACCTCATAAAAACACGTGAGAGAAGGCAATGACAGGGGCGCGATTGGCAGGGGACGCTTATCCGGAGACCGGAGCTGGCATGCCGACAGCCCCTGCATCACATAGAGGAGCAAGACAGCATTACCGAGATGTCTTTTCTGCATGGTCCTTGAACGGTGAGTGCGGCATGCGGTAGCGGGTAGTGGCCTTTGCGTTGGCGCGGTTACAGAGGCAATGGGTACGGGAGTGGAGAGGGCGTTTGCCGCTGCAAGGGAAGAAAAGATTGACCCAGACGATGCGGGGAAGGTTGAATCTCTCGGCCACGATGAGGAGCCTCTGCGCCAGCGACTGAGCGATTTTGCATTGAAGAGAAGGTGTATTGCGCCAATGGATTGGCCCATGAAGCGGAACAGGCCCGGTTTTGTAGTTTGCGCTCGATGTTGAGCCGTGTCGGTTACAAAACTGCGATTGCGATCAGCATCATGGTTTGAGCGGCTAGGTAAAAAGACGGAGGTCAGTTGGCAAAGTGTCGAAAGCCTCCTAAATCAAGCTGATGAACATCCGTACTGTCGATCGTGAGTTGGTCCGTGCGGCATTCGCCCTCGCGGGAGAACAGGGTTGGCAGCGTGTTTCGGTTGCGGCCGCTGCTAGGCGCGCTGGGATTGACCTTTCGCGAGCGCGTTTGCGGTTCTCCAGCACAATGGATGTCGTTGCC
>JAJZBH010000048.1 GCA_021799015.1 Pseudomonadota bacterium
TCGTACATCCCCCGGCAACGGCAAACGGTTAAATGCGCCAAGCGGTTCGCCGTCGATGAGGATGATGCGTTTGTCACCCGATCGTACAGCAGGTTCATAACGTTGCACCATGAAAGGTTCGGTCGACGACGTAAGAAAAAGGTCCAGCAGAGAACCAAGATTTTCGTCATCCGGCCGCACACGGAAGACACCAGTCCCTCCGTTACCAAACAATGGTTTGACAATGATGTCGTGATGCCGAGCGCGAAAATCCGCAATAGCCTTGCGATCACGGGCAATTAATGTTGGGGGCATCAACTCGGAAAACTGGGCAACCAGAAGCTTTTCCGGGGCGTTCCGTACGGCCACGGGATCGTTCACGACCAGAGTCTTTGGATGAATCCATTCGAGAAGATAGGTTGCGCTGATATAACCCATGTCGAACGGCGGGTCCTGTCGCATCAGCACAACGTCCATGCCGCTCAAATCGACAATCTCGGGGTCACCCAACGTAAAATGATGACCTTTCTCCCTTCGCACCTGAGCCGGCCGCACCCGGGCACGGATTACACCTGAGTCGAACCAGAGATCTCCAACGCCGTAATGCCAAAGCGTGTGGCCTCGCCTTTGTGCTTCCAGCATCAAAACGAAGGTCGAATCTCCATCGATATCGATGGTTTCCATCGGATCCATCTGGATTGCCACTTGCAAGCCAGCCATCTGCCCTCCTCCCCACGTTGCGCCCAAAAAATCGAACCGGACACAACATGCTGGTAGTCACGGTCCTAGGCCCGAAAACAACACCATCCTTCAGGATGGGCGGCCACGTTCCAGACTCGCAACGCAAGTTGCCGTGCGGACATCGCGTGGCATTCGTCTTGCGTACGATACCTGCGGCTGCCCTGCTGCTCCCGGATAAAGCACCAGTTCCAGCCGACAGACGTGGGACGTATAAAGCCATACCTGCGCCGGGCCGTCCACACGGCGTAATGCAGGCGGAACCAGGGTCGTCGACAAGCTGGCGGCAGAAGCCCCAATCAGCGTCGCTGGGGATGACGCCGCCGCCATCCCCGCCGCGTCCTTCGACGATGAGACAGCGCAGCTGGACAGCGCAACCGCAACCAGCGGCACAATACTTCGTCGGAGTCCAACTGCTATCCCGACGCGCCGCACGGGTAGCACCCGGAATCAGTCTTTATTGGCAGCCGGCGAAGAAACGGGAAGTGCACTCTGCTGCCCTGGGTGGTCAGCCAGCATCTCGATACGCCCCGTAATCTGCCCACCGTCTTCGACCTGGAGGCGGCGGCAGCGTGCCGTGCCCAGAACCCTGCCCGTCGATCGCACCACAAGGGCATGGCGTGCAACGAGGGTGCCATCGATCGTACCGGCAATCTCCGCTTCTTCGACCTCAACCTCGCCTTTAAAAACTCCACCTTGCGTAATCGCCAGCTCTGTCGCCGCGATCATTGTTGCCTCGACAGTTCCCTCGACAACCAGACGCTCGGCATCCTGGACGACACCCTGAACGCTAATACCACGCCCGACGACAAGCGTGCGGCGTTCTGGCGAGTCAGCCCCACGGGTGCCCGTTGTCCTCAACCCACCAACAGGGCCGCCAGGCGGGATGTGAACCGATTGGCCGGACGACGGGGTGGCGGTCGGTGGCGCAAAGGGGGAACGAGCCATGGTTGTCTCCTTGTCGGCTGTTATCGGCTGGTCAGAGTTCTTGACTGTTTGCGCAGCGGGCGCCGAGGCGGGTCGAAAGGGGGGCACACCCAGGCCATCGTCTTCCGACGCTCGCGGACCGCTGCCCTGCCCGCTCGATCCCGTTCCGGATTGATCGTCGCGTTTGAAGATACTGATCACGAATCCTCCACTCGTCTGGAGTTTGAGCACGTAGCATGGGGCACACGGCCAAACAATCGCCGCCTCGCGAAAATGCTATGGTTTTTTCAAGATTCCGCCAAGGCATCGGCTTTCCAAACGGCAATCCGCCGGCAAGGATTGTCAGCATGATAGTTTGAATATCAACGCAGTGAATGATAGCGGAGAGCCGTCTAGGAACAGGAGCCGAAGCATGACCACGCCCAGATACCACATCACCGGCATCGGCAATGCGATCGTTGATGTTCTCGCGCGTACAGGCGACGATTTTCTCTCCCGCCATGACATGCGCAAAGGCAGCATGACGCTGATCGATTCGGTTCAAGCAGAGGTGATTTACGGAGCGATGCCGCCAGGCATCGAAGCCTCGGGAGGCTCTGTCGCCAACAGCTGTGCCGTGGCCGCAATGCTTGGTGCTGAGGTGGCATTTTTTGGAAAAACCGCGGACGACCAGTTGGGTGCCGTCTTCCGGCACGACATGCACGCGCTCGGCATACACCACCCGACACAGCCTGCTGTGGGCCGTGACGCGACCGCCCGCTGTCTGATTCTGATAACCCCTGACGGGCAGCGAACGATGAATACGGATCTTGGCGCCGCCGTGTCCTTCGGCATCGATGATCTCGATTCGGGTGTCATCGCAGAGTCGGCCGTCCTCTATCTTGAAGGATACCTGTTCGACCCTCCAGCAGCGCAAGCCGCGTTTTGGTCCGCCGCAAAAATCGCCCGCTCCTCTGGCCGCCAAGTCGCGATTTCGCTATCCGACGCATTCTGCGTTGACCGGCACCGGGGCAATTTTCAGGCACTAGTCGAACAGCAAGCTGATATCGTCATCGCCAACGAGGCCGAAATTTGTTCACTGTTCGAGCAAAACGATTTTGCATCAGCCGCCGAAATTGCCTCGCGGTTTGCCCGCATCGCGGTGCTGACCCGCGGAGCCGACGGCAGTGTCATCCTGGCTGATGGTAAGCGCTATGAGATCGCAGCCGCTCCCACGAATGTCGTCGACACAACCGGTGCCGGAGACGCTTACGCTGCCGGGTTTCTCACCGCTTATACCGATGGCGCGCCCTTGCAGGATTGCGGCGCCCTCGCCAGTAAAACTGCGGCACTGGCCATTAGCTCCATCGGTGCGCGGCCAGAGCGTGCAGCCCTGGCTGCTCTTGCTCCAACCAGGCAAGGCAGGAACAATGCACATGTCAGGTTGCATCCCAATAGAACCGTGTAGCGCTCAGCTAACATCGCGGCCAGACCCAGCTCATCATCGATGCCTGCAGGACCGTGTCACGATCGTCTCTTGACTATTCGATACGCGAACTTTGGTACGCCGAGCCTTGCACCGACACCATTCTGAACAAGCTGGCGCCGCGTTGAAGCGGGAATTTATGCGGCCACGTATGCGCCATATTCAGCGAGCACGCATTGATCTTCGTTCCGTGTGCCACATCAACGAGTCTGGAAAGCTAGCCATTTCCGGTTCTGTGGCGTACCCGTTGAGGTTACCCTGTCAACGCACAGCAGTGTCGGCCCGCTGATAGCAATACCTATGCTTATACCCCGGACCCGTCACCGAGAGTGGTACATCGTACACGGGCTTTCCAAAAACCAGCCCACGGACCGCTATCTGCCGCTAGGCGGAAGATTGCCGCTGTAGTGGTACCCTGTTCAGTAAGGATGGCTCCAACCAGCTTGCTTGCCACGCAATTCGGGAAGTATAGCAAGCATTCTAACGCCATGTTGAAACGCAAGTTTCACACACGCCCTCGCTCGACGAAGCTAAGAACGCGGCTCATTCTTCCCGGGAAGAAGACATTTGGCGCATGATCAGATAGTGGGCGCATTCAAGCACCCCCGTTCCACCTCTGGGAACAAGGTCCCTGTGACGCTCGTTGCTCAGGCCGTGGGTTGGTCCCCGCGGGTAGGCCTTGCGTACCCGATGGTCCAGATCACCACGCGAAAGCGTAGGCATGCAAAATTTAGATTTTTGATCAGCATCTTAGCGTTTCTGATTGAAAATAAAAATCACGGGTGCGGAAGTGTTCTGCTACACGCCGGCCGAACGGGCCCTTTGCCCCCACCGCTGGCCAGCCAGCTCGATGGTTTCCAGTGGTGGATGCCGCTTACACGGACACATCTGCGTTCCAGCGATCATGCATGGTGACATAATCTCAATGAGGTCATCGCTCGCAAAACCCGGAGCGCGCACCCTTCGGTATGCCCTGACCTAATCTATTTCGTGCTACCAACAGGAGTCTAGCAAATGACTTGGAATCTCAATCGTCGTGCCCTCCTCAAATCGGTTGCCGCCGCCATTCCGGTAGCTGCGGGCACGCCGTATATTATCCGCTCAGCCAGCGCTGCAACCGCCTCAGTGCAAAGCTTGCGTGACAACATCGACCACATCGTCATCATTTTTCAGGAAAATCGGAGTTTCGATCATTACTTTGGCACCTACAGGGGTATCTCTGGCCAAAACGTTCACAATCTCCTTGACCAGGCAGGTAACATCAGCAGCCGATTCATAGGGCTTCAAAAAAATCCGGCGGGCATCCCCTACACAATCCTTCCGACACCCTTAGACATCAGGGGCTTTGCAACGGCAGAACTCCCGAATGCACCGTTCCACCTCGCCCCGTATATCCCTGCAAACGCAAACGTATTTTGGGATCCGAAGCACAGGTTCTTCCGAATGTCGGCACAGATCAATAACGGCAAAATGGACCGATTCGTTGCCCTTGCACTTGGTAATCATCGTCACCTGTCACGCAAGGAACTCGAAACCTATCTCTCCGAGCGTATTGCCTTTGATCTCGCCAATCCCAGCGGCCCGGTAGTGGGCTATTATGAGCGTGCAGATCTGCCGTTCTACCATCGTCTCGCCGACCATTACACGCTATTTGATCGTTTTTTCCAGGCCATGACCGGGGGCTCCACGGGTAATGCGCTTTATTTGGCTGCAGCGCGCTCCTGCATAAATCCCAAGGCGCCGGAAGATGCCAGAAGCCCGTTCGATCCGGCCGCAAGCGGTATTGACCATGACTTCTTTGATCTACCCTATGACCACAACGGCATCCTGATCAACGACCTGCCGCCCACTCAGGGCCCGACGAGAGCGAATCAGCCAAATGCCTTGCGGCTGTCACCTCCACCAGAATATCAAACCTATCCGAACATCGGCGATCGGCTGAATGAGGCCCACATCGACTGGGCGTGGTACAATGAGAACTGGCAGCTGGTAAAACCATGGGCACTCAAATCCGCCTTCGGCCCCGGTGACGGCTCGGCCATCGTTGATACTGGGCACATCTACGAAGCGCATCACAACCCGTTCCAATATTATGCACGATGGGCAGAGTATGTCCGGAGCGGGCATATCAGGAGCAGCGATGATTTTCTCACTGACGCGCAGTCCGGAAAGTTGCCGGGGGTTTCCTTCCTCAAGGCAGCCTCGGCGCATGACGAACACCCCGCTGACTGTGCGCCGGCCTATGGGATGGCGTGGGTAGAAAAGCTGGTCAGGGCGGTCGCCTCTGGTCCTGCCTGGAGCAGAACGGCAATTTTTGTAACCTATGATGAGGGTGGCGGTTTCTGGGATTCCATGGCACCGCCACAGGTCGACAGCTACGGATACGGCACAAGAATTCCAGCAATCCTAGTCAGCCCCTTTGCGCGCGGAGGCTTGGTAGATCATCATACCAGCAGCACCGCGAGTATCTTGAAGTTCATCGAGACACGCTTCGGCCTTGACCCGCTGAACCACCGCGATCGCGATGCATACGACATGCTCGGAGCGTTCGATTGGACGAAAAAACCTGGTGAATTTCGTGTCTGAGAGAGTTCAGGATCTCTGGATATTTCGGAACCTGTCTGGCAGGCGCGTTAAACTCTTCAGCTACAGGCTGGCTTTCGCCTCGCCAATCGCGCCGGTGTTCGGTACCGGCCGGCTATCGAGCGGCATTGTGTGACCACCGCCTATGCAGCCAAAGCCATGATCCAGGGTTAGCCTTGATCCAACCGGAAATTCGGTCATTCAAAGTGCGCGTCAGACGCTCCACGTCTGCGACGCGGTTGTCCGTGCGCTGCGGTATAATTGGCGGCTCGACAATCAATCGCAGACGTGCCGGTGCATCGCGCTCGATCCTGCCAAGAATGATCGGACAGTTGTAGTGCAACGCCAAGGTCGCGGCGGCCACACTGGTTTTCGCCGGCAAGTTAACAAACGGCAATTCAAGCCCTTCATCAAGCTTCTGATCGATCAACATGCCTAACGCCTGACCTCGGGCAAGATGGCGAGCCGCGGCGCGAGCTCCGGCCACTCCTTTCGGGAACAAAGGCACGTGTTGCCGTACCGCCTCATGACGAAGCCGGGAAATCAGCATGTCGACGCGCTGGTTTCTGGCCGCTCGATACAGTGAAGAAAAAAGGACACCTTGGCGCGCGACAATTGCCGGCAACGCTTCCCAGTTGCCATAGTGTGCGGACACATACACGGCAGGCCCTGATACAATGTGCTCCGCCCCTTCTATGGCGAAGCCAGCTCCATTGTTGACGAAATCCATTGAGCCGAGATGAGGCAATTCCGCGACCGTACGTCCGAGGTTTTCCCAAACTTCCCGGACTACCTGCTTACGTTCGTCACGGCTAAGCTCGGGAAGAGCCGCGCAAAGGTTGCGCTCTGCCACACGCGATACCGCCAGCCAAGGACCGGCAGCCCGCGCGACAGCACCTCCAAAATTGCTGGCTCTCCGCGGCCCTAGAGCACGCACGACCGCTACGGCCATAGCGGCAAAGAAGAAGACGATCAGATCAGTCATGCCGGCACGATAACTTTGCACGCGATAAGCCTACCGCGATCAGGCAATGTTAGGGTCTCACCGTCCCCCCCCACAATCAACCTGATTCGAATGCCGATCCTCGCAACACGCATATCGAACCACGGCAGGAGTTCGCAGATTCAACAGAGGCGGATCTTATCTGGTTAGCTCATTCTGTCACCAGATCGGGTAGTGGCGTTGTCCTAGACCTTCCGAACCGCAAGTGACGCCCTACCCAAACAGGAATTGGCCCATCTTTGGTCGGCAGTGGAACCCCTTCTACGGATCGCGTCCTATAGAGTCCTTCGCTCGCTGAACCGGCACACCAATTCAGTAGGGATCGGCAACCTCGACTGAAAAACGGAGCGGGTCGACGACGCAGGGGGCATCCAATGTTCCGCCCAGCGCTGCCATCAGCGTGCATCCTCCTGCCGCACCAACGGGTACGGGAAGTTTGTCCGTGACGGTGGGAGGCCCGCCCACGGTGGCCGCGCAGCACAAGCAGATCGGCACTGCAACGCCGGGGCATTTTTGTCGTCAGGAAGACCTACGGCAGCATGCCCGCCATTGTCCCGGGCACCCATGTCATGCGAGTCACGCACCCAGCGGTCTCGCGGCTTAAGCGAAAGCTCGATCCACCCGTGTAACAGCAACATGGATTGGCGAGGGCCGCGTGAAGGACACCAATCTGTACGGCGCGCAGAAGGTCGTCAGCTTATGCACTCCAGTGCCATCGCCGCGCACCACAAGGCGCTTTGTGCCATGACCGGTCGCGATCTCGAAGGGCCGCGGTTCTCGCGCTTCTCAGGTGGCGCATCAACAGCTCATCTCGTCGATTTTCACAATGCACCCAAGTCTATCCACGTTTTCGCGACCGAACGTCGTTTTGCATGAACCCGGAGCCATGATTGTTGAAACGATATCACGTCTTAATATTAATCACATTCCGTTGATCCATATCAACGGCCACGCCAGCGGCGTGAAGTATCCGATGTACGTTATGTAATATATCAACAACTCACCACTGAGGTGTGCATCATGGTGTACAATCGGTCTTGGAAGGCTGAACCGCTAGGCTCCAGGGGGGGCGCCCTGTTCACAGGGCTGACACTGTTTGTTCTAACATTGGTGCCCCGTTTTGCCTACGCCATTCCCGCGTTTGCAGCGCAAACGGGAGAGCCCTGTTCTGCTTGCCACATTGGTTTTCCGCAGCTGACGCCGTATGGCCGGGAGTTCAAGCTGGAAGGGTACGTTGCAGGAGGGATGTTTCCCACTTGGAAAAATTTCGCATTGATGTCCCAGATCGGCTTTACGCAATTGCACGACAAGGTAGACGGCGGCTTGGCGACGGGTTTCAAGTCGAATGACGCCTGGGCGGCGCAGCAGACCAGTTTGTTTTATGGCGGAGCACTAGACGCGCAGCTGGGCCTCGGCGCTTTTGTGCAAGTGACCTACGATGGCGTCGCAGATCAATGGTCCTGGGATAACACGGATATCCGCCTAGCCCGCCCTGGGCATCTCTTCGGTAAACCATTTTTCTATGGGTTCACGTTTAATAACAACCCCGCGGTGACCGACCTTTGGAACACACCACCAAGCTGGGGTTATCCGTATGTTCCCTCGGGGCTAGCCGTTGGGCCGACGGCCGCGCAACAAATTGCAAGCTTGGCGCAAGGGGTCTACGGGCTAGGCGCTTACGGCGCCTTGAATGTGACTCTCGCAGACATGCTGTACGGCGAGGTCGATCTTTATAAATCTCTACCAAACCGCATGAGTTATGCACTTGGCGTTGGCCCGGCAGCCCAAATTCATGGCGTCATTCCCTACGCCCGCTTGGCCGTACAGCATCAATGGGGCAACAGTTCAATTGAGGTTGGCACATACGCCTTGATGGATCAACCCTATCCAGCAGGGATGACTAACGGTCCAACAGACCAGTTTTTTGATATCGCGGCGGACTCGCAATTCCAGTACATCACCACCCAGCAGGCCTTTTCACTGCAGCTGAATTTTGTCCACGAGTCTCAGGATTGGAGGGCAAGTTATCCAATTGGCGCTGCCGGCAATCCGGCTGATACGCTCGATACATTCACCATTACGGCTTCCGAGCTTCTGTTTCAGCACTACGGAATCACCGAGTCGTTCAACACGATTTATGGAAATGCCGATCCCGTCCTATACGCCGCGAGCCCGGTCAGCGGCAATGCCAACGGCAAGCCCAACACCAATAGCTGGACTACGGAACTCGACTATTACCCGTTCAATAATGGCGGACCGGCGTGGTTGCCGTGGTTGAACGCCAAACTGTTCGTTGAAAATACATTCTATCCTCTCTTCAACGGCTTGGCACGAAATTACGACGGGTTCGACCGCAACGCGGCTGCAAACGATACCTTGTTTGCAGGGATCTGGCTCGCATTCTAACATCATACGGCACCACCAGAGCGAGGCGTCTCCGATGAAATGGGACATCATCCCGTACGGGAGGCGCCTCCCTGTTGGGACTACCCGGCAGCGGAGTCCGGACGGATGGTAGACTGACATCACATCAATCCACGGCAACGAAAATCGCACCTCTGCGAATGATCAAGCTGATTGCAGCAAGATCTGGTTCGATCGTGCTCTATGATGTGCCGAGGAACACGTGTTCCCAAAGGACCGTTCGCACATCGACTTGTTCCATGCAACACATGTCCGTCTTTTTGGTACGCTGTAGGATAACGGGAATAGGGAACTAGGTAACGCTAATCTGGTCGTTTTAATCCGTGTGGAAATCGCACCGCCACGAAGATGATTTGGTTGTCATGCATGATCCTTAATGCGACAGCTGCCGCGCCGCGGGACTTGGCTTCGCGGATATCTTTTTCCACCTGAGACACGCGCCTAACAACGCTACTGTCCACCCCGACAATAATGTCTCCGGGCTGAACCCCGGCTTTTTCTGCCGGTGAATGCGGCGTGACCGCCGCAACCAAGACACCGCTTATCGTACTCGAAACGCCAAGCTTCTCTCGAGAATACGGATTCAAACGCGACAACGTTAATCCCAGTGCCGCTTTACGTCCCGGGGTTTTCGCCGACATGGTCGCGTTCTGGAAAACAGAATTCATATTCTTCGGCATTTTTCCGATGATCACGGACGTGTGTTCAGTCCTCGCGTTGCGGATATAGGTGACGGGAATTCTCTCTCCCGGTTTTGCCTCTGAAATTATCCAGGAAAGATCGTTGACCGACGTAACAAGAGTATTTTCAACCCGAATGATAACATCGCCCGCTTTGAGGCCGGCATGAGACGCAGGTGATTTTCGCGCCACCATGGCAACTAGAGCACCATAAGCATGACCACCCGATGTTTTGAGGTCAAGTGCCTCCGCCATTGCTGGAGAAACCTGTTGTACTTCGACGCCGATAAAGCCGTGAACTACATGGCCAAACCTAATGAGCTCCCGTGCGATGCGGTTCACGGTATTGGACGGGATTGCAAACCCGATCCCATCCGATCCGCCGGACGGGCTCAGAATTGCCGTGTCAACCCCAATCACCTCACCTTGTTCGTTGAGTAAAGGCCCACCCGAGTTACCCTTGTTTATGGGTGCGTCGGTTTGAATAAACCGATCATGTTCACCATCGCCGATATAACGGCCCAACGCAGAAACAATACCAGCGGTAGCACTTTCGGCCAGGCCGAACGGATTCCCGATCGCGACTACCCACTGCCCTGGATGAACGTGTCGGGAATTTCCAAGCTTAAGAAAAGGAAAGGGCTTTCTCCGGGTCACTTTGAGGACTGCGAGATCCGTGTATGGATCAGTACCGACAATCCTGGCCCCGAGTTTCTGACCGTCATCTAGGCGGACGTAAACAGTACGTGCGTTCTTAACGACATGATTGTTCGTGACGATGTAGCCTTTCGGGCTGATGAAAAAGCCTGATCCCAACACTTTCGTGGGAACTTCGCGCGGCGGTGGCGACGCATGGAAGGGAAATGGAACCGGGAATGGAAGGCCAAAGAAGAACGGCTGGGAGCCTTCGCCCTCCCTGTACCCGATGCGTTGGACCTTGAGATGCACAATGACAGAGACCACTGCACGTTTTGCATCCCGGACCAACGGCGTAAAGCTCGGAATCGGCTTAAAGTTCTGCTCTACCCGCTTCGTAAGATCAAGGGACGCTCCGTGAGCGGCTGTATCGTAGGGAGAGACTAAGACCACAGCCGCGGTAACAGCCACGACCGCACCAGCCACAACCACAGTAAGAGCAGCTTTCCGGGGCCTAATTCGATCCAGCCAACCACGCATATGCCAATTCCTTCTGCCCCGATGTCTCTAAGATAGTTACCCAGCCCTCTCAGGACTCCCAAAGGCCTGTGCGCGGATCTCGATATCGTTGGTGATATGAACGAGTGAAGTCGAATGTTCGTGATCGCCGATCACAGTTTCTTGTTTGACGTATTTAGCGCCCGTTGATGAGTTAGCCCTCTGCGCATCCTTCAACGGGCATTCGAGACCGCAAATCAGACCACAGGCAGTTGCCAAACGATCTGACAAAAAGGTGAGCGGGCATCTTTTCCTGCGTTCCGTCACCAAAAAAAGGCGTCTCGATAATCCCAGATCACCAGTTTCGATGGGAACGATGGAGTATGGGTCATACGGCTCTGGACACCGTTGCACACCGAGCAGCGGAACGATGCGGTCAGGGATAACGCATCCTAAGGTTGCACGAACAAGGCGAGTCTCCCGACGCCCAAAATTTCAGGCAGCTTGTGGCACCGGCCATAGCGGGACGGTCAGTCGATGGTGGCGATAGCACGCGACGCCGGATTCGTACCGGTGCCCTCAAGATCACCACGATTGTGGCCGGAATGCTGAATGCATTGTCCTAGCCTCGTAGTCGCTCTTGCTCTAATGCTTTGGTTGAGGGGGAAAACGGCTAATCAGCGCCGAGCAATCCAACCGGCCGCCCCCCTTGCGCTGTATGTCAGCATAGAACTGATCGATCAGAGCCGTCACAGGCAAACTAACATCGTTTGTCCTTGCCTGGTCAAGACATATTTCCAGATCCTTTCGCATCCAGTCCACGGCAAAACCAAAATCAAACTTCCGGCTGACCATGGTTTGCCACCGATTCTCCATCTGCCAACTCTGCGCAGCACCCTTCGAGATCGCCGCGATTACTTTGGAAATATCAAGTGCGTTAGCTTCCGCAAAATGCAGAGCTTCGGACAAGCCTTCGATGATTCCCGCAACGCAGATCTGGTTCACCATCTTTGCCAGTTGTCCGCTTCCCGGCCCACCGACATAACTTGTGCTCGTTGCAAAGCAGCCTATTGTTTCCTTCGTTCGATCAAAATCCGCTTCCGCTCCGCCCACCATCACCGCCAGTCGCCCTGCCTCCGCGCCTGCCTGGCCGCCGGAAACGGGTGCATCCAGAAACCCGACATCCCGTTTAGCCGCCTCTGCGGAGAGCTCCCTTGCGACGCTTGCCGACGCCGTGGTGTGATCAACAAAAACGGCTCCTGACTTCATATGACGAAAAGCACCATTTGGTCCGATGGTAATCTCACGCAAGTCATCGTCGTTGCCGACACATGAAAACGCGACATCGCATTGCTTTGCAGCTTCTGCGGGACTCGAGGCTACTTTACCTCCGAACCTGGAAGCCCATGAATAGGCCTTTTCCCTTGTTCGGTTATAAACGGTAACATCGTGGCCACCCCTCGTTACAAGATGCCCAGCCATTGGAAATCCCATGACCCCCAGTCCAATGAATGCCAGTTTTGCCATGCTACCTACCCTACAGTTCGTGGCCCCGATTTGCTGCACGTTACTCGCCGACGGCACGATTGACTCCGACGATGATTAACATCGGATTTGCTTTTCACTATCGCCGAAACCTATTACGCCTCAGGCCACGCTCACGCCATAGAGGCGGTTTCTTCCCGCACGTAGCCATCGCGTGCGATGGACAGTTCCCGGCCGCCTTGCCTTAGCTGTTCTCGAGCCCGCGACCCGATCCATTGTGCTGCCGGGGCGTCGCGATCGTAGATTACGCCACACTCTGCGCAGGATGACCGCCTGCATCTCGGTCGCCTGCCCAACGCCATAGAAGCCATGCTCGTCGATAGGCCTTTTTTTTGGCCATCGGAAAACCGCGCGCCGTCCCGACTTGCATTCCCCGACTATGCCATCCAGCCGCGTTACGGCCTCCACATGTACCCAAAAAACGTCATCGTCAGGGAAGCTGGAAAGGGAGGGCCATTCAGGGACGGTACCCAGCATGCATACGAAAGCCAATAGATTTACCCGCACGCATGTAATAATTACAATGCGCTCGTGTCTTGTCCTAAGGTTGGCCACCGCGACGGCCGGCGGTTGCTGCCAACCTTAGTCGCAGCGCATTGAGCTTGATGAAGCCGGCTGCGTCCTGCTGATTATAGGCTCCAGCATCGTCTTCGAACGTCACCATACGCGTCGAATAGAGCGAGTTTGGACTCTCCCGCCCGACAACTATTACGTTGCCCTTGTATAGCTTAAGTCGCACCCGGCCGCTGACAGAGTGCTGACTCGTATCGATCAGGGCCTGCAACATTCGTCGTTCGGGTGAAAACCAGAACCCGTTATAGATCAGTTCTGCATAACGTGGCATCAGGCTGTCTTTCAGATGTGCCGCCTCGCGATCCAGGGTGATGCTCTCAATCGCACGATGTGCCGCAAGCAGGATAGTGCCTCCGGGCGTTTCGTACACACCTCGTGATTTCATGCCAACAAAGCGATTTTCCACTAAATCTAGTCGACCGATCCCATTGGCCCGGCCTAAGGCGTTCAAACCTGTCAACAATTCAGACGCCGACATCGTGGTACCATTGAGTGCAACGGGATCACCGGAGAAGAAGTCGATAGTGACCTCAGTCACAACATCAGGAGCCGCCTTTGGACTGATGGTTCTTTGATAGACGATCTCGTCAGGCTCCAAAGCAGGGTCTTCCAGAATCTTTCCCTCTGAAGACGAGTGCAGCAAATTCGCATCAATGGAGAATGGCGCTTCGCCGCGCTTGTCCTTCGCAATCGGAATCTGATGCGTCTCGGCAAATTCAAGAAGCTTCGTGCGGCTCGTGAGATTCCACTCACGCCACGGCGCGATCACCCGCACGTCAGGCTTCAATGCGTAATAGGCCAGTTCAAAACGTACCTGATCATTGCCTTTCCCGGTTGCACCGTGCGCCACTGCATCAGCGCCAACTTCTTCTGCGATCTCGATCTGCCGCTGCGCAATTAAAGGGCGGGCGATCGATGTCCCTAACAGGTATTGCCCCTCGTACAGCGCATTGGCGCGGAACATAGGGAACACAAAGTCGCGGGTGAATACCTCCCGTAAATCCTCGACAAAGATTTCCTTCACGCCGAACATTTCCGCCTTTCGCCGGGCGGGCTCCAACTCTTCGCCTTGGCCGAGATCAGCGGTGAAAGTCACGACTTCCGCAGCATACTCGCTTTGCAGCCACCGGAGAATAACGCTGGTGTCCAGACCACCCGAATAGGCCAAGACCACTTTTTTCACACCTTTGTCAGCCATCGCGGCAACTCCTCTTCCCGCCGCGACCTATCAGCCAAGCGTGACCTTGCCAAGCCATCGCGCCAGAAGGGAAGCGCCCGGCCATGGGAAATGAGCCCTAAGTCGGTTCCATATTTTACGTAAGGGCTAATGCGGCCTTGTCCGTTGCTGATCGCTACGGAAACATGAGGCCGACAAACCGGTCTTTAACCGAAAGAATCCTAAATCCTTTTTGTTGCGCTGGATCAAAGACGGGCGCGCGATTCCTTGCGACTTGTCAAGGCAGTAATGCTGCCCTGGCAAACTCACGAAGGACGATTTGTGGTAAAAGTGCAGCCAATCAAACCGCGCGCCGAGTTGTTTGCTCACGGTGCCGATATTGGTGTCCGAGGACTTGGACCGACGCGCGCCACCGCGTTCGAACAGGCGGGCCTCGCCCTCATGATGGCTGTGACTGAGCCATCTCGAGTAGCCCCCCAGACCGCAGTCGAAATCCAGTGCGAAGCACCAAACGATGCCGTTTTGCTTATGGATTGGCTCAACGCGTTGATCTACGAAATGAGCGTCCGCCGACTTCTGTTCGGTCGCTTTGCCGTGGTCATCGATGGCGAGCGATTGATTGGGCAAGCATGGGGTGAACCCGTCAATCGATCAAGGCACACGCCCGCGGTTGAACCGAAGGGCGCAACACTCACATTACTCAAGGTCGAAACTCGCAGGGATGGGACTTGGGTTGCCCAATGCGTTGTTGACGTCTGAAGCGGGAGAGAGGGCATGGACCTGTCACAGCTCAAGCAAGTCTCGACATGCGAATGGCGGCACGAACCACAAGGCGCGATGCGCGTGCCCGTCGTGCTTTATGGCAGCCAAACCCTCATCAGCGAGATGGACGACAAGGTTTTAAAGCAAATCGATCATGTCGCGTCGCTGCCCGGAATCGTCGATGCCGCATACACGATGCCGGATGCACATTGGGGATATGGCTTTCCGATCGGCGGAGTGGCCGCATTCGATCCAGAGGAAGGAGGCGTCGTCTCTGCGGGCGGCGTTGGCTTCGACATTTCCTGCGGCGTCCGCACGCTGCTGACCGGGATCAGGTCTCCTGAATTGCGCCATTGCCAAGAAAGCCTAGCCGACAGTCTGTTCCGCGCTATTCCGGCAGGGGTTGGCAGCAAGGGGGCGATCACTCTCGACTCGACTGAGATGGACCACATGCTTCTTTCCGGGGCACGATGGGCAGTAGAACGAGGCTTTGGTAATCCTGAAGACCTTGAACACATTGAAGAAAGTGGACAAATGTCAGGCGCGTTGCCGGTCGCCGTATCCGAACGTGCGCGACTACGACAACGCCGGGAAATGGGTACACTTGGATCGGGAAACCATTACCTCGAAGTCCAAGAAGTCAGCACAGTTTTCGACAACACGACGGCCGCCACCTTCGGCCTCGCAGAAGGTAACATCGTTATCAGCATCCACTGCGGTTCGCGCGGTCTCGGCCATCAGATCGGCACGGATTTCCTGCGTGAGATGGCATTAGCGGCGCCGGCTGAGGGCATTCACCTTCCCGATCTAGAACTAGCTTATGCGCCAATCCGATCCGCACTGGGTGAACGCTATCTCGGGGCTATGCGGGCAGGCATCAATTGCGCCTTGGCTAACCGCCAGATCATCACGCATCTGGTCCGTGGTGTCTTTGCACATTTTTTTCCGGGCGTGGAACTGACGACATTGTTCGACGTCTCGCACAACACCTGTAAGGAGGAGAATCATGACGTCGCAGGCAATCGCCGGCGACTCTTCGTTCACCGCAAGGGAGCAACACGAGCATTTGGTGCCGGCCATCCCGATCTGCCAGAAACGTTCGCTGCAACAGGCCAGCCTGTATTCATCGGCGGTAGCATGGGAACGATGTCAGCGATCATGGTTGGCGCAGCAACACGCCCCGAGCACGCATTCGCTTCGTCGTGTCACGGGGCAGGTCGGCAATTGAGCCGCCACCAAGCCCTTAAACATTGGCGGGGCCGGAAGGTCGTTGACGAGCTGCGAAAACGTGGAATTATCATCAAAAGCCCATCCATGCGTGGTGTCGCCGAAGAAGCGCCTGGCGCGTACAAAAATAGTGCCGCGGTCGTCGATGCAGCCCACGAGGCCGGGCTTTCTCGCAAGGTCGCCGGCCTCCAACCGTTAATCTGCATCAAGGGGTAACAAGAGGCGTCACTGCATGCCCCGTTACAAGTTTCGGGCTTTCGTTATTGACGCCATCGGCGCACCACAAGAGTAAAGATATCCCATCAAGCAGATCAATCGGCTTTTGCCATTGTCCACCACCATAGCACGATGCAGCCAAGACATTGATTGTTGAGTTCCCGGATCCGGGAAGGATACAGTCCAGACTCATAAACTTCACCAAATCACTGCGGCGTTTAAACAGATTGATGGGGAAAAATTGACTGTCCGACGATCGTAACGCGTTGCGATACGCCTGAAATCCTTTAGCCATCAGAAGGCGTCCCCTGGCATCTGCAGTTGCGTGGATTTTCGAGTTGCGGCCGCCTCTGCCCCGGCCAATCGCCCGAGCTTGCCCCCCTTTTCCACCAGACGCCGAGCAGTCCGCGCTGATATGAGGAGAATCAATCATTTGCGTACCAGTCGCTCGGCCACGCCGGACGAATTCCTGAAGCCATCTCTCCCAACCCCCGCGCTCAGCCCAGCGGACAAACCGGTTATAGATCCGCCCTGGCGGGCCATATTCGGGCGGACACTCGCACCAGCGGCAACCGCTCTTTATATAACA
>JAJZBH010000049.1 GCA_021799015.1 Pseudomonadota bacterium
GATGATATTCGGCGGACTCTGGAGCATCAAAGCTAGAGAATGCCACAGCGGCGTACCCAACTGGTCGCTCCCTGACTAGGGATACCTGAATGCACGATTGGTCTAAAGAACCGTTAAAGCGCGCCTTCGACCAAGATATTGTGCAAAGGCCGGAAACTATACCCTACGTGGCTTTCCTGTCGGTGACAGTCAGCACCTTGGTTGGGCGGCTACCAATGATGCTGAAACTTGATACTCACGACGTTAACCAATTCTACTAGGTGGTTGATTTTTACGGGTACGCACACAAGGTCCGATTTGCGGGTCCGTCGAGGACACGCCTTTTCATGTGCCAGGCCCAGTGTTTTTTTTGAGGTCAGGCTCGGTTCAGCCGAGGGTGAAAGAAGCCGAGCCCGAATATCATTTAGTAGCATCCGAGTGAATACAGCCCTGCAGTCGCCGCCTCCAACGCAGCGAGCCACAAACCCATTTCGTTAACCAATGCGAATTGTAGAGTTGAGGAAGCAGCGGCCGCGACATAAGTGCCGCTCATCGTGAAGGGTTTAGGCCGGCCCGACAAGCGGATCAATAAATGTGGCCAGAAAGCCACGAAAACCCAGATTGCCGTTGGGCTTACGGCGTAGATCCTGGAACTGTCGTGGAGCGGACTATCAAGTTATTTGTGCGCAAAACGACAATACTGCCGGCATTATTTTCGCCGGCGCCAAAGAAAAAGTGGCAGAATCATGCCTGGGCCAACCGCCAGGCCGACCTAAAAAGCGGAACAAACTCGGTTGTGCCGTTGGATGTTCTGAAGGCAACGCCGAGAAAGGCAAAACCGGCGACTAATGCAATCAGGTAGTGCGGGGCAGAACTGCGTTGGCGACGTGCGTCGCGGCGATCGTACTCTGCTCTTATCGGTGCCTGGTCCAAGGAACTGAAGAATCAAGCAGGATAGACTATTTCCTTTGTTGAAAGGCAGCCCAGCGGAACTTCTTGCCGCGTGCCCGAATGTGGCTGACTAACACCTGCCCAGCTGTAATTCTTCTTGACAAGCCTGAGCGAAATAGTGTCACATTGACAATGTCAACACTTCGTTGACATTGCGGTTGGGACCGCGTTCATCGGTTCTACTAACGCTTATCGACATCGGCATGAACGATGGGAAATAGCACCCACTATTGGGTTTTGCTGATCTATACCGTTGCTGTGATCGGTCTCACCACAGGCATGATTGGCGTGTCTCATGTCCTCGGTCAGCGGCACCTGAAAAAAGCAACCCGTGAACCATTCGAGTCCGGAATTGTTCCGGTTGGTTACGCCCGCTTTCGGCTGCCAGTCCAGTTCTATCTGGTCGCGATGTTCTTCGTAATCTTCGACCTTGAAGCAGTGTTTCTCTACGCATGGGCTACCACAGTGCGGGCTACAGGGTGGACCGGTTACCTGGTGATTCTGGTGTTTGTGATGGCTCTGCTTGCAGCGCTGGTTTATCTTTGGCGCTCTGGTGCGCTCGATTGGGGGCCGCGGCCACGGAATCTCCCCAAGCTGGAGGAGTGTTGAAACCGTGCGATCCACGATTACAAAGCCAGGGTCCTGGCATCAGGTTTCTACAACCGCTCCTCTGTTGCAGGGGGAGAGGCTTCGACGGCAAGGCGTTGGCCCAAGTCCCGAAGGTGGTACATTCACCGATGCAGTTCGGCGTAACTTGGCCCTGTCAAAACTTGAGGACATGGTTGCCTGGGGCCGGAAATACTCGGTTTGGCCGTTCAACTTTGGACTTTCCTGTTGCTATGTGGAAATGGCGACCGCGTTCACCAGCAAGTTCGACATTGCCCGATTCGGCGCAGAGGTGCTGCGAGCGACGCCACGCGAGGCAGACCTGATCGTGATATCCGGCACGGTGTTTGTGAAAATGGCGCCTGTGATCAAATGGCTCTACGACCAGATGCTAGAACCGCGCTGGGTGATCGCGATGGGGGCCTGCGCGAACTCTGGCGGCATGTACGATATCTATGCGGTAGTCCAAGGCGCGGACAGTTTCCTCCCTGTGGACGTCTACGTGCCGGGCTGTCCCCCGCGTCCAGATGCTCTCCTTGAAGGGCTGCTGCTGCTGCAGAACTCAATCGGTAGCGATCAGCGGCCATTGAGCTGGATGGTTGGGTCAGAGGGAGTCCGGAAGTTCCAAAGACCCAGTTTCCGTGATCTCAAACGCAGCGAACGCCGAGCGGCTACCGATCTTCCCGAACCGGATCACGTGTAGGGAATGCCGGAATGCTGACCGAAGCGAGCAGCATTCCGGCAGAAGAGTTGGAGCAGGCCTTACTCCGCGAACTCATCGAGCGATTTCGGCTAAACATGATTACCGTGCAGAAAACTGCCGATCAGATTCCGACGTTTTGGGTTGATCAGGTGATTGTGCACGATGTGCTTAAGCATCTGCGTGAGAGCGCGAAGTTGTCGTTCCACGTGCTCTATGACCTAACTGCTGTCGACGAGCGTCTGCGCGTCCATCGCGAGGGGCTGCCACCCTCCGATTTCACGATCGTTTACCACCTCGTCTCCTTTGAGCGGAACGACGATGTACGTATTAAGGTGCCTCTAAAGGAGGGGGCACTCGAAGTGCCAACCGCCGTGGATATCTGGCCCAATGCCAACTGGTACGAACGCGAGGTGTGGGATTTGTTCGGCCTCCGCTTTGCCGGACACCCAAACCTTCGCCGCATACTGACGCCGCCTACTTGGACAACCCACCCACTCCGTAAGGATCACGTGGCGCGGGCGACCGAGATGGGGCCCTACGTCCTTACCGAAGAGCAAGAGCTCGCTGAGCAGGAAGCGTTGCGCTTCAACCCGGAGGATTGGGGGATGAAGCGGCATAGCGAAACAGCGGATTTCATGTTTCTCAACCTCGGTCCAAATCATCCAAGCGTGCACGGCGTATTCCGCATCATTCTCCAACTTGAGGGCGAGGAGATCGTTGATGCGGTGCCGGAGATCGGCTTTCATCACCGCGGGGCGGAAAAGATGGGCGAGCGCCAGTCCTGGCACACCTATATCCCGTACACGGACCGCATAGACTATCTCGGTGGCGTGATGAACAACTTTCCCTACGTGATGGCAGTTGAAAAACTTGCCGGCATCGACGTGCCGCTCCGGGCGCAAATGATACGGATCATGTTGGCTGAATTGTTCAGGATCGCGAGCCATCTCGTCTTCTACGGCACGATGTCGCAGGACGTCGGACAACTTTCTCCGGTGTTCTACATGTTCTCGGATCGTGAACGCGTGTTTCAAATCATTGAGGCAATCTGCGGTTTCCGTATGCACCCTGCGTGGTTCCGCATCGGCGGCATTGCGGCGGATCTGCCCCACGGCTGGGATAAGATGATCAGCGACTACCTCGAATACCAGCTCAAGCGCTTGGTCGAATACGACAAACTTGTCATGCGGAACCGCATATTTAAAGCACGTACAATTGGAGTCGGGGCCTATACCTTGCGGGAGGCATTTGAGTGGGGGGTTACCGGTCCTGGCCTGCGTGCTTGCGGTCTTGCTTGGGACTACCGCAAACAGCGTCCCTATTCTGGATATGACCAGCTTGAGTTCGACGTTCCCACTGGCGGCCATGGGGACTGCTACGATCGCGTGGTCGTTCACATCGAGGAAATTCGCCAAAGTCTGCACATCATACGGCAGTGTCTCAAGAACATGCCGTCCGGCCCGTACAAGTCGGAGCACCGATTGGCGACCCCCCCGCTCAGGGAACGGACCATGCACGACATCGAAACCCTGATCACCCATTTTCTCAATGTGAGTTGGGGGCCGGTGCTGCCACCAGGCGAGGCAGCAGTCAGTATTGAGGCGACCAAAGGTATCAACGGCTACTATCTCACTGCCGACGGTGACACTGTCTCCTATCGTACTCGTATCCGCACTCCTTCATTTCCTCATCTGCAGATGATTCCGCTTATCAGTCGCGGTTCCTATGTGGCCGATCTGATCGCGATCATTGGCAGCATTGATTTCGTGATGGCCGATGTCGACCGTTGAACAGGATTTCGTGCACGAGCCCCTTGGGCCGCGGTTGCGCCACCAGATCGCGACCATTGCGCGGCATGCTGAAGACAAACGTGCGGCCTGTATCGATGCTTTGAAGCTTGTCCAGAAACGTTTCAGATTTGTCTCTGACGTCCATCTTGCCGAGGTTGCTGCGCTATTGGAGATGACTCCAGCCGAACTCGACGGCGTCGCCACGTTCTACAATTTAATCTTCCGGCGACCGGTAGGCCGTCATGTCATCCTGCTGTGCGACAGCGTCGCCTGTTGGGTGATGGGAGGAGCAGCTGCATGCGCCCATCTTTGCGAGCGCCTCAGTGTGAAGCCGGGCGAAACGACAGAGGATGGCCGTTTTACGCTGCTGCCGATCGTCTGCCTTGGCCATTGCGATCACGCTCCAGCGATGATGGTCGATGAAGACCTATACGGCGATCTCGATGCTGCTCGGCTTGATGACATCCTCAGGCGGTTTCGGTGAAAGCAATGATTGAGACACCGCTTACCGCTACCATTCAACCGGACGGAAAACCCCTTGACGTGACCGGTTATGAACGAGTTGGCGGTTATCAGGCCATGCGTAAAGCTCTTAACATGACGCCCGAAGCAATCATTGGCGAGATTAAGAGTTCAAGGTTGCGCGGCAGAGGAGGGGCGGGTTTTCAGACGGGGCGAAAGTGGGAGGCGGTGCCGAAAAGAGATGAACCACCGTTCCTGCGCTATCTGATTGTCAACGCCGATGAGATGGAGCCCGGGAGTTTCAAGGATCGCCTCTTGCTTGAAAAAACTCCTCATCAATTAATCGAGGGTGTGATCATCGGTGCCTTCGCTATCCAGGCGGCGCTTGCCTACATATTTGTGCGTGGCGAATACGTGCTTGCACTTGAGCGGCTGGCGCACGCTGTCGTCGAGGCGCAAGCGCGTGGCTACGTCGGACGGGACATTTTGGGTTCCGGCTTTTCACTGACGATCCACGTGCACGCGAGTGGCGGACGGTACATCTGTGGCGAGGCAAGCGCTTTATTTTCGGCGCTGGAAGGACGCCGCGCAATACCCCGCGCCCGCCCACCGCGCTCGGCGGTGAGCGGGCTGTGGGGCAAACCGAGCGTTGTTAACAATGTCGAAACCCTGTGCTGCGTGCCTCCTATTATCGAGCGCGGCGCCAATTGGTATCTTGGGCTTAGCCACAGTGTGGACGGTGGCACCAAGCTCTACGGCGTTAGTGGGCGAGTAAAGCGCCCCGGCCTGTGGGAACTCCCCTTCGGCACGCCGCTCAACGAAATCCTCTTCGAGCATGCTGGCGGAATGCGGGCGGGTTACGAGTGCCGCGCGGTGCTGCCCGGGGGGGCTTCCACGGCTTTCATTGTGCCCGAAAACTTTGACGTCAGGATGGATTTTGCTTCGGTCCAAAAGATTGGCAGTTCACTCGGAACCGGAAACATAGTCGTTCTCGATCAACGGCGCTGCCCGATTGGCCTCCTACGGAATTTAGAACATTTCTTCGCCCAAGAATCCTGCGGCTGGTGCACGCCTTGCCGTGACGGCTTGCCATGGGTCGAGCGGATCCTGACCGCTATAGAGGCGGGGGAAGGCAAGGCTGAGGATCTGGAACTGCTTATTCACCACGTCTCCTTTTTGGGACCAGGGTGCACGTTCTGCGATCTTGCGCCGGGAGCGATGGCGCCGCTTGGGAGTGGCCTCAAGCACTTTCGCAGTGAATTTGAACGCCATATCAACGAAAAAGCATGCCCGTGGCACGACACGAAGGACGCGTGGACATGACAACATTCGTGGTCGATGGTAAATCATTCACCTGCAAGCCGGGCGATAACCTGCTTCAAGCATGCCTTCATGCCGGGTTTGATCTCCCCTATTTTTGTTGGCACCCGGCGCTGGGGTCGGTCGGCGCCTGTCGGCAATGTGCAGTCAAACAATACGCCAGTGAGGACGATAAGGTTGGGCGGCTGACGATGGCGTGCATGACGCCCGTTTCTGAAGGCGCGCGCTACTCGATCACCGACCCGATGGCCACGGCGTTCCGGGCCAGCGTTATCGAATGGCTTATGGTCAACCATCCGCATGATTGCCCAGTGTGCGAGGAAGGTGGTGAATGCCATCTTCAAGACATGACGGTGATGACCGGCCACGCCTATCGACGATACCGCTTTACCAAGCGTACGCACCGGAATCAGGACCTCGGGCCGTTCATCAAGCATGAGATGAATCGATGCATAGCTTGTTATCGTTGCGTCCGCTTTTATCGCGACTACGCCGGCGGTCGTGACTTCGACGTTTTTGGTGCTCATGATCACGTCTATTTTGGTCGTTATGCTGACGGCACCTTGGAGAGCGAATTTAGTGGTAATTTGGTAGAAATTTGCCCAACAGGGGTCTTCACCGACAAAACGTTCTCGATGCATTATGTCCGCAAGTGGGACATGCGCGGTGCGCCGTCAATCTGCGTCCACTGTGGACTCGGTTGTAATACCATCACCAACGAACGCGAAGGAAGACTACGGCGTATTGTTAATCGCTACAACGGTTCGGTGAACGGCTATTTCCTGTGTGATCGTGGCCGCTTTGGCTACGGCTTCGTCAACGGGGGCGACCGGATCCATGCGCCCCTTGCGCGCGGCGACGATGGCCGGCAGGGGACGATAAGCAGCGACGACGCAATCCACCGCTTTGCCGCTCTGCTTCGCTCAAGCAGTCGCGTGGTCGGCATCGGCTCGCCGCGCGCATCACTGGAATCCAACTTTGCGCTGCGTGCCTTGGTCGGAGCTGAGAATTTTTACCTGGGTGTTAGCGCTCGCGAAAGCCGCTTGTTGCGCCTGTTAGTCGGTGTTTTGGACTCCGGGGCGATCCACATCCCTTCGCTCCGCGAAGCGCAGCAAGCGGATGCGGTCTTGATCCTGGGGTCGGATCTGTCCAATACTGTGCCGCGCGCGGCCCTCGCTGTGCGCCAGGCGGTTCGCGGAGGCAGCTTTACACTTGCTGCTGCCGCAAAAATTCCTCAGTGGCAGGATACCGCAGTGCGAAATCTTGCGGGCGATGCGCGGAGGCCGCTCTTCGTTGCGACGCCGGTGGCGACTAGGCTTGATGATATCGCGCGCTTAGCCTTGCGCGCCGCTCCTGCTGACATTGCACGGCTTGGTTTCGCAGTGGCCGCGATCCTTGATCCCGACGCGCCGGCAGTCTCCGATCTCCCAGCCGATCTGGCTGCACAAGTCGGGACGATCGCAGACGCGCTTCTTGCGGCTGAACGACCGCTGGTGATCTCCGGAGTTGAAGCGGGCGATGAAAGCGTTGTTCAAGCGTCGGCCAACGTCGCTCTGGCGTTACGTGCGAGTGGCAAGTCAGGTGCCCTAATGCTGAATGTTCCCGAGTGCAACAGCCTTGGACTGGCGTTGATGGCGAATGGTCAGGGTGGCCTCGAGGCGGCGCTCGCCCAGTCGGCCGCGCTGGTGATCGCGCTGGAGAACGACATCTACCGCCGCGCCGAGGCGACGGTGATCGAGGCGGCGCTCACTTCTTCGTACCTCGTAGCACTCGACCACAGCGAAGGGCCGACTACCCGACGTGCTGATCTTGTGCTGCCGGCGACAAGTTTCGCCGAGTGCGGGGGCACGCTGGTGAGCAGCGAGGGCAGAGCACAGCGGTTCTACCAGCCGATCTTTAGCAAGACCGACGTACGCGAAAGCTGGCGCTGGCTTGGCGCTGCAGGCTGCGCGGCTGGCTACAAAGTTTGTGAAAATTGGAACACTCTGGATAATATGGTTGTGGCTCTTGCTGGTGCGTTACCCCGTTTTTCCCGGCTTCCGGACGTTGCGCCACCAGCGAGCTTTAGGGTTGCAGGCTCGCGCATTGCCAGTGAGCCTCGTCGGTTTTCGGGACGCACGGCAATAAACGCGGCCCACAGCGTTCGTGACCCCAAACCGCCTGTAAGTACGGACTCGCCTTTCAGCACGACGATGGAAGGTTATCACGGGAAAGTCCCGTCGGCGTTATTTCCGTTCTTTTGGGCACCAGCATGGAATTCGGTGCAGTCGATTAACAAGTTCCAAGCCGAGATCGATGGTGCGCTTGAGGGGGGGGACCCTGGCATACGGTTGCTGGAAGCAAGGCCACACGCCGAGTTTCGGTATTACACACGCATTCCAGAGGGCTTTGTGCCGCGCTCGGACATGTGGTTCGCATTCGTGTTGCCGCGTGTGTTCGGTGACGACGAACAAAGCGCGCGCGCGGTGTGCATTCGTGAGCGAATGGCTGGAGCCATACTAGCACTGAATGGCGAGGACGCGGCGCTTCTTGGAGTTGTATCAGGTCAATCTGTCGCGTGCGAGATCGGAGGCGAGCAGCAATGCCTGACGCTCGAGGTTCATCCCGAGATGCCGCATGGTTTGGCGGGAATCGCGGGTCTAGCCACAGTCGCCCATGCTTTGCCGACGTTCGTCCGCATCACGCCGACCGGATCTGACGAGTCATGAACCACAGCAACGAGATTGCGATTGGTTTCTCCAATATCGTTTTTGGACTCGTGTTCCTGATGGTGGCCGCGTCTTTACTTACTTGGATCGAACGGCGGCTGCTCGGCTTCTGGCAGGACCGTTACGGGCCAAACCGCGCGGGTCCGTTTGGCGTACTTCAGGTGGTCGCCGACGGCATCAAACTTCTGTTCAAGCAAGACTGGATCCCACCTTTCGCCGATCGGACTGTTTTCGTAATCGCTCCAGCGATCGCGATGATTACGGTGATGCTTGCGTTTGCCGTCATTCCCGTGACGCCTGCCATCGGCATTATTGGGAACCTCAATGTCGGGCTGCTTTACTTCTTGGCCATGAGTTCACTTGGGGTTTACGCTGTAGTGCTCGCTGGGTGGTCGTCCAACAACAAGTATGCGTTGCTTGGAGGAATGCGGGCCGCGGCCCAGATGGTGAGTTACGAGGTCTTTATGGGCCTGTCGCTGGTCGGTGTGGTGATGCTTGCTGGCTCATACAATCTCACCGCTATTGTCCATAGCCAGCAGCACTTGTGGTATGTGGTGCCCCAATTCATTGGGTTCGCTGTCTTTTTCCTCGGTGGACTCGCCGAGACTCATCGGCTCCCGTTTGATCTTCCGGAGGGTGAAAACGAACTCGGCGCGGGTTTCCACACCGAGTATTCCGGCATGAAATTTGGAATGTTTTTTATCGGCGAATACATCGGCATCATACTGATTTCGGCGTTTACGACGGTATTGTTCCTAGGGGGGTGGTACGGACCCATACTGCCGCCATTCCTATGGTTCGCCCTCAAAACCGGTGTTCTCGTCGCCTTCTTTGTTCTGCTGCGCGCGGCTTTGCCACGCCCGCGCTACGATCAGTTCATGGCTTTCGGCTGGAAGCTCATGCTGCCGCTTACGCTGATCAACATCCTTGCCACCGGTGCTGTAATGCTCTGCTGGTCCACGTCATGACAGGCGCGGACCAATGCTGAGCGTACTGCTAACGCTCTGGTACACGTTCCTGCACCTGTTCCATCGCAAGGTCACGGTCTCCTATCCGGATGAGATGCCCTATCTGGCGCCGCGGTATCGCGGTCGGATTGTGCTTACCCGCGATCCAGACGGCGAAGAGCGCTGCGTTTCCTGTTATCTCTGCGCGGTTGCCTGTCCTGTCGATTGTATCAGTCTGCAGAAGGCGGAAGAAGCCGGACGCTGGTACCCTGAATTTTTCCGCATTAATTTTTCCCGGTGTATTTTCTGCGGCTTTTGCGAGGAGGCCTGCCCGACCTACGCAATCCAGCTTACGCCCGACTTCGAGATGAGCGAGTACAATCGCCAGAACCTCGTTTACGAAAAGCAAGATTTGCTGATCAGCGGCACCGGAAAATATCCTGACTACAATTTCTATCGCGTCTCCGGGCTCGCAATTCCTGGCAAGGACAAAGGGGAGGCAGAGCTCGAACGGGAGGCGATCGACACCCGTAGCTTGTTACCATGATTGATGACGGGAAGAGGAGACTCGTAGGATCATGAACAGCACTTTTGACATTTCGGCAATAGTCGCGATCCTCGCGACCGCGATGACGATCACGCGAGCTTCGGCCGTGCATGCGCTCCTTTATCTCACCGTTTCGTTGCTGGCGGTGGCATTGGTGTTTTTTGTTCTTGGCGCACCGTTCGCTGCGGCATTGGAGGTCATCATCTATGCTGGGGCCATCATGATCCTGTTTGTGTTTGTGATCATGATGTTAAACATCGGCGACGTGGCTGCAGACCTCGAAAGGTCCTGGCTAACCCCTTCAATCTGGATCGGCCCTTCGTTTCTTGCTGTGTTGCTCGCGGTCGAGCTTTGCGTGGTCGTGGCTGCGGGTGGGTACGGACACCGCGCAGGCTCGGTAGTTGATGCCCGTGCTGTCGGCGTCGCGTTAGTGGGCCCCTACATGCTCGCAGTCGAACTTGCATCTTTCCTGCTGCTGGCTGGCTTGGTAGCGGCGTTCCATTTAGGGCGCTCGATTACGGCGACGGATTGAAGGAATGGCAACGGTTCCCCTCGATCAGGGCTTACTCCTTGCCGCGATTTTATTCGTACTAGGCCTTGTTGGCGTTCTGGCTAGGCGTAACCTTCTGTTCATGTTGATGTCACTTGAGGTGATGCTGAACGCGGCTGGTGTCGCATTTATCGTTGCCGGTGCACGCTGGCTGGCTCCAGGCGGCCAAGTCATGTTCATCCTCGTGCTTACGCTCGCTGCAGCTGAGGTTTCGGTTGGTCTTGCGCTGATCCTGCTGATGCATCGCCGGATCCCTACCCTCGATGCCGATGCAGGAGATCAGCTGAAGGGATAGAAAGTGCGCGAATTCCTCTGGCTTGTCCCGGCTTTGCCGCTTCTAGGTTCCGTAATTCTAATGCTCGGGTCTGCGCGCCTTTCTGTTCGTGCCTCGGCTATGATCGGCGTGCTCTCTGTTGGCCTTGCCGCGTTGCTCGCCCTCGTGATCAGCTTTGGTTTTCTGCTCGAGCCACCTGCAGGTGATGTCTATCAGCAAACCTTATGGCGCTGGTTCCATGTTAGTAGCTTTTCGGTAAATATCGGCTTACGACTCGACCCGCTTTCTCTATTGATGATGCTGATAACTAGCGGTGTCGGATTCCTTATTCACCTGTTTGCCACCGAGTTTATGGAAGGCGAGCAGGGTTACGGTCGGTTCTTCGCTCATCTTAACCTTTTTGTCGCCGCTATGCTCCTGTTAGTATTGGCTAGGAATTTCCTTGTCCTTTATGCTGGTTGGGAGGGAGTTGGCCTTTGCTCCTATCTGCTAATCGGTTTTTGGTGGGGCGATCCCCTCAATGGTCTCGCGGCCCGCAAGGCCTTCATCGTCACGCGCATTGGCGACACCGCCTTCCTGATCGGGTTGCTGCTGATTGCCACCCATCTCGGCACACTCAATATCGCTAGCGCGATGACCAGGGCACCCGAGACTTGGGATGTCGCTTCGCCCATGGTCACGCTGATCGCCTTTCTCCTGCTCGGCGGCGCTGTGGGCAAGTCTGCGCAGTTGCCGCTCCACACTTGGCTGCCTGACGCGATGGCCGGTCCAACGCCGGTTAGCGCACTAATCCATGCTGCAACAATGGTGACCGCCGGTGTCTATCTCATTGCCCGTACCCATGCCCTGTTCCTGCTTGCGCCCATTGCGCAATTTACGGTCGGCATCGTTGGCGCGTTGACGCTTCTGCTTGCTGGTTTCAGCGCACTCGCCCAGAACGACATCAAGCGGGTTCTTGCTTATTCGACTATGAGCCAGATCGGCTACATGTTTGTGGCCCTTGGGGTCGGCGCTTGGGGGGCGGCAATGTTTCACTTGATGACGCATGCCTTCTTCAAGGCTCTGCTTTTTCTTTCTGCTGGCGCGGTCACGATGCGGCTACATCACGAGCAGGATATTTTCAAGATGGGCGGCCTTTGGCGGCGTCTCCCAGTCGCCTTTTGGAGTTTCCTGATCGGGAGCGCCGCGCTCGCGGCCTTACCGCTAATTACGGCCGGATTTTACAGCAAGGAAGCGATCCTGTCCGGCGCTTGGGTGGATGGAACCAGCGGTCGTGTACTATGGGGCGCCGGCGTAGTCGGCGCGTTTGTGACAGGCGTCTATATCTTCCGCGTCGTTTTCATTGCCTTTTTTGGCGAGGAACACGCCCACGTTAGCGGACGTTATGGCTGGCGGGTTATTGTGCCCCTAATTGTACTGTCTACGCTGTCTTTGGTGGGGGGATTCATACAGTTGCCACCCGCTTTCGGGCATATCACGCTTCTCTCGGATCTGCTTTCGGCAGTGGTGCCGGCACCGCTGGAGGCCACCACAGTTCTGCCGCTACTGTTCGCGAGTTTCGTATCCATTTTTGGTATTGTGCTTGCCGCCGTGCTCTATTGGCGCCCGACGCACGCGCAAGCAGATACCCCACTTTGGCGTTTCTGGCACGCCGCCGCCGGATTCGACTGGCTATACGACCGTCTCCTAGTTTGCCCCTTGTTGTGGGCAGCGCGGATTGATCGCAACGACTTCATCGACAGGGTTTACAGCGGTATCGTCTGGGCGACACGGGCCGGCCACTTCGCTGTACGGCGAACGCAGAGCGGGCGCGTACGGTTATATGCCGCTGGCCTTGCGCTTGGCTCGATTTGTCTGATTGCGATTGCGGTGTTGCGATGATCCTGCTTTGGCTCCTTGCTGTGCCAGCGGTTGGCGGCGCGCTCGCGTGGGGTGCAGGGGCAGCGCATGCGAATTGGTCACGCTGGATCAGTATAGTGGTGTTGTCGCTCGACTTGCTCCTTGCGTTGAGCTTGATTAGTCCCGCCACATCGACTGGCCATACGGCTTGGATTGCGAGTTTCGAGCGACCTTGGATCCCCCAGCTCGGCATCTCCTTTGAACTTGACCTTGACGGGCTGAGCCTAGTCCTGATCCTGCTGACACTCGCGTTAAGCCTCATTTCGGTGGTGATTTCCTGGACCGAAATCACGGAACGGGTGGGCCTGTTCCACGCGAATCTACTCTGGACCACCACCGGCGTGATAGGTGTGTTCCTTGCGCTCGATCTGTTCCTGTTCTTTTTCTTCTGGGAACTGATGCTGGTACCGATGTATTTTCTGATTGCGCTATGGGGCCACGAGAACAGGTTTTACGCTGCAATCAAGTTCTTTCTCTTCACACAGGGAAGCGGCCTTATCATGTTAATCGCGATTCTGGTGCTCGTTTTCATTCACCAGCACGCGACAGGCCACCTCACATTCGACTATCTGGCGTTGCTCGGCACAAAGATGAATTCGACGACGGCATTCTGGTTAATGCTCGGCTTTTTTATCGCCTTTGCGGTCAAACTGCCGGCAGTTCCGTTTCACACGTGGTTGCCTGATGCTCACACGGAGGCGCCGACTGCAGGTTCTGTGCTTCTTGCCGGAATCCTGCTGAAGACCGGAGCGTACGGCCTGCTTCGCTTCGTGGTGCCATTGTTTCCTGATGCGGCTCACGCGTTCGCACCTGTCGCAATGACCCTTGCGGTGATCGGAATCCTGTATGGTGCACTGCTCGCGTTTGGCCAGAACGATATGAAGCGGCTGGTCGCTTATAGCAGTATCAGCCATATGGGCTTCATACTGCTCGGGGTATTTGCGTGGAATACACTCGCGCTCGACGGGGTGGTCGTGCAAATGTTAGCACACGGAGTCAGCACTAGCGCTCTCTTCATTCTGGTTGGCGCTTTGCAGGAGCGCATTCATACCCGCGACATGCGATTCATGGGAGGGTTATGGGGCAGCTTGCCGCGGCTGTCGGCATTCGGGATGTTTTTTGCGATTGCCTCGCTGGGGTTGCCCGGACTCGGCAACTTCATCGGTGAGTTCCTGATTTTACTTGGTAGTTTTCACGTCAGCGTCACTTTCACCGTGTTTGCCGCCGGCGGCCTAGTCGCGGCGGCAGCGTATTCGCTGCTGTTGGTACAAAGGGCCTTTCATGGCACGGTAGGGTCGTTCCCGGATAAGACACGACTATTCGATCTCGAGACGCCCCATCTCGTCGTGATGATGGTGCTGACGTTGTCGATTGTCGGGCTCGGCGTGTATCCGCAGCCGATCTTCTGCCAAGTGGCGCCGGGGCTGTCTGTGCTGCAGCGTAGCGGCCAACAAGTGTCGACGGGACCACGCGCGCGCGTTGTAGAGCAACCATGATGACCGCGGCGGCTTTCAGAGCTTTCGCGCCTTTCACACTGCTCGGCGTCCTGACGATCGTGGTGATGCTGCTGATTGCGGCTCGCCGCGACCATCGTCTCACCGCACTGTCCACCATTATAGGTCTGTCGTTATGCTGCGTCGCACTTTTTTTCTCGGCTCCAGATGCACCGGTTCCCGTGACGCCACTTTTCATCGTTGATGGCACTGCACTATTCTACGCCGGGCTGGTATTCGGTTCGGCCCTGATTGTCGCCATCATTTCATACACGTATCTCGCCAGTTCTGCTCACGCAGTGTGCGAAGAATACTATCTTCTCCTGCTCACCGCGACGCTCGGCGCGGCCGTTCTGCCGGAGAGTGTTAACTTTGCGTCGTTCTTTCTTGGCATTGAGGTGCTAAGCATCTCGCTCCTAGGTTTAATTGCCTATGCGAGTCCACGCCAGGGAGCGGCCGAGGCTGGCATCAAATACCTCGTCCTTAGTGGTGCTGCTTCTGCCTTCCTTCTGTTCGGGATGGCACTGATCTATGCGGAACTGGGCACCATGTCGTTTGCCCGCATCGGCGTAGAGGCCCATACGGGAGACCCCGCCGATCTGTATCGACTCGTTGGGGTCGCCATGATCCTCACGGCCGTTGGGTTCAAGCTCTCGTTGGTGCCATTCCACATGTGGACACCCGACGTTTACGAAGCTGCCCCAGCACCGATCACCGCGTTCATCGCAGTGGTTTCCAAGATCGCTGTGTTTTCGGTAATCCTACGTTATTTTAACCTTGCTGATAACCACGGCGATACGTCGCTCCGTCTGGGTCTTGCTGCAGTCGCGGTCCTATCCATGCTAGGTGGCAACTTGCTTGCGCTGTTGCAGAACAACGTGAAGCGCCTCCTCGCTTATTCGTCCATTGCCCACCTCGGCTATTTGCTTGTAGGCTTTCTTGCCGCCGATTCCTTGGGTAACAGGGCGGTAGCTTATTATCTCGCGGCATACGCCGTTACCACACTA
Source organism: Pseudomonadota bacterium (assembly GCA_021799015.1). Classification (GTDB taxonomy): domain Bacteria; phylum Pseudomonadota; class Alphaproteobacteria; order Acetobacterales; family Acetobacteraceae; genus Acidiphilium. Next base: position 15,237 of record JAJZBH010000049.1, read on the forward strand.
GGCGCCTTCGGCATTATCTCTTTACTCAGCGCGCCGGGCACAGGACGCGATGCAGACCGGATTGAGGACTACCGTGGCCTCTTCCGTACCCACCCGTTTCTGGCGGGAGCTCTTACTCTCGCGCTCCTCTCCCTCGCTGGAATGCCACCGACGATGGGTTTCATTGGTAAGTTTTATCTCGTTGCCGCCGGTGTTGATGGCCGACTTTTCTGGCCAGTTGTAGCCCTTGTGGTCGGGAGCGTGATTGGCCTCTATTACTACTTACGTGTTCTTGTTACGATGGCCATGCCAGTCGAAACTATACCCGTTCAACGCACCGCCGTGCCGCTATTCGGTAAGGCGGTGATCGCAGCTCTCTTGGTATTGCTAGTGACTCTGGGCATTTATCCAGCGCCCGCAATTGCGCTGATTCGGGTGACTGTAGGCCATGGGTAAAATTGCCGATCAATGGCGCGCAGTTTGATTTTGTCGTCTCGTGTCCGAAGACCTAGCCGGATTCCTTCCTGCGGGTTTGTTGTCCCTAGAAATTTGGGCGGCTCCATTTACCTATCGCCAAAGCGGATCTGATGTGATTATGGGATGGCCCGCCCTCTCGCGGCGATCGGATAAGATCGCTGCTGGTACAAAGAGAGGAGCGGAGCGATGGATATGGTGATTGTCGGCATTGATCTTGGCAAGAACTCGTGCAGCGTGGTGGGCATGGACGCCGCAGGCTGGGTTGTCTTGAGGCGGAGACTTTGGCGGGGAACATTGGAAAGTTTTGTCGGCGAGCTTGGGCCGTGCATTGTGGCGATGGAAGCTTGTTGCGGTGCTCATCACCTCGGGCGGATTTTTGCCGCGCGGGGCCACGAGGTGCGGCTGATGTCGCTGGGGCTTGTTCCACGGCAAATGACAACCGGTGGAAAATCGCGCCTGCTCGGCATCAGCAAACGCGGCAATCGTTATTGGCGCAAAAACCTGATCCATGGCGCGCGCGCTGCGCTGCCTTACCTTGTCGAACGCGATACGCCGTTGGGCCGCTGGGCGCGCGGATTGCTCGAGCGGGCGCAGAAGAATGTGGTCGTGGTCGCGCTGGCGGCCAAGCTGGCGCGGATCGCATGGGCCGTTTTGGCGCGCGGTTGCGATTACGACGCCCGGTTCGAAGCCGCGGTTGTGGCCGCGTAACGGAATTGCCCGAACAGCGCTCGCGGTCGGGCGCGAACGGGCGGTCGATGTCTGCGTGAGGTGAAAGGAAGATGGCCTGACAGTCGAACGGCGGCTTGAACACCTGACCCAGCGAACGGCCTTTGAGGCCGGTGTGATTATGAGGATCAAGCCGCGCGGATCTCCATCTTGGCCGGGTTCGAAGCCCGAGACCGGATACGTTGAAGCAGACTGATTAGAGCCAGATGAAAATCACCCCTTGCGGACGGGGCGGGCCATACGTTCCCTGTTGTCGGTGAGGCAAGGATGACGGGATGCGCCAGCGGGGACTGTTCGGGCTATCGGACCATCTGAAGCGACTGTCTGCCTACGGCGATCTGCTGGAGGTTTTGGTGCG
>JAJZBH010000050.1 GCA_021799015.1 Pseudomonadota bacterium
AGCGGTTCAATTTCCGCTCATTCCTCGTCCGACAACCAAAACAAGTCCGCCTCACGAAACCTCCCGAACCGGGAGTAGACACTCATCAAACCAGGTAAATAGTGATAAAAATATTGGACTCTTCCCCTAATTCTTTAGTGCCTGCGTGAGACCAATCGTCCTATGGACATGTGGACTCAGAAAACCGATCACGAGTTAAGAACAGATAGTTTGTCGTGGTCCGTTACGAAGGAAACGCTATGTCCGGCGCGACCACAGGTTGGCAATAGTTGCACAAAGAAGCCAAATATGATGGCAAGCAATACCATAAAAGGATAAACATTGCAAAAGCGTCATAAACTCCTTCCAAACAATGCCGCGCGGCTAGGAATTGGCGGTTGAAAGAAAGAAGTGAAGAGCCGTCAAAGTCGGTTGGAGTTACGGTAGTCGGCTATTTTGACCGTGCGACACCAAGAAAAAATATCGGGTGTATATTGATCGAGATCAATGCTGGAATCGACCGAAACTGCAATGAACTCGGTGTCGGCATCCGTATCGGCACCGAGTGTCGGTGTCATCGATCGCCTTCCGAGATTATGGGGTTGTCGTGATTCTGGCCGGTAGCATCTTTTGGATATGAGCTGCGTGGCCCTGGAAGACACGATATATTTGATAACACAGAGGGTAATGTGCGAAGCGCTGTTGGTTTGCGTGCGTTGTCCGATACTAACGAAAGTTGAGCGTCACGCGTTGGCTCTTCCCAGAAAATGGGTGCGATCTGGAAAATCCTGATGCGGCATAGATGGGGAGTCTTGACCTGACGAATATCACAACAGGAACCCAACGGGCACGAACCGAAAAAGCAAGACTGAGAAAGACTATGAGACGACACCTTTTCGTAGCGATAACAGCGATCGTATTGTTCTCTTGTGCTCGTCCAGCTCTGGCCACTGATGGCTATTTTCAGACTGGATATGGGCAGAAAGTCATTGCAATGGGCGGCGCTTCTGACGGTTTGGCGATAGGTGCAATGAGCGGAGCCAATAACCCTGCAAGCATTGCTTTTTTTGGTAAATCTATCGCGGTGGCAGGCAGCTTGTTTGTTCCCCATCGAAGTGCGGAGCGTATCGGTAATGCATACGGGCTCAACGGTTCAACAATCAGTAAAGACGACGACTTTATTATTCCTGAATTTGGTTTCAACGCGCCTATAAACGCGCGCTGGTCTTATGGTATCACCATTTACGGTAACGGTGGAATGGCGACTGATTATGCAGGTTCGGAACTGGAATGCCCAAGTGCGGCAACGGGCCAATTAGCGCCGGCGAACTTGTTGTGCGGTTCGGGACACCTTGGGGTCAATCTTGAACAAGTGATCATAGCGCCCACCGTTGCCTACAAGATCACACCGAATTTTGCCGTCGCTGTGTCGCCACAGATCATCTACCAGATATTCTCGGCGGAGGGATTGCAGGCTTTTAAAGCGCTATCAATCCATCCGGAGGCCGTTACTAACAACGGTGCAGACGATGTGGTAGGAATCGGACTCAAGCTCGGTTTTTTTTGGAAGATCAATTCAAAGCTTTCGGTTGGCGGATTCTTTGCGCCTCAAGCGGACATGGCGCGGTTCAAGAAATATTCAGGATTATTTGCGGGGAACGGTAGTTTTAACGTGCCTGCAAACTTCTCTCTCGGGTTTGGTTGGCACCCTACTCAAAAGCTGACGTTTGCCGCGGATTTTCAGAGAATTTTATACCGGGAGGTGCCAGCGATTGGTAATCCGAGCGCCAGCGCGGCACTGCTTGGCACCGCCAATGGGCCTGGATTTGGCTGGGCCAACATCAACGTATATAAATTCGGTGTCGCCGATCGGTTAAGCCGATATATCACCGTACGTGCTGGCTTTAATCATGCAGACAATCCCATATCCTCGGCTGACGTCACCTTTAATATTTTAGCTCCAGGCGTAGTACAAAACCAGATCTCCGCTGGCTTGACTTTCCATGTCACTCATCGGTCCGATATCACGCTCACCGCGGTACATGCATTCGCCAACTCGGTGGCCGGCGCGACAAGCCTTCTTCTGCCGGGTGGTGGCACAGACCGAATTTCTCTCGAAGAAAACGTCATCGGAATCGGATTTCTGCATCGGATGTAAACAATCAGTTTCCCGTTGCCCGATTTGGGGAGGGATTCCCTTAATGCACAAGTATCACGATATCACGATAATCTGATGCGCAATAATGTAAATATTGGTTGCGTGGAAACTAATATAGCAACAAATTATAGCCATCTGGATTGTCAATTTACTTGGTAATTTGCCTAAAGAGAGAGGCGTTCAGGCTGTTGCTGGAGCTCTTTCTTGACCATACCATCGGCCAAATTCGGCTGACGCTACTTGGTTAATAGAGGAGTCGGATCATGCATACTCAAGCTGCAACGCTTCTGGGTTTGAAAGCTTCATTGGCAAACTCGGTTGTTCAAACCACAGATCGTCCAAAAGAGCAGCATAGAAACGCGGAGAGCGTTTCTTGCGCGATCGTGGTGCGGCGGATAGAACTCGATGACGTAATCGATGCGATCCGCAAAGGATTTAAGGATTTTCACGAAAGTCGCACCGATATTTTGTTCTTGTGTTTCGTTTATCCAATTATTGGCCTTATTGCGACTGCCGGCGTTTCAAGCGCAGGATACGCTCAAATGGCCGTGCCGCTCGTGTCGGGATTCGTCCTGGTCGGTCCGGCCTTGGCGATTGGCCTCTATGAGCTAAGCCGGCGCCGTGAACGTGGCTTATCCGCGAGATGGGTCGACATGTTTAGCGTATTGCGTTCTCAGGCGATTCACTCGATCATTGGTCTGGCGTGGATTTTGGTTCTTTTCTGGATGAGTTGGGTGGCGGCAACTTATTTTCTGTATCGGGATTTTGTTGGAGACCAGATGCAGACCTCGATAGTTCACGCGACTTTGAATGTTCTTGAAACAAAAGACGGCCTGTTAGCTTCGGCCTTTAGTCTCTTAATTGGCACCGTGCTCGCGACGTTAGCGCTTGCCATAAGCGTTGTGTCCTTTCCGTTGATGCTGGACTTGGAAGTTGGGTTACGACTCGCTGTTTTGACGTCTATTAATGTGGTGCGCCGTAACCCGATTGCCATTGCGATGTGGGGCCTGCTTGTCTTGGGCGGTCTCATCATGGGATTTGCGTTTATGATTGTGGGACTTGTAGTGGTTCTGCCGATCTTGGGGCACGGAACATGGCACCTATATCGGAAGTTGATCGCTGTTCCTGATGACAGCGAGATGGGGTTGGACGAGCCGCATCATGGTTTCCACTAGCCTCAAGCGTCAACCCTTCGTGGTCATTCGCCACGAGTAGCTCTCATGAGGTTGTCCGAGCATAGACGCTCGAGCGCGTCCGGTTTAATCTGGTTCATATCCTGCGGTGCTGAAATAGTTGGTGCACTCGCGTGGTGAGAATTGGTCGATCATGGCGCCGACGGTGTTCCAGAGTGCGTTGATCGTTCTCTCTGCCTTGGTTCGCAACATCGCCTTGAGCTTTGAGAAGGCGTTTTCGATCGGAGTGAAATCTGGCGAATAGGGCGGCAGGAACAGGAGGGTCGCCCGGCCTGCTTGATCGCGTCGCGGACGCCGGCGGCCTTGTGCGCCGGCAGATTCTCCATGATGACGACATCGCCCGGCGTCAAGGTCGGGACCAATACCTGCTCGACATAGGCGCGGAACACGGGCGCCGTTCATGGGGCCGTCATAGACGAAAGGCGCGGTCATGCCGGAAAGACGTAGCGCGCCGGTGAAGGTTGTTGTCTTCCAGTGGCCGTGGTGGCATGCCGGCCCGGCAGCGCTCGCCACGAGGCGCCCGCCCCCGCAAACGCGCCATCTTTGTCGAAAGCCCTGTCTCATCGATGAAGATCAGCTTCGCCGGATCGAGGTCAAGCCGGCCGTCGAACCAGGCACGGCGACGCTTCAGGATATCTGGCCGATCCTGCTCCAGTGCATGGGCGGACTTTTTTTAAACGTCCAGCCGCGCCCGCGCAGCCAGACGCTGAGCGCGCTACGGCCAATGGGCACCGCCCGCTCCTCAGCCGCAAGCCGCTCGAGTATCTCGTTCAGCGTGATATCTTTGCGGTCATCGATCAGCCCGACAATGAACACTTCGTGTCCATCCAGGCTCGAACCCCGTCGACGCCCCTGTGGGCGCGCTGTGCTCTTGCCATTATCCAGCTCAATAAAAGGAGATGTTGAATCAGCCAAACCCTCCCGTGTCACTTGATATTCGATTTATCAATCAATGGGCATGCTCTAGTGTTCCCCTGAGGTGGACCCGTAAGGCATGGACCGACGCACAAGAGAAAGATTGGAAGGTTACATTGAGGATTCAGCCCTGCGCCACCTGGAAATCAGCCGGGCATCTGGTGGGGGGGGACTCGTTGCGGCACTTGGCATTACATAGAGGCAGTAAAGAGCCCTAGTGACGGGCTAGACTGAGTCCTTAGCGTTTTCGAGTGGAGAGAACGGGCAGCGGGCTGGAGACTCCTCGAGCAGTTTGATCGGGAATGGCCATTTCAACTCGCTTTAGTGCCAAACGAGCGGCCTGTCTGTCGGGATGTTTCGGAGGTGTTTTCCGGGCGAGTATATAGGCGTAAGCATTAGCCCCGGAGGGGAACGGATGATCAGGCCCAAGCGCGCGGTCTCCCCTAGGTACTGTTGGATCAAGAGGAATATTAAACCGCGCGTTAGCAGTCTCGAGAGCTTTGCCTTCTAGCGGGGCAATACCCAGCATGGGGCCGATACGCGCGATAATCCGTCCGACGGCGGGGGCGGCGACGTAGCCACCGGTGGTAAAGCCATGTGAAAATGCTCGCATTTTTTTGGTTGGTTTTGGGTGTATCACGAGGACATAAACGACGTACCGCGGCCGATTGCTTGGGAATGCCGCCATAAATGAAGCATTGTTGAGATGCGTTCGGTACCGCCCATCCGAGACTACTTGGGAAGTACCTGTTTTGCCGCCCACGAGATAGCCGGGCACACGCGCGTAGGTGCCGGTGCCCGACAACACGACGCCGCGCATCAATTTGCGCATAATCACGGAGACGCTGCGACGCATGACCAGAATGCCATGACGTGGTTCTCCATTCCTCCGCGCCAGTAACGTTGGTTGGTACAATATCCCGCCATTAACATCGGCAACGACCGCATTGGTAAGGATAATTGGTGCCATTGCAATGCCGTTACCAAAGCTCACTGTCATGGTTGTCAGCAGTTTCCACGTATCCTTCGAGTGCCAAATCGGTGGTTGCGTTCCTGGCATTTGTACAGGTGATGGTTTGAAGAAGCCCATTTTGCGCAGCCAGGCTCGTTGGAGTTTAGGTCCGAGGATTGTCGCAATTCGCGAGGCACCGATGTTGGAAGAGTAAGCCAGTATAGCGGGCATTGCGAGCCAATGATGCACGGGTTCGTAGTCAGTGATCGCGAACCCATCAGCGAATAATGGATGTGTCGTATTAAATCGATCCCAATAGTGTACGAGACCAGATTGCAGAGCAGCAGGCAGGGTCATCAGCTTCATGACGCTTCCCGGTTCGTAATCGCCAGAGATACAGCGATCGAGAAGTGCGTTAGCGGGAGCATCGTGGAGATCGTTGGCGTTATAGTCAGGCAAGCTGACCATAGCGACAATTCGTCCGGTCATGCTTTCGACAATTCCGCAAGCGCCACGTGCTTTGTAGTCGCGTACCGCACGGGCGAGTTCACGATGAACCACCGCCTCAATCCGAAGATCAATCGATAACCTAAGGGGTTTCGTCGGCTTTTTAATCAGCCTTTTATTGAAATACTCTTCTACGCCAGCGATACCTCGCTGATCCGGGGTTACGCCGCCGAGTATATGTGCGGCCAGATCACCTTCCGGATAATGGCGCATCCAGACTGGCTGGAAATATAATCCCGGGATTCCGAGGCGGTTGACTGCAAGCTCTTGCGACGCTGTCAAATGGCGGTCGAGGTAGACAAAGCTATAGTCGCGGAGGCTTAGACGGTGCGCAATCGTTTTTTCATTGAGCGTTGGTATCAACTCGCTAAGCTTGATAGCATCGGTCTGTGGGTCGCCGATTTGACGCGGATCGGCAAATAAGGCGGCGCCAGGCAAGGATATAGCGAGAATCCTTCCGCTCCGGTCAACGATCGGAGCTCGGTCGGGTGCGGGGAGCTTGACGCTAAAGTTGGGTCTTTCGGCGCTGAGTGCGGCAGCACTCGGCTTGATCGGATGAAGGACCGTCGCATCGATCAGTTTCACGGCCAATGCAAGGTAGATTAAAGAAAAGCCAGCGACGCCGAGCCAGACGCGGGCTCGAAAGCGGGTTAGCCAGTTGCTACCGGCGGTTGGGTTTTGGCGCGTTTGCTGTGCAGAAATCAATGGCCGGTTCACGGTGTTGCGTCACCGTCTGGCGTAAAAATCGCAATATCCCGACGGACTGACCGGGCCGGCGATCAATTGACATCTCCCGGGGCGCCAGCGGTCTGTAGGGTCAGGTATGAAGAACTCGCAGGTCATGCAATCGATTCCCCCGACTCCCGGGTGGTCGACATAGTGGGCACTTTGACGGGACGCGGGATTACTTGCCCTCAATTGCTTTTTGGAAGTTAGCCATACGAAGCTTCCAAGCCACCATAGCACCATCCATCGTCGGCTTGTCATATTGCGCGCGCAGTAATCCCTGAGTGTATGGTGATTAGCCAGCGATCAAACATCTGGGCATTCCCTACGAATTCTGGGTTCATGATTACAAGGCAGATCGATGCATTCTGAGGCCCATTTCCGACTTCCTCGCGCGCAAAATATCGTGTTCCATCTATCCCTCAAATTAGACAAAGGCCTCACCTCTGATTCAAACAAGTACATCGAAAAATGGCTGCATCGGGCCATTTTTGTAGCTCAAAACGTCCACGAAATCTGCGCACTGACCTGTCACAAATCTGTCAAATAATCACATTAAAACATTGGAAATAACGGAAAGTTTACTGGATGTTCTTTTTGAGCGCGGTCGTTTTCAGTAACGGGGCTGTGAACTGGTGAACTGGTTTCTGGATTTGGGACTGTGGGCTAATTTGGAAAAGCGTCGTTCTGTTGTGATAGACGGAGCGAGAGATGACGACGAAAACGAGACGAAAGATTGATGTGGCGCTGAAGGCGAAGATCGCGCTGGAGGCGTTGCGGGAGCAGGCGACGACGGCGGAGCTGGCGGCGCGCTATCAGGTTCATCCGAACCAGATTTACGCCTGGAAGAAGCAACTGCTGGATCACGCGACCCGGGCATTCGATCCTGGGGTTGGCCAGGATGCCGAGGTTGCGGCCCGGCGTGAGATCGAGAAGCTGCATGCGAAGATCGGGCAGTTGACGATCGAGAACGATTTTTCCGCAACGAGTTTCGGAAAGTGAGCGCGCAGGACCGTCGAGCAAAGCTTGACCGGGACCATGCGGCGCTGTCGATCCGACGGCAATGTGCGATGCTGGGGGTCGCGCGGTCGGGGGTGTATCGGCGTCGCCAGGCGGCGAACGACAACGATCTCGACCTGATGCGGCGTATCGACGAACTGTTTCTGGGCTGGCCGTTTCTGGGGGCGCGGCGGATTGTGGCGATGCTGGCGGCCGAACGGCTCTGGGTCAACCGCAAGCTGGTGCGTCGGCTGATGCGGCTGATGGGGATCGTACCTCTGGGCCCGAAGCCGCGAACGAGCAAGCCGGGCGCTGGCCACAAGATATTCCCGTATCTGCTGCGCAACCTGGTGATCGACCGGCCGAACCAGGTGTGGTGTGCCGACATCACCTATCTGCCGATCGGCCGGGGCTTTCTGTATCTGGTGGCGATCATGGACTGGCGCAGCCGTGCGGTCCTGGCGTGGCGGGTGTCGAACACGCTGGATACCGGGTTCTGCATTTCGGCACTGGAGGCGGCGCTGGCCCGCTTCGGCAAGCCAGAGATCTTCAATACCGACCAGGGCTCGCAATTCACCTCGACGGAATTCACTGGCGTTCTGGCCAAGGCCAAAATCAAAATCTCGATGGATGGCAAGGGGCGCTGGATGGACAATGTCTTCATCGAGCGGCTCTGGCGGTCGCTGAAATACCAGGACGTCTATATCAAGGGCTACGCTGACGGCACTGAGGTGCGCGCTGGTGTTGCCCAATGGATGGCCTTCTACAACGACCAGCGTCCTCATCAGGCGCTGGACAACCGGGCGCCGATGGAGGTCTGGCGCGAAGCAATGATCGGCGCGCTACCGCCGATGGCTGTGGATATGATGCTGGCCCTTCGGCCCAGCTTGGACGACGCTATTGCGTCGCCCACATACCCACAGCCACAACAGCAGCAAAAAGCAGCTTGATACATGCAAGTCAGAACGGCGCAGACTCCACCTTAACTCCAGGTCCCAGTGGTCCTCATCACGGGGACCACTTCACTGCTGAGCGCAGGCCACCGTCGTGTGCGGTGTGCTGCAGCTATCCGTGCAACCGAATACCGTGCCGCTGATCCGGCCATTGCCCAATCAAGTTGACACGTCGGAGTGCCGACGTGTCAACGATCATCTGTTGTGTGGTCCCGATTTACGACCACTAAAGGCCAAACCGCGTAGCATTTTCCGGAACTGGTGACCGCTAGAGGTCGCATCGCTATTGCCCATTGACCACCAAAATGACCGGTTGGTGCCTCGGTGTATGTTCCCATTTCGCTCCGCTTTGGTGGAAATTATTCCCACTCGATCGTGCCGGGCGGCTTGCTCGTGATGTCGTAGGTTACCCGGTTGATGCCACGAACTTCGTTGACAATACGATTTCCGACGCGCGTGAGAAAGGACATGTCAAACGGGAAGACATCAGCCGTCATTCCGTCTGTGCTCGTGACAGCACGTAACGCACATGCATAGTCATATGTCCGGCTGTCTCCCATCACACCGACGCTTCGAACCGGCAACAAGGCCACAAATGCCTGCCAGATGTCGTTGTATAGGCCGGCGTGGCGAATTTCCTCGAGAAAGATCAGGTCAGCCTTCTGCAATATCGCAACCTTTGCTCTATCTACAGGCCCCGGAATTCGGATGGCAAGGCCAGGCCCCGGAAAGGGGTGGCGAGAGACGATACTCTCTGGCAAGCCAAGTTCGCGGCCCAACTCGCGAACTTCATCCTTAAAAAGTTCGCGTAAAGGCTCAACAAGTTTCATCCGCATCCGCTCGGGTAGGCCGCCGACATTATGATGCGACTTGATTACGGCGCTTGGTCCACCGCGTGTAGAAACGCTCTCAATAACGTCCGGATAGAGCGTGCCCTGGGCAAGAAAATCGGCGCCGCCAAGCTTGGTTGCTTCCTCCTCGAAGACGTCAACAAACAAGCCGCCGATGATTTTTCTTTTTTGCTCGGGGTCACTCACGCCTTCAAGTGCCGAGAAAAAAAGGTCCGAGGCGTCGCGATGTACCAATGGAATATTAAAGCGATCGCGAAACACCCGAACGACTTCATCTGCCTCACCACCACGCATCATACCGTGGTCCACGAAGATGCAATTCAGTTGGCCGCCGATCGCTTCATGAATTAGGGCGGCTGCAACGGCCGAATCGACACCGCCGGACAGGCCACAAATCACTTTGGCGGGACCAACGTGCTGGCGGATGGTGGAGCGTGCGGCCTCCCGAAAGTTGGCCATCGTCCATCTGCCTGACAAACCACAAATTCGGTGGACGAAATTTGCCAGTAGTTTCGCACCATCGGGAGTGTGAACCACTTCAGGGTGAAACTGAACGCCATAAAGTCGCTTGGCGTCGTCGGCAATGGCAGCAAATGGAGCGCCAGCACTGACTGCAACGGCACGAAATCCCGGGGGGAGAGCTGTCACGCGATCTCCGTGGCTCATCCAAACTTGGGCCTTTGTACCGCGAGGCCAAACGCCATCAAACAACGCACAATCCTCAATAACATCCAGCTCAGCGCGGCCAAACTCCTGATGATCGGATCGCTCAACCGTTCCTCCGAGCTGGGTACACATTATCTGCTCGCCGTAACAGATGCCGAGCACCGGTATTCCTGCCTGGAAAACAAATTGTGGGGCACGAGGCGTCTCTTGGCTGGTGGCGCTGGCGGGTCCGCCCGAAAGTACGACACCCTTCGGGGAAAAGGCTGCTATCGCTGTGGGATCGGCATCAAACGGCCAAATCTCGCAAAATACGCCCGCTTCGCGAAGGCGACGGGCAATCAATTGGGTAACTTGGCTGCCAAAATCGAGAATGAGAATGTGATCAGCAATAGCGGGCGTGCTCATACCATGTCATGAGCACGCCCTGCGTGGCGGTTCAATACCCCCCGCGCGACCGCGCTTAGCCATCAGCGAGTCATAAAGAGTGCGCAACCGATAACGTTGCGCTGTCGTTGCCTAGGATGCAAACGGTTCCTTTACGCTGAATCAGTCACGGGATTTTACAAAGAGTCCCGATTCAGCTCAGATGTTCGGCGAAAAATGCCAAGCTCCGATGAAGTGCTATCTCGTTGGCTCTGGCATCGAAGCTCTGCCGTTCTTCGCAACCAAATCCATGACCAGCGTCCCGATAGACGTATGTTGGCACATTCGGGTGCGCTTTGCGGATTGCCTCAACATCAGCGAGCGGAATGCTTTGGTCTTCAGCGCCAAAGTGCAGTTGTACAGGGCAGTGTGGCACGGCATGCCTGCTGGCCGCAATGCCACCGCCATACCAACCAACAGCAGCCTTAAATGCTTTTGTTCTGGTTGCGCCCCACCAAGCGATCGTACCACCCCAGCAATAGCCGATGATACCGACGGGCCGCGGCGCAAGTTTCGCCGCCGTTGCCTCGATGTCGCGAATGACCTCCTCTTCGGTTATCTTTTCGCGCAGAGCAAGGCCTTTTTGAATTCCGTCCGATGTGTATCCGAGTTCGACGCCGCGCTCTACCCGATCGAAAAGTGCCGGCGAAAGAACACGATAACCGAACGAGGCCAACTGATCAGAGACGGCACGCATATGGTGGTTGACCCCGAAAATCTCTTGGACCACGACGAGGCCGCGGGCAGCGTTTTCATTTCCGGCCGCGTAGGCTTGAAATTTGTGACCGCACGACGCGGTCAGCGATATCATTTCTCCCATGATGACTCTCCGCTGGTTGCGATAGGATTCGGTTTTGAGAAGACGGCGAAATCACGAGCAACGCGTGCATAGACTGCTCGTTTGAACGGCACAACAAGTTCAGGAATCTCTGCCAAGCTTGCCCAACGCCAACAATCGAACTCCGGAAATTCGTGATCGTTTAATCGGATCATGTTGTCGGTTCCCGTGAAGCGCAAGGCAAACCAGCGTTGCCGTTGCCCACGATGTCGACTGTCAAAGCGGCGGGCAATTTCGGGTGGAAAGTCATAAGCAAGCCACTCCGGGATTTCCCCTATGATCTCTGCCGCATCGGTGCCGATCTCTTCACGAAGCTCACGAAGAACCGCATTGCGCGGCGACTCATTTTCGTCAATGCCACCTTGTGGCAGTTGCCAAGGGTGGTCGACTGTCGCGGCCATATCGGCACGGCGCGCAATTAGAACGTACCCCTGTTCGTTGAAAAGAGCCGCACCGACATTCGGACGATATTCATCGAGAGATCCATTGTTTGCATTCATGATTTTTGGTTTGTCTCCTTCGCATGACCAAAATAGCGAAAACTAATCCATGCATGGAACATCTCGTGCGAAGCCGCAATCAGCATGGCCGCGCGCAAGGCGGTATCCCACGCAAGTTTCCATCGTGCGACGGATTGGCACTCGGGTCTATGGAGGAGCGTGAGGGGGCCGGAAAAATAAGTCATAGGTTGGACCACCGTGTCCGGGGTTCGACCTGCCACGTTAGCCCGTATTGCTGCCACCGTTTTTTAGCGGCCGGGAACACAAGGACGCACACTCTCATGCGGAAGCAGAGACGAAGTTCGTCGCTGAGGCGCAAATATGTTTTACCCTTGTAGATGAGTTAGTCCAGCGGGCTGCGGCCAAGCTCACACGAAGCAAGTAACTGTCGCGCGCAGCCAAGATAGGAGGTACGTCGCGAGGCGCATGGAATCGCATCTCTGGGCTTCATTGTGAGTCTGGTGTCTTGGGCTCGGCGATCATGGCGTCGGCGAGTTTTAGCGCCATCTGTAGTTGATAGTCCGTTGCCGGGTCACCAATCTTGAATTTCGGCCAGTTGGAAGGTGGGTAAGCAGCAATCGATCTTGCGACTGCGGGCAAAGGAATTCGCGGCGGCAACGGTGGAGCCTTCAGTCCTGAAGGATTGTGAAAAGCGTGCGGCATGTCGGCTTCACGAAGTGTCGGGAACCGGTCGTTAGATTTTGGGGATTCGTGGACGACGATGTCCGGTTGCACACCATAATCTTGAATCGATTGGCCGGAGGGCGTGTAGTACAGGGCAGTTGTCAGCCGCAGCGCGCCATGACCAGGGATCGTAAATATTGTTTGCACAGACCCTTTTCCAAAGCTGCGTGTGCCGAGGACGATGGCACGGCGATTCTGTTGCAATGCAGCCGTAACGATCTCAGCTGCTGAGGCCGTTCCGGCGTTGATCATCACAACAAGCGGTGCGCCTTTCGTCAAGTCACCATTGGCATGTGCATACCACACGGAATCGTCGGCCGGATGCCGCCCGTGCGTTGAAACGATCTCACCTGAATTGAGGAAATCATTGGCAACATCTACACCTTGGTCAAGAAGACCTCCAGGGTTGTTGCGAAGATCAAGAATATAACCGGCCACTTTGCCGTGGCTTTCGGCTTTCAGACCGGAGATGGCCTTGTGAATGTCGCGGTTGGCGTTCTGGGCAAACGAGGCGAGGCGAATGTATCCTATGTTTCCGTATAGCTTACTCTTAACCGCTTTGACGTGGATCGTTGCCCTGGTCAGGGTTGCTATGATGGGTTTGTGCACACCACGACGCTTGATGGTCAGGGTGATCTTTGAGCCAACGGGTCCACGCATTTCGTTGACGGCCTTGTTCAGGGACCAACCGATTACGGGCTTTTTATTGATAGCAACAATCATGTCGCCGGGCTTGATGCCAGCTTTGGCTGCCGGCGTGCCGTCGATCGGGCTGATCACGGTGATAAGCCCCTTTGTTTCCGTTACCTCCAAACCGAGCCCGCCAAAGTGGCCAGACGTTTCCGCCTGCATGTCAGCATACTGCTGTTCGTTCATGTAAGCGCTATGCGGGTCAAGGCCGGCCAACATGCCGTTCAAGGCGTCGTACACAAGCTTGCTTGCTGGTTCAGGAGTCACATAATCCGCGCGGACACGTTCAAAGATATCGCCAAAAAGGCTGAGCTGCTGATATGTGTTTGAGCCTTTCTGGCCATCTGCCAGCGCGCCGTGTACTGTCGGCGCTAAGACACCAAAACAGATTCCTAGAACAAACCCGCTAGCGACCATCAACCCACTGCGAAGACCCATCCGATTCTAACCTCCAAAAGCCATATCATCATTAAGATGGTTCCGCAGGAAGTCCAGTCACGACGGAGTTGGTTTTCATAATAGGGTGGGATCCGGACTCACCACGCTCGCCTGCTCAGGCTGCAGAGCGGGTACACGGAACCGTCCGACCAGTGGGTCCGCTCCAACCGTTGCCGGGCGGAACTTTTGTCAGATAACAGCTCCAAAGATCACTCGGAGCCCTCATATACACACAGTATGTTCCTTGTTTGTTCTGAAACGCGTGGCGCAAGGTGTCAACTCGATAGGGCCGTCCATAAGTATAACCTCCGTAAAAGTTGATCCCGGCTATTCCCTGCTTCCAGTCACCTGTAGAACTTAAACGAGCTGTCATGGCGGCCACGAGATTGTCCGTTTCGACGAATCTATCTGACGCCTTACTTCGACGCGAAGACGGTTGACGGGTCGATCGGCCGCCCATTGCGGCGGAGCTGGACATACAGTCTTGGCTGCGCTGCAGGATCCTTCGGATTGAAGCCAGCCATGCGCGCGACGGGTTGGCCGTCCACAACAGGCGTACCGACTGCGGCGTCAAAGTGTTCAACGCCGGCAAGCACGAAATCGTCGCCACTATCACAAGTAAGGATCATCAGGTTGCCGTATGACTGAAACCGCTGCGCGAAGGCGATCCGGCCAGAGCAGGGGGCACTGACAACGGCGGCAGGCGCGGTCGCAAACGTGTCGCCAGTCGCTGGGCCGGCAATTGTGTTTGCGCCAAAACCTCGAACGAGTCGTCCGGCGACCGGCGCGCCACGTAACAGGCGTGGAATTCGGATGTTGGCTGCAACGGTATGTTTGGAAACAATACGCTGCCTCTGTTCGGCTTTAAGCCGGACGATAATCCCGGCGAGCGTTCGGGCTTGGCGACCTGCTTGCTCTGCCTCCCGAAGATCAACTGCATGAGCGTCTTGGGCAGCAGCAGCTAATTTCCGGTCACTCGCAATCGCGGCATCAAGACGCTCGCGTAAGGCCCTCTGCTTTGCCACAGCGTCAAGCATTGCGACGCGCTGGGTCATCACCGCGGTATGGAGAGCGATGAGTTTGGCCTGTACGCTTGCGAGAGCGTTGGCGCGTTGCGCAATCCTTTTGGTGAGGCCACGCATTAGCAAAGCTCCTTCCACCGCCTGACTAGGCGTGGCAGCCGCCGTGAGCAGCAAGGCGCTCGGATGCAAAGACATCCTGACGATAAGCGGAAGGAGCGGCTTTAGCGCGGCAACGTCCTGATTTCGCTTCTCCTGCGCCCTGATAGCCGCCACCTGCAGTGAGGCAAGACGGGACGAAATAGCCGCAGTTTGGTTTTCATCGTGACGCAGCGCCGCGGTGACGTTGATTTCGCGCCGAATTAGAGCGGTTGCCCTATCGCGAGCCCGCGCCGCTGCAAGGGCCTGCTGCCGCGCCGCTGCAGCGTGAGACGCTGCAGCATGTGCTGCTGCCACGCGGCTCTGCTCAGCCTGCTCAATATGGGTTTTGAGCGTTTCTTTTGCCGATACGGACGGAACCGTTAGGATCAGCGCGAATAGCACCAATATTGCTATGTCACGGCGCTGTGGATACGCCATCTAAAAGGGTCTTTCCCGTCATCGCCGCGGGTTGCACGAGGCCCATAAGAGAAAGGAGCGTGGGCGCAACATCCGCAAGTCTACCATCATGGAGGCGGAGATCACCGCCGGCCCCGATCAGCAGTACCGGCACCTTGTTTGCTGTGTGTGCCGTGTGCGGTCCACCGGTTTCCGGATTCATCATTAATTCGCAATTGCCGTGATCGGCAGTTACCAGCAATGCCCCGCCTTGCTCAGTGACCGCCGTTGCGATTTTACCAAGCCCGGTATCAACAGCTTCGACGGCCTTAATGGCGGCGCGGAGGTTGCCAGTATGACCAACCATATCTGGGTTGGCAAAATTCAGGACGATAAGGTCATATTTTTGAGAGTTAATTGCGGCGACGACTTTGTCCGTCAATTCCGGCGCTGACATCTCCGGTTTAAGGTCATAGGTAGCGACTTTCGGGGACGGTACCAGAATACGATCTTCACCTGGAAATCGTTGTTCGCGCCCACCGTTGAGAAAATAGGTTACGTGAGCATATTTTTCGGTCTCGGCGGCGCGTAGCTGGCAAAACCCAGCGTTAGAAACAATCTCGCCCAACAGATCCTGCATCGGCTCAGGTGGAAACAGCGACGCCATAAGCTGATCAAGCGGTCGAGAATACGGGATCATTCCTAACGTCGCGACGAAATGAATTGTTTTAGCGCGCTCGAATCCGGAAAAACCGGGCTCGAGCAAAGCCGCAAGAATCTCACGGACACGGTCGGCGCGAAAGTTGGCGCATAACAGGCCATCGCCATCGACTATCCCGCTGTAGTCGCCAATTGCTACAGGTTCGACAAATTCGTCGGTGTTACCAGCTGTATACGCTGAACTTATTGCGGCGCCTGGACTCTCTGCCCGAGCGCCCTTGGCGCTGACCCACAGGTCGTATGCACGCCTGATTCGTTCCCAGCGATTGTCACGATCCATCGCAAAATATCGACCACAAACGGATACGATCTCTGCGCCTTTCGGCAGATCCTGGAGCAGCTGATTTATGCTGTGTGCACCGGATTTGGGTGGCGCGTCACGGCCGTCTGTGATGGCATGGATAAACACAGGAATTCCTGCGTCTGCAATCAGTTTTGCCAGAGCTGCGATATGGCGCTGATGGGCATGGACGCCACCTTGGGAAACCAAACCGAACAGCTGGCATCTACCACTTGTTTTCTTGAGAGCGGCGATGAACGCAGAGAGTTCCGGTTTGCGAGCGAGGGAACCATTTTGGATTGCAGTATCAATCCGGGGTAATTCTTGAATTACCACGCGGCCAGCACCGATATTAAGGTGGCCCACTTCGGAATTGCCCATCTGTCCGTCGGGCAGGCCGACATCAGCTCCACTAGTGCGCAGGAACGCGTGCGGCGCAGTCTCCCAAAAACGGTCGAAATTCGGCTTGTGTGCTAGAGCAACGGCGTTGTCTGATGGCTCCGCGCGCCAGCCAAATCCGTCTAGAATCATCAGCATTACCGGCCGTTGTGACATTCTCGCGTATTCCCTCGGTCCGTTCAAAGACCAGATGAGGCAAGCGGCAGGACAAGGTCAAGCGTGCGATGCACGATGATACGGATGGCCGCTCAGGATGCTCTGCGCGCGGTAAAGCTGCTCAGCCAGGATTG
>JAJZBH010000051.1 GCA_021799015.1 Pseudomonadota bacterium
TGATCAGTCAGCCGACTGGCCACAATCAGGTCGCAATTCAGCGCATGTGGCAGGAAACGCTGTGTTGCCGTCGCGGTTCGGATCCTCTTGGAGTACGAGCATCGGCGCCGGGTCGACCTACCGCCAATACTTGAATGCCATGCCGATTGTGGCTGGCGGCCGCGTGTTTGCCATGGACGCGGCAGGTCATGTCGACGCGATTTCTCTCTCTGATGGCCACCGCCTATGGCGCAAATCGATGCGGCCTCGCCATGACAATAGCTACGCCATTGGCGGCGGTCTCGCCTTTGCGAACGGTATTCTTTACGTTGCCACAGGATTTTCCGAATTGCGTGCTTTGGATCCTGCCAGCGGCGCGACACGTTGGCGTAAGTCGCTTGGCCAACCAGCCCGATCAGCTCCAACCATCGGCGGCGGTCTGGTCATGCTGGTTCTTCTTGACAATACCCTGATCGCGCGCGAGCAAAAATCAGGCGCCTTTGCTTGGAGATTCCCAGCTGCCGAATCAGCAAACTCCGTGCTCGGCGCCGGAGCTCCTGCCTACCAGGACGGAATCGTCGTTGCAGGATTTGGAAGCGGACAACTCGCTGGAGTTAATGCAATGACAGGCTCAGCGCTCTGGGAGCAAAGCCTCGCAGTCGGCTATGGCATCAGCAATCCCTTAAACATTAGCTCCATTGTCGCTGATCCCGTCATTTCAGGAGAGCTTGTCATCGCCACCGCTCTTTCCAACTCCACCGCCGCCTTTGACATGCGTTCCGGCAGAGTCATCTGGAGCCTTGACGCTGGGGGAAGTTTTACACCCGCCGTTGCCGGAGAATGGCTTTTCCTACTAACCGAGAGCCAACGATTGGCTGCAATTCATACACGGGATGGCGCTGTCGCATGGGTAACACAATTGCCCCAGTATCGAAACGAAAAGAAGCAGTCGGGCCCGATTTCTTGGTGCGGACCACTCCTTGCGGACAGCCGTCTTTTCGTAGCCGGCAACAACAAGCGGTTGTTGACGGTGGACGCCCGCAATGGGTCGCTACTTGAAGATTCTGAGTCGGCGTTGGCGCTCACTGGGCCGGCACAGCAGGCGCCGATAACCGCTGCTGGTGAACTACTGGTCCTAACCAGTCACGCGGTGCTCACTGCCTATCGCTGAATCAATGCATTTGTCATCAGAAACGCCTTCCAGACCCGTCCCACGGATTGCAATTTGCGGACGACCAAACGTCGGCAAATCCACCCTTTTCAATCGGTTGGTCGGTCGTCGGTTGGCATTGGTCCATGATTTGCCCGGCGTAACACGCGATCATAAGGAAGCTTGGACTGAGATAGTCGGCCGCCGCGTCATTGTTATCGATACAGCGGGAATGGAATACGCACCTGAAGAAAGCCTACCTGGTCGTATGCGCGCTTCGACGAGTACAGCAATCGCGTCTGCGGATCTTCTGTTGCTTCTCTTTGACGCGCGTGCCGGCCTTTTACCCCAGGATCGGGAAGTCGCGATGTGGTTGCGGAAATCCGGCAAACCTGTGCTCGTAGTGGCCAACAAGGCTGAAGGACAATCTCACGTAGGCTCGGCTTTGGAAGCGCACGCGTTGGGCCTCGGGGAACCCGTCATCATCTCTGCTGAACACAACGAAGGAGTGTCAGATCTCCTCAGCCTCATCGCCGAACGGCTTCCTGAACCTGACGCTACGTGCGAACTGTCGTCTCAAAAACCCATGCCAATCGCAATTCTCGGACGACCAAACGCCGGCAAATCGACTCTTCTCAATCGGCTAATTGGATCACGACGAGCGATCACAGGCCCAGAGCCAGGATTGACCCGCGATTCGATTTCCGCCTAGTTCGTCGATCGCAATGGAAACCATTACCGTTTGATTGATACTGCGGGGCTACGCAAGCGGGCGCGCATAGATGTCGAAATTGAAAGGATGGCTACATCAGCAACGATAGAAGCGATGAAACGCGCAGATTGCGTGATCCTCGCCGTTGATGCCTCTCGGGGGCTAGAGGACCAAGATCTCCAGATTGCCCGATTGGCTGAACGCGAAGGGCGTGCCCTCGTGATCGCCCTGACAAAATGGGACCTAGTCGAAGATCGCGCGGCTGCCCGCCAACTCGTCCGTACGCGACTTGCTGAATCACTTGCGCAGCTAAAGGGCGTTAGCACTGTGCCGCTTTCGGCCGAGACCGGGGAAGGAATGCAGAAACTCTTGCCTGCTGTGCAGGAAGCGGTGGGATGCTGGAGCACGCGCGTGCCAACCGGAGCATTGAACCGATGGTTTGAAAGTGCACTTGAACGCATGCCTCCGCCGCTCATCGACGGCCGTCGGCTGAAGCTGCGCTATATTACCCAAGTAAAAGCCCGCCCACCAAGTTTTGCTCTGTTTGGTACCCGCGTCGATGCGACGCCTGATTCCTATCTCCGGTATCTCGTCAACTCGTTGCGAGCGCAGTTCAAGCTTCCAGGTGTACCGATCCGCATAGCACTTCGGGGGACGACGAACCCGTTTGACCCGAACCGATCTTCACTGAGCGGTCAACTGGGATCTCGCAAAGCCCATTAACATCCGCGAACCAGAGGCTATGACTCGGTACGAGCGTATCGAATAATAACCTGTTAATCCCATTACTTACTGACGATATCTCGTTCGGATCACGACATGACGCCAGTGCGTGGATGGGTGCCGCCACCAATAAAGCGCGTACAGTGCAAGAGCACCGAGTACCAAGAAAGGAACCAAAAATAGAGCGAGCCAGAAGCCAACGACGGCAACTCCGATCAATAGCAGAGCAGCGACAAGCCTCACCAATACCTCAATAACCTTCGGCTTCGGTGGGCCAGAAAATTCGCCAGACGGGGTCATGTCCAGGATCGGGCCGGGATTTGATTTCATGTGCCCATTTTGGCGATGAGACGAACAAACTTCAAGGATATTCTGCCCGGCCAGCGCGCAAGTCAGGCTCCATTCACCAGCAATATTACGTGATTTTGAGATTTGGAACTTGACCTAAACGGATGAGTACCCAGATTTATGGCAATGTTGCCCGAGTTGGACAATCGACATGCGTTGTTCCTAGATCTCGACGGTACGTTGCTAGACTTGGCGGCAACGCCCGACGAGGTTCAGGTCCCCGCTGGACTCTCCGAGTTACTTCGAAATTTGGCCTCTCAACACGGTCAAGCGCTAGCCATACTTTCGGGGCGAAGGCTGGATGATATCGACCAACTCACCAGGGCGTCGTTCCCAGCCGGCGCCGAGCACGGTGTGATTCGCCGCGACGCTAATTCGACCATACACACGCTGAGCACCACCTCCGCAAACCGGCCTCAATGGCGTGCCGTCCTTGAAGCCTACGCGCGTGAGTGGCCGGGCACATTGATCGAAACGAAGCAACATGGTCTCGTCGCCCATTACCGACGCAATCCGGCAGCTGCCCCCGTGTTCGAGCGTGTAATCCGTGACTTGCTGATAGAGAAACACGACGCAGAGCTTCTGCCTGCACACATGGCATGGGAGATTCGGCCGCGCGGCGCAAACAAAGGTGCCGCGTTGAAGTGGTTCATGAGACGTCCACCTTTTATAGGACGGATCCCGGTTTTCGTTGGCGATGATGTTACCGACCAAGTGGCTATTGATACCGCTCGGGACTTAGGAGGCATCGGGCTGCACGCTGTGAAGGATTTTGGTGACGCCCACGGAGGGCCCAAAGCAGTACGCTCATGGTTGAGGCGATCTCTGGCGCGGGACAATGCGGCATGAGCCGGCTCGTAATCGTCTCCAACCGCGTCTCGCTGCCAACCGAACGTGGTACCAAAGCAGGCGGGCTGGCTGTTGCCTTGGACGAGGCAATGATTCCGGGCTCTCTTTGGTTCGGGTGGTCCGGAAGACGCGCGGCATCAACGTCGACGCGAGCGAAGGTCGTAACCCATGGTGGTATTGATTTTGCCACCATCGACCTTGGCGAAACTGATTATACGCGATTTTATACAGGTTTTTCTAACGGCGCGCTATGGCCGTTGCTGCACTATCGAACAGGTTTGTTTGACTTTCGTCGCGATGACTACAATGGTTATCGTTCTGTTAATGTCGCGTTTGCCGAAGCACTGGCGCCTCTATTGCGACCCGATGATCTTGTCTGGATCCACGATTATCAATTACTCACTCTGGCAGCCGAACTACGTTCCCTCGGGATAACAAACCGTATCGGCCTATTCCTGCATATTCCATTTGTTCCTCCCGCCTTCCTACATATCATGCCAACTGCGGCCGCGTTGCTTGAGGCAATGACGTCGGCCAATCTTATCGGATTTCAGACAGAGGGCGACAGGCTCAATTTCATGGAGTCACTCAATTCCTGCATTAATGTTACCCAGATAAATGAGCGTTGCTTTTCGCATGCTTGCGGCCAAACCGAGACAATTGTGACACCTGTGGGAATTGATGTCGATGGATTCACTTCTATCGCCCAGCGTGCGGCCAATCGCCCCGACACGTTACGATTGACAAGCAGCCTCGTAGGCCGAGCTCTGGCTATCGGGGTAGACCGATTGGATTATACAAAGGGGTTGCCCCAACGTTTCGAGGCATTTGGGCAACTGTTTCGGCGCCATCCTGAGCATTTGCGGCGCGTAAGCCTCTTGCAGATCGCAGCACGGTCTCGTGAGGATGTCGATCGCTATCAGGCACTGCGGCGTGAACTGGATCGAAAAGTTGGTGACGTTAATGGTGAATTCTCAGATTTTGACTGGACGCCGCTACGCTACATGACTCGTGCGGTAAACCGCAACACAATTGCGGGATTTTACCGAATTGCCAAAATCGGATTGGTAACGCCTCTGCGCGATGGTATGAATTTGGTAGCAAAAGAATTCATAGCGGCCCAAAATCCTGAGGATCCCGGCGTTCTTATTCTTTCACGTTTTGCTGGAGCTTCCGAACGCCTGGAAGACGCTCTAATCGTCAATCCGTTCGACGTAGACGCCGTGGCCGATGCGATTCATCGTGGCCTACTCATGGATAAATCTGAGCGGATTGCAAGGCATAGCGCGCTCTTGGCCGCGATACGCAGACAAACGGCAGCGTCGTTCTGCAAACAGTTTATCGATGCGTTAAAAGCCGTACCGCTTCAAGCAATTAGATCCGGCCATCGTAACGGCCACTATGACAGCTCTAGGAAAAGCAGGCGTGTAGTCTTACGCGAGCGCACTGATATATCAGCGCCCTCGCCGTAACCATAATCTGACACCAGAAGAACCACAAATTTGAATGTATCCCCACGAGAAAGTCGCGAAGAACGCGTGGATGTACGGAAAAGGGGTGCGCACCCAGCAACGTTCAAGCCACCAGACCTTTTCTGACATTTTCCAAAACATGCCTTTCCGCCTCTGCTAGACGCTGAAAACGGATAAACTTAAAGAAAATTAAGAACACCAATCTGCGCAATGCACGGCGTCGCAGAACATGGGGGGAGGAAATCGTGAGGATTAATGGCGCCTGTGAGTTTGTAGTGCTGTTTTCTGACGAAAGTGCGCTCCAACGCTGGCTCGAGCTGGTCCGTTAGAGAAAAACCGCAATGGTCAGGATGAAAAGGAAGCATGGACATACTACGCCATGAAATCCGGACGCACGGCGAGTGTCCGCATCAGTTCACGGTTACGGTCAATACCACGATGCACGGAAGGCGGCCGACGGTAACACCCACCATTGCCTGCGTTCATTTCATACGGGGCTCAGCGGAAGCTCCTCGCTCAACCGCAAACAAATGACACGTGTATCGGCCTCCTGATACCAGAGATATATCAAACCACGTAGTCTGCTCGTAAGTGCTTCGGGATAACCAAACCAAGACGTGTCGGGATGTCCCATACTTCGCGTACCTGCCGCACAATCCGAAAACCTGCCCGCTGGTAGTTTGGTAGGGCACGCGGATGGTCGGCCGTACACGTATTGACAGTCATCCCTCGTACAGGCTTGGAAAAAACCTCGTTAATGGCGACACCGAGCAAGCCAAACCCAAGCCCTCTCCCGATTGCTTCATCAAGTAGCCCAAAGTAACTGAGGTTGACATCTGGCCAGGGTGTCGAGTCCAACTCGAAAAACCCCCCAATGCGGCCGTCCAATCGAAGGATATAAATGGCGATGGCGGGGTCCGCGAGCAGAGCCTCAAGCATTGGGTCTGG
The DNA here is from genome assembly GCA_021799015.1 of Pseudomonadota bacterium. GTDB lineage: Bacteria > Pseudomonadota > Alphaproteobacteria > Acetobacterales > Acetobacteraceae > Acidiphilium. The sequence goes on from JAJZBH010000051.1 coordinate 6,182, forward strand.
CATCATCCGACGCAGCCACCATAGCCAGCGTCCGCCGATACGCTCGTAAAGATCCCGATAGGTCGCGGCATCTACCCCGTGAACCTGTTCAACGGACACATTTTCCGGAAGCTCCGGCCAAACTACAGGCGGCTTGTTATCAAGTCTAAGAAACGAGACCGTGACGATCGCGCGATCCACGGCCTCACCAGGCCTAGCGCGCCAATATTCGCGGCGCATTTCCTTAGTCTTCCAGGAAACTCCGCAGTTTCCGGCTGCGGGACGGATGTTTGAGCTTTCGAAGGGCCTTGGCTTCGATCTGACGGATCCGCTCACGTGTGACGTTGAATTGCTGGCCGACCTCCTCAAGCGTATGATCAGTGTTCATTCCAATCCCAAAACGCATCCTGAGCACACGTTCTTCCCGAGGCGTTAATGAAGAGAGCACGCGGGTGGCCGCCTCTCTCAGGTTCGCGTGAACAGCCGCATCCAAGGGAATGATCGCGTTCTTGTCTTCGATGAAATCGCCAAGATGGCTATCCTCTTCATCGCCGATTGGCGTCTCCAGGCTTATGGGTTCTTTGGCAATCTTGAGCACTTTCCGAACCTTTTCGAGCGGCATACCCAGCTTTTCCGCCAGCTCTTCCGGGGTTGGCTCGCGTCCGATCTCGTGCAGCATCTGGCGTGATGTGCGGACAAGTTTGTTGATCGTTTCAATCATGTGGACGGGAATGCGAATGGTACGCGCCTGATCGGCGATACTCCGAGTTATCGCTTGGCGAATCCACCAAGTGGCATAGGTACTGAACTTGTAACCACGGCGATATTCAAATTTATCAACAGCCTTCATCAAACCAATATTGCCTTCTTGGATCAGGTCAAGGAATTGAAGGCCTCGATTCGTATATTTCTTGGCAATCGAGATCACGAGGCGAAGATTAGCCTCAATCATCTCCTTCTTCGCGCGGGTAGAATCACGCTCTCCACGTGAAACTGTCCCGTAAACACGTCGAAATTCCTCAATGGGCAATTGTGCCTCAGCGGCAATTCGACCGATCTGTGCACGCAGCTCAGCGACCTGAACCCCGTGCTTGGTGACAAACAGCTTCCATCCCTTCCCGGGACGTTCTGCGACAGTGTCAAGCCACGTGGGATCCATCTCGTGCCCCCGATACGCGGCGAGAAACTCCTCTCGGCCTATTTTGCAGCTTTCCGCAAGGCGAAGCATTTGACCCTCAAGGCCATTCAGGCGCTGATTCAGCTCCTTAAGCTGGGCTACCAGCTCCTCCATCCGATTATTGTGAAGGCGAACCTGTTCAACTTTTGCAACAAGTTCGTCGCGCAATTTCTCATACGCCTTTTCGGATCGCCTCGTCGCTTCAGCTCCTGCATTAAGCGCATCAAGCCGCTTATGCTGAAGCTTCATAAATTTCTCGTAGAGCGCTTCAATCGCAGTAAACGTATCAAACACTTCAGGTTTGAGTTTCTCCTCGACGGCCGAGAGCGACATGCCGCTTGCGTCACCCTCTTCATCGTCCTCCGGGTCGTCACCTCCTGAGAAATCTCTATCGGCGCCCGCCGCCGGCCCCTCACCACTGCCTTGCGTAGCTTCGAGGTCAATGACATCTCGCAATAGGATTTTGCCGTTCTTTAACGCTTCATGCCAAGCAATAATAGCTCGGAACGTTAGAGGGCTTTCGCATAAGCCACCAATCATCATATCGCGACCAGCTTCGATACGCTTGGCGATGGCTATCTCCCCTTCGCGCGACAGCAGCTCCACAGTGCCCATCTCGCGCAAATACATCCGTACCGGGTCGTCGGTCCGACCGGTACTGCCCTCGCTTATGTTGCCTCCGGGAGTTTCGTCCTCCGCCTCGGCTAATTCGTCAGCTTTCTCGGTGGTGCTTTCGACTTCGTCCGCTTCCTCTCCTTCTACAACCTGAATGCCCATCTCGTTCAGTTGAGCCATCACGTCTTCAATTTGTTCGGAACTGTTCTGCTCCGCGGGTAGAACGGCGTTGAGCTCATCAAAGGTGATGTAGCCACGCTCCTTACTGCGGGCGATCAAGCGCTTCACTGAGGCAGACTGGATGTCCAGCGTGACGGTCTCAGCTTCAACCTCCGTGGCGCCCTGTTCTGGGTTTGCTGTAGTAGCAGTGGCTTGCTTAGTGACCATCAATCGGGTTTCTCCGGCGAAAATGAAACGCGACCGGCGTAGCGTTGCCCCTACCCGGCCGAAGGAGTTAACTTATTTTTACGCGGTCTCGTCCTCTTCGATCTCTCCACGCTCGGCGCGCCTGAGCGCCAACGTGATCGAAACGAGGCGATTCCACGCCGTGGCATCCTGGGTGTCCTGCCATCGACGTTGCTGCTCGGCGCACTGCTCGCGCAACCAACCCAGATTCATCAGACTGACGATCCCGTACCAGAATGTTTCCAGATCAGAGCGCGTCGCTCCCGCGTTCCGGACGACCGACGGCAGAGGCTGCGCCAGAACTCTGGCGACGACCCCGTCCAACCCCGATTGGCGGAGATGGTTGAGCAGAGCGCTACTGTCAAGACCCGTCCCACAGTCCTGCTCCCTGTGCAACCAATCAAGCATTATCGCACGAACGGTATTCATCTCGCCCACAATCGGCAGAGCGGCAAAATCTTCCGCCAGTACAGGTAGTAGATCGACATGATGGAGCAAGACAGCGATCAACAGTTCGGCGCGTCGGCGCGCCGTGGCGGCGGCATCGATTACCGGGCGCGCGGACACGACTACACGTTTTCCTCCAGCCGGAAAACGTCGGTCGATTCGCTTAACGGCGCGATCTAAGTAAAACCGATCACGCAACTCGGTGCGATATTCGCGAGCAAGCGCACGATCGGAAATACGAGATGCTGCGTCATCCAGCCGGCGTAGAAAGCTGGCACGTCCTTCAGGGGTGGTACGATCAACCCCTTCGGCAAGCAAATCAAATAAGGCAACCGCAAGCGGCCGTGCGGCGTCAAGAATTGCCGCCATCTCGGATTTTCGTCCATTACGTATAAGGGAGTCTGGATCCTCGCTGTCTGGTAGGCAGGCAATGGAAAGTGACCTATCCGCCGAAAGGTATGGGAGCGACAGTTCGATGGCACGCAGCGTGGCTCGGCGTCCTGCCGTATCACCGTCAAAACACAGGATTGGCACCGGCGACAAGCGCCAAAGTTCTGCCAATTGTGCCTCGGTCAGCGCCGTGCCAAGGGGCGCCACACCGCCCGAGAGGCCAGCGCTATGCAACGCAATTACATCCATGTATCCTTCAACCACAACGAGCTTGCCGCCGGCTCGCATAATTTCACGAGCCAGATCAAGCCCGTAAAGTGTGCGGCGCTTGGAGAACACCGGCGTCTCAGGACCATTAAGATATTTCGGCTCACCGCTCCCGAGAAGGCGACCGCCGAAGCTAACGATTTGCCCCTTACGGTTACGAATCGGAAACATTAGACGACCGTAAAAAAAGTCGACGGCACCCTGATCATTCGGCTTCATTAGGCCAGCCGCCACCAATTGATCGATCGTAATGCCCTGACGCCTGAGAGAAGCGAGTAGTCCACCTCTGCCCTCGCCAGACCAACCAAGTCCGAAACGCTCGATATCTGTGTCGGTCAATCCGCGATCCCGAAGATACGCACGCGCGCGCGCGCCTCCGGGGCCATTCAGATACTGCTGGTACTCGCGGCAGGCGGCCTCCAGCGTTTCGATCAGACCTGCCTCACGTCTTGCTGCTGCCGCAGTGCTGGGCGTAGGCAACGGCATCTCAAGACCCGCTTCAGCGGCAAGGCGCTCGACAGCCTCGGAGAAAGTGAGCGCCTCGCTTTGCATCACAAAACTGATCGCATCTCCATGCGCGCCACAGCCGAAACAATGGAAATGATCGTCGTATACATAGAATGATGGCGTCTTCTCGTGATGGAATGGACAACAGCCCTTATGTTCGCGACCAGAGCGCACTAGGCGAACACGCCGGCTGATCAATGGCGCGATCGGCGTGCGGGTACGAAGCTCATCAAGGAAACCATCAGGCAGACTCATGCGCCACGGCTCATCCCGCGCAATGCCTCATGATGCAAGCTTTACCTTTATCAGGGCTGATGTAGCAGCCATATCAAGAGCACTTCCGTAAGAAGCTTTCAGTGCCGCCATCACCTTACCCATATCTTTCACCGATGCCGCACCCGTCTCACGAATAGCGACTGCGATGGCAGACTCTAAAGCGGCTCCGCCAAGGGTTTGCGGAAGGAAACTCTCGATAATCGCAATTTCCTCGTTCTCCTTGTCAGCAAGATCGGGGCGATTACCCTTTCGATATAGGGCTTCGCTTTCACGCCGGGATTTGGCCATTGAACGCAGCATTACGACGATCTCTTCATCGGGCACGGCAGCAACACCCTTCGGCCGAGCCGCGATATCAAGTTCTTTAAGACGCGCAATCATCATTCGCAAAGTGGAAACCCGAAGGGTCTCATGCGCCCGCATTGCGGTTTTGAGCTCTTCCTGAATTTTTTCACGTAGTTCACCAGCCATTGACAGCTCCATGCTTCAGTTTGGAAACTTTTTCCGGCGCTACGGCAGCGCGGTTGAAGGCGGATATTTTTTCCGATAATAGCACTTCATCATGGCAATAACCATCGACAATTTGATTGAACGTCTGGGCGGTCCAGAAGCGGCCGCAAAGTTGACAATGGTGTCCACCGAAGCAGTGCGGAAATGGCGCTCCGCAGGCGCAATTCCGTCGCGCCACTGGTCAGCCGTTCTTACGGCAACCGGCCTTACCCTAAGTGACTTGCCCGGGGCAGTAACGGATGCGCCAGAAACGGAGGCCGCATACAAACCTCCTGCCGCAACGGCCGCTCTGGTTCTTGGCAGCGGAAAGATTTTCTGGGGTCGTGGCTTCGGCGTCCATGGAACGAGCCGAACTGCCGAACTCTGTTTTTCAACCGGAATGACAGGGTATCAGGAGACCTTGACCGATCCTTCCTTCGCAGGACAAATTATTACTTTCACATTTCCGCACATCGGTAACGTTGGCACGAACTGTCAGGATGTTGAGGCATCCACCATTTTTGCCAGAGGCCTCGTCGTCAATCGTGATATCTCCGCGCCTTCAAATTGGCGTGCCCAAGAGCGGTTGGATAGCTGGTGCGGGCGTATGAATCTAACGGGGATTGCGGGCATCGATACGCGCGCGATTACCCGTTTGGTGCGTGATGAGGGCCCGCCGAACGCACTGATCGCATATCCTGACGAACAGAAATTTGATCTCCCAAGCCTTGTTGAGCAGGCACGGAACTGGCCGGGGCTAGAAGGTATGGACCTCGTCCGCGAGGTTTCCTGTACCCAGAGTTACGAGTGGACCGAGACCTTGTGGTCGCGCCAGAACGGTTTTGGGCACCAGCTCACGCCAAAATATACTGTCGTCGCCATCGACTATGGCGCAAAGAGAAACATTTTACGCAATCTTGCGAGTGCGGGTTGCCGCGTCATCGTTGTACCCGGATTCTCGACCGCGGACGAAGTCTTGCGGTACAAGCCCGATGGAGTTTTTCTCTCGAATGGCCCAGGAGACCCGGCAGCGACTGCGAGATACGCGGCCCCAACAATACGCGGAATCCTCGACGCTGGAGTCCCGTTATTCGGAATTTGCCTCGGACATCAACTGCTCGCACACGCGTTAGGCGGGCGAACATATAAACTCGCCCGTGGCCATCGCGGAGCGAACCAGCCCGTGCAGGAGCTAGCAACAGGGCGTGTAGAAATAACGAGCCAAAACCATGGCTTTGCCGTCGATGAGGCCTCGTTGCCCGAAAATGTCATCGTGACGCACCGCAGTCTTTTCGATGGCTCAAACGAGGGAATTGCATCTCCTACGCAGAGATGTTTTTCCGTTCAGTATCATCCGGAGGCAAGCCCTGGCCCATCCGATGCACATCACCTATTCACCCGCTTTACCCAGCTAATAGGTAAAGAATGCTAGGCGACCAGCCCGGATTCGGTGGCGTTTTCTGCAAGCCGATATCTGTCGTTTCGGGACGAAGCCCCAGCCTCTGTCGCGTTAACAACAATACGGCAGCTCAAATTCTCTAATATTACGCAAAGAAAGACGGACATGGCGAAACGCACTGACATTTCCTCGATCCTGATTATCGGTGCCGGCCCGATAATCATCGGTCAAGCGTGCGAATTCGACTACTCAGGAGCGCAGGCATGCAAAGCGCTGCGGGAAGAAGGATACCGCGTCATACTAGTCAACTCTAATCCGGCAACCATCATGACTGATCCGGAGCTGGCCCACGCGACCTACATTGAGCCGATTACACCGGAAATAGTAGAAAAAATCATTTCAAAGGAAAGGCCTGACGCATTGCTGCCAACAATGGGCGGGCAAACGGCTTTGAATACGGCGATGAGCCTCGAAAAATCCGGGGTCCTAACGAAATACGGAGTCGAGTTAATCGGCGCGCGCGCAGACGTTATCGAAAGAGCAGAGGATCGGCTGAAATTTCGCGACGCAATGGCGGAAATCGGCATCAATAGCCCGAGAAGCGCTATCGCGCATTCAATCGAGGAAGCATGGTTAGCGCTCGACCTCGTCGGGCTACCAGCCGTCATTCGACCATCTTTCACTCTTGGTGGTACCGGCGGAGGCGTCGCGTACAATCGCGAAGAATTTTTCGACATCGTAACCAGTGGGTTAGATGCGTCACCTACTACTGAAGTTCTCATCGAGGAAAGTGTTCTCGGGTGGAAAGAATATGAGATGGAAGTGGTACGCGATGCCGCCGACAATTGCATCATCGTCTGCTCGATTGAAAATATTGACCCCATGGGCGTCCATACAGGAGATTCGGTCACGGTAGCCCCTGCTCTCACACTTACTGATCGTGAATTCCAAATCATGCGCGATGCATCGATTGCCTGCTTGCGGAAGATTGGCGTCGATACGGGTGGTTCCAACGTGCAGTTTGGTTTGAATCCCACAGATGGTCGAATGGTGATCATTGAGATGAATCCACGCGTCTCGCGATCTTCCGCGCTGGCGTCCAAAGCCACGGGATTTCCAATTGCAAAGGTCGCCGCCAAGCTGGCCGTAGGTTACACACTCGACGAGCTACGTAACGACATTACGGCAGTAACTCCGGCAAGTTTTGAGCCAACGATTGACTACGTGGTGATCAAAATACCGCGCTTCACGTTCGAGAAATTCCCCGGCACCCCAACGTTGCTGACGACAGCAATGAAGTCGGTAGGCGAAGCTATGGCTATCGGACGCTGCTTTCCCGAAGCTCTGCAAAAAGGTCTTCGTAGTCTCGAGACCGGGCTTTCGGGGTTAGATCCGATCGACGTACCTGGAGACGGCACCAACGATGCCTTTCGAGCAGCACTATCGACACCACGACCTGATCGACTGCTCATCGCAGCGCAAGCATTGCGCGCAGGACTATCCGTCGACGATATCTGTTCCGCCAGCAAATTTGATCCGTGGTTCATTCAGCAAATCGAAATCGTTGTGGCGGCCGAAGAAAAGGTTTTCCAGGAAGGCGTTCCGGCAGATGCCGATACCTTTCGCGCCATCAAAGCATTGGGTTTTTCGGACAGACGGCTTGCCCAGCTCACGGGACATAAGGAAGAGGAAATTGCCGCAGCAAGGATCGCGCTTAACGTTACTCCTGTTTACCGTCGAATCGACAGCACTGCCGGTGAATTTGCATCAGCCACAAGCTATATGTATTCGACTTATGAAGGCGGGTTCAATACGCCGCATTGCGAGGCCGAACCCAGCGCACGACAAAAAATTATAATTCTTGGTGGTGGGCCTAATCGAATCGGTCAGGGAATCGAATTTGATTATTGCTGTGTCCATGCTGCCTACGCGTTACGTGAGGCTGGCTACGAAACGATCATGATCAATTGCAATCCTGAAACGGTTTCGACCGATTACGATACGTCGGACCGACTTTATTTCGAGCCACTCTATGCAGAAGATGTCATTGCTCTGATTAAGAGAGAACAGCAGAACGGTGAAGTTGTTGGTTGCATCGTTCAATATGGGGGACAGACTCCGTTGAAGCTCAGCCAAGCTCTGGAGGCCGCGAAAATCCCCATCCTTGGCACTTCAGCCGATGCCATCGATATTGCCGAGGATCGCGAGCGGTTTCAAATACTCCTTCGATCGCTCAGCCTAAGACAGCCGGAAAACGGCATCGCGCGTTCTGCCAAGGAAGCAGAAGCTATTGTGGCGTCCATCGGATTCCCGGTCGTGATCCGACCTAGCTACGTACTCGGCGGTCGCGCTATGGAGATTGTCCACGACATCACCAATTTACGCCGCTACATGCGTGAGGCGGTCGCCGTTTCGGGCAGTAACCCCGTATTAATCGATCGATATCTCAACGATGCTATCGAGGTCGACGTTGATTGCATCGCCGACGGACAGAACGTGTATGTAGCAGGCGTTATGGAACACATTGAAGAAGCTGGAATCCATTCTGGCGACTCGGCATGTTCACTACCGCCTTATTCTCTGTCGCCTGCAATCGTTGCAGAATTACGAACAGAAACCGAAGCAATGGCCAAGGCGCTGGGGGTGATCGGCCTAATGAACGTCCAATATGCCATACAGGGAGAGACCGTATACGTTCTCGAAGTAAATCCTCGCGCATCGCGTACCATCCCATTTGTGGCGAAGGCGACGGGAGTACCCGTGGCAAAGATTGGAGCTAGGGTGATGGCCGGCGAAAATCTGGCCTCGTTCCGGCTCGATCACAGTATTATGCGAAGCCATGTCGCGGTGAAGGAAGCGGTATTCCCCTTCACGCGATTCCCAGGCGTGGACGTCCTGCTAGGCCCAGAGATGAAATCGACAGGGGAAGTAATGGGACTAGACGCCAGCTTTGCACGGGCTTTCGCCAAGGCACAGCTCGGGGCCGGCGTGCGGTTACCGGGCTCGGGAACTGTGTTTCTCTCCGTGCGCGACAGCGACAAGGCAGCAATTGCTTCGATTGCGCGGCGCTTTGTCGATTTAGGTTTCGTGCTGCTCGCGACCCGTGGTACCGCAGCGTACCTTTCCGAGGCCGGCATCTCCGCACGGCCAATCAACAAGGTTTTGGAAGGGCGGCCACATTGTGTCGACGCCATTCGTTCTGGTGATGTACAGCTCGTAATTAACACAGCGTCGACGGCGCAGACGGTGGCCGACAGTTTCGATATCCGCCGATCCGCTCTGACGCACGGCATCCCGCACTTCACAACCATCGCGGGCGCCAGAGCGGCATCGCATGCGATCGCCGCGCTCGCAGCCGGTAGCCTTGAAGTTGCGCCGCTTCAGTCGTATTTTAGTTAATCACTTTGAATTGTGTCGTGTCCGGTGTCTTCCGGTCGCGGCACTTTATTTTGTCCAGACCGCCTGACTACTGTAGTGACTAAAGGAATCGCTGTGCAGAAATTCCCGATGACCGGACCCGGATTGCAAAATCTTGAAGCCGAGTTGCGTCAGCTGAAATCGGCAGAACGTCCAGCAATCATCCGCGCGATTGCGGAGGCCCGCAGCCATGGAGATCTCTCCGAGAACGCTGAATACCATGCGGCGCGTGAGCGGCAATCCTTCATTGAAGGCCGGATTGCTGAGCTTGAGGAGATCATTGCCTCGGCAGAGATAATTGATATCGGAGCCCTTTCCGGGGATACCGTCAAATTTGGAGCATTTGTCGATCTCTACGACGAAGAATCTGATCGTGAAGTTACCTATCACCTCGTCGGGATGCACGAGGCGGATATCAAGGCCGGACGACTGTCAATTACAGCCCCTCTAGCCAAAGCCCTCATCGGTAAGCGTAAGGGCGACACGGTCTCCGTACCGGCACCCGGCGGTGATCGCGCGTACGAAATTCTGAACATCCGCTTCGGCGGGTGAGGCCGTGCCAAGCGAGAACCTGCTGAATTCAGCCCCTGATATCAAGGCGATCGAAGCAGCCGCATGGCGTATCGCTGGCTCGGTTCAGCGTACGCCGCTTGTTTTTGCTGACGCACTATCGCGCGCAACTGGTGCCGAGATTTACCTAAAGCTGGAAAATCTGCAAGCAACGGGAGCTTTCAAAGAACGAGGAGCATCAAATCGCATTGCCTTACTGACCCCCGAGGAGCGGATTCGTGGAGTAATTGCCATGTCTGCAGGCAACCACGCTCAGGCTGTGGCACGGCACGCGCACCTCGCCGGGATTCAAGCCACCATCGTCATGCCTAAATTCACACCT
>JAJZBH010000204.1 GCA_021799015.1 Pseudomonadota bacterium
CCGGCATCCGCAGCTCCGCCTCCAGCGTCCCGGCATGAAAACCGGGAGCCCATCGCCAGCGTGCATTCGCACCGCCAGCCGGCCGCAGCCCTTCAAGCTCAGCGTCATCGATCAGCAGTGCGGAGTCTGCGGCGGCCGGCGCATCATGCAGCTCGAACAGATAGCTGCCGGTTTCCTGGACCCGACCGGCAGGCACCACCTGCGGATCAGGCCATATCCGCCATGCCTCTTTGGTCTTTTCATCGCGAAGAAGGAGATCGGGCACGGGCGACCTCACCGTGTTGTCTGGAATGAGCCGAATTCATCCAGGTCGGCCGTCAGACGGGCCAGGAGATCCTGCGACTTCGGCATCCCCACGAGCGCCTTTTGCAATCCGGTCAGCAGGGAGCGCTGACGGTCAGCACCGCGCAGCTTTACCATGACCTTCTGCACCATCAGCTGATCCATGATATCGGCCGAGGTTGCGCCAAGCGACGTGGCGGCAAAGGCATGATAGCGGACGACTTCTTCCGCCACCCTGTAACCAAAGCCGAGCCTGTGTTCCTGCATCAGCGTATGCACGGCGACGAGCACGGGCTCAGCCGCCGCACGCGCAGCCTTGAGTGCCGGCTCGCGTGTTTCGAGGTCGCTGAGAAATCCTGGTAAGGCAATCTCCGACATGTCGATCACGACCGCCCGGTCGAGCACCTTGTCGCTGACGGGGTTCGTGGTCTCATCCACGTTGATCGTGCCGGCGATGTAGAGGTTCGGCGGCCATGGCAGCGCTGCCGGGATACTGGTTCCTGTTGAACCTTCGATCGGCACGCCATTTGAGTGCAGATGAATTTCGCCATCAGGCGTCTCGATGCAGGAGAGCACGTCGGAAAAGTAGTATTCGACGCGCGCGAGATTCATCTCATCCAGAACGACGAACACCGGCGAATCGCGATGGGCCGTGGCGACCAGAACCGCCTCAAGAAAGCGTGGAACCACATACCTGTTCGAGAGCACGTCGTAATAGCCAGTGAGGCCGGTCGGGTCCGTCCACTCCGGGCGCACGGGGCAGAGGAACAGAAGCGGGTCCTTCGCGTCATTCGAGGACAGACCATGGACGGCGCGCGCGTATTGCACCGCCAGCTGCGTCTTGCCGGTGCCCGACAGACCCGAGAGAATCACGAAGTGCTTGCGGTCGAGAAAATTCAGCGCACCATGATAGCGCCGCACCTCGCCGCCCGGATAAAATCCACCAAGCTTCTGCACCGCGACTTCAATGTCCGCGACATCGAGCGTGTGCGGCAAGCGCCGCATGTCAGGACTCAATGCCGACGCATCGGGCCAGACAGTCAGCTCGTGAACGCGCTCTTTGCCGACGAGGCTTCCTAGATAGCCGACGAATTCCCGCGCCAGCAGACTGCGGCGGGCTGATACAGCCGGTGGCCAGATCGCAAACTCGATCGCATCAATTCCGGCGAGGCAGTCGGGATCGAGATCGGCTTCGACGACCGCATCCCGGAATTCGTTTTCCAGATAGAGGTTGCCGTTCGAGGTGACATAGAACTTCACGTTGTTGTTGATGCTGCTTAAGGCCTTTTCCTTCCGGCCGGCGGCCTTGAGTTTCGCGTTCTCGGCGGCAATGTCATTATTCTTCGCCGTGACTTGGTTAGCCAGTTTGGTCAGCCCGGCATTAACCCGGGCGGCATCCTGGCTCACCACGATCGCAAAATAGACTTCGTCTTGTGGCGGAAATGTCAGCACGCACAGGAGAACGAACTGCGACGACTCCGTCACGCCTGTCAGGAGCTTCCGGCTGTAGGTCTCGACGTTATTGGTGCACGCGAACAGGCCTCCTTCGAGCACGCGAGAGCTGTTCGAGAAGCCGAAATTTTTGGCAACCCGGGCCTCCGGCTCAGGCTTTATGCCCGGCAGGCCCTTTATCTGTGCTTCAAACTGCTTCTGCCGTTCTTCGATGCTCATGGATATCCGTTTCTGACGCCGCCTGCAGCGTCGCGCGTATGGTTGTTGCCAGAGCCTTTGCGAGGAGCGGAGGGACCGCGTTCCCGATCTGGCGGCCGGCAGGGTTCATGGTCCCGCAGAACACGAAGCCGTCCGGGAAAGATTGCAGCCGCGCCGCTTCGCGAACGGAGATCGTACGCGCCTGGTCGCTGTCGTAATGGATATGGCTGTAGCTGTCCTTGCCGAGATGCGCCATCAGCGTGCGCGCCGGCTTGTCGCGCCACATCTTCCGCCATTTGTTGGGAAATTTGCTGGCGTCGTAGGGCGGCACGATTGAACTCTTGAGGCGCTCGTATGCGGCGCTGCCCGCCCGGAGCACCGTTCCCTGGCGTTTCAGTTCCGCCAGGCGCTCATCGAACATATCGAGAGCGTGCTGCCAGGCTTGCGGATACTGATCGCCCGGGTTCAGCCGTGCGAAGAGCGGGTAATCGCGCGGAAGATACCGGATCACGTGATCCCGGAGCGCCCCCGGCGCGGCGAAATCGGGCCAGGCGCGCATCTGTCTGGCGAAAGCGGAGACTTTACGCCGACGGTCATAGGGCAGCGGCTCATCGAAGCGCCGCGCGCCGCGCCGCAGGGTCCCGGCTTCCATTTCCTCGCGGGCGTAG
>JAJZBH010000052.1 GCA_021799015.1 Pseudomonadota bacterium
CGCACCAAAACCTCCAGCAGATCGCCGTAGGCAGACAGTCGCTTCAGATGGTCCGATAGCCCGAACAGTCCCCGCTGGCGCATCCCGTCATCCTTGCCTCACCGACAACAGGGAACGTATGGCCCGCTTTGGCGATAGGTAAATGGAGCCGCCCAGATAGCGGCAGAAAACTTTACCGCAGTCCACGGCATCGAAACTATTAAATTTGATGCCAGTGATTATGGGCAGACGATTGATGCCGTGCGGTCGATCACCAACCGCCTTGGCCCGATTGAAATCCTGATTAATAATGCCGGAATTACCCGAGATGCGACGATAACGGGAATGACGCGTGATACGTGGGAGATCGTAATCGATACTAATCTTGGCTCATGCTTCAATGTATGTAAGGCCACTTTTGATGGAATGAAGAACGGGCAGTTCGGACGTATTGTCAACATTGGCAGCATCAATGGTCAGGCAGGGCAATATGGTCAAGTCAACTACGCTGCGGCAAAATCCGGAATTCACGGTTTCACGAAGGCGCTGGCCCAGGAAGGTGCACGTTTCGGCATTACCGTAAATGCCATTGCGCCGGGCTATATCGACACCGACGTGGTGAGAGCAGTCCCGCCTGACGTTCTAAAAAAAATCATCACAAGGATTCCGGTCGGGCGTCTCGGCAAAGCCAACGATATCGCCCGTGGGGTCGTGTTTCTCACTGCAGACGAAGCAGATTTCGTTACGGGTTCAACAATATCGATCAATGGCGGACAGCATATGTATTAGCCCTCCGGCATCAATTCGGGAGTTCAACAACTTCCACCCGCTTTCCACGCGCACGGAGGGCCACCTTCCCGGTCTTCAGCCGCATAGCATCAGCGCCGAACAATTCAGCGCGCCAACCTGACAAGCACGGAAGGTCAGGGGCTTCCTCACTGGCCAAGCGGTCGATGTCATCCGACGAAGCAATCAGTCGAGCAGCAACATGATGAAAGCTAGCCCGCTCTGCGAGCAGAACTTTAAGCAAAGCTACTAGTCCCGGAGATGATTTTGCAGAGTCGCTGACGCGAGGCGACATTGGCAAGCTGGGCTCCGGGATCGATTTCGCCGCAGCAATGACCGCAAGCAAAGACTGCGCTGCCCTCCCCTCTGCAAAGCCCCGGCCGATGCCACGGACCCGTGTTAACCCCTCGATATCAATTGGAGCAATCGCCGCAAGCTCTGGAATCTGCTCATCCTTGATGATCCGCTGGCGTGGAACATTTATCCGCATCGCCTCGCGCTCACGCCATGCTGCAACTGCCTGAACGATTGCAAATTGTCGCCCGCTTCCACCGCGGAACTTTAACCGGCGCCAGGCATTCTCAGGATCCGTACGATAGGTGGCTGGATCGGCCAAACCCGCTGCCTCCTCGGCAACCCAATCCATCCGAGATTCGCGCAACAGTCGTTCACGAAGAACTTCGTACACCAGCCGCAACCATGTGACGTCAGCAGCCGCATAGTTGATCTGCGCCGGAGACAGCGGCCTCGCCTGCCAGTCGGAGAATCGATGTGCCTTATCGATCTTCCCACCCACCAGCGACGATACCAAGGTATCGTAGGCAACCTGATCACCAAAGCCTGCAACCATCGCGGCAACTTGAGTATCGAACAAAGGCACGGGAACGCTGCCGAACTTGAGCAGAAAAATTTCGATATCCTGGCGACATGCGTGAAATACTTTGACGACATTCGGATTCGACAGCAGGGCGCCCAATGGTGTCAAATCAAGGTCATCGACCTCCGCATCTATCACGACCACTTCTCGGGCACCGCCGATCTGAACAATGCATAACTCCGGATAATAGGTCCGTTCACGCATGAACTCGGTATCGACAGCAACATAAGGTTCCTGTGCCAGGCGCTCGCACACCGCGGCAAGTTCACTTGTTGTTGTAATCAGGATGGGATTGGGAAACGTGGGTTTCGGTTTCATGGTTGCTGACTGGCACGCGATGACTTGACAGGAAAGAGGGGCACCGGTCATTTGCCCATCATTTCAATCAGGACCGGTCCTCTCAATGCATGAATATCGTACCCATCACTGCGGCGCTCTCCGTGCGGCCGATGCGGGCATCACAGTCCGGCTGTCTGGCTGGATCAATACCAAGCGTGATCATGGCGGCCTGCTGTTCTTGGATCTGCGGGACCACTTCGGGGTTACTCAATGCGTAATTCCGGCCGCGGATTCTACCGTCTTCTCACAGGCTGAAGCTCTCCGCGTGGAAAGCGTCATCACGGTCACAGGAACGGTTGTCACCCGCGAAGCCACAACGGTTAACCCCAAATTGCCGACGGGCGAAATCGAGCTCAGGGTGCACGCGCTGATGGTCCAGTCGGTGGCTGAAGTGTTGCCGATTCAGGTGGCCGGCGACGCCCATTTTCCCGAAGATCTTCGCCTCCGTTATCGGTATCTCGATCTGCGACGCGACAAACTGCATCAGAATATGCTTCTCCGGGCCAATGTCATCTCGTGGCTCCGCCGGGAAATGACAGAACGAGGCTTTACCGAATTCACCACGCCAATCCTTACAGCATCAAGCCCCGAAGGAGCGCGGGACTTTCTTGTCCCCGCCAGGCTGCATCCAGGTAAATTTTATGCTCTGCCTCAGGCACCACAGCAGTTCAAGCAACTCCTGATGGTTGCTGGCTTCGACAGGTATTTTCAGATCGCCCCCTGTTTCCGTGATGAAGCAAGCCGTGCTGATCGTGCACCCGGCGAATTCTACCAACTTGATTTTGAGATGAGTTTTGTTACCCAAGAAGATGTCTTTGCCGCCATCGAGCCGGTACTCGGCGGTCTATTCCGGGAATTTGCCAATGGCAAAACGGTCAACGAATGGCCGTTCCCACGGATCTCTTATGATGCTGCAATGCTCAAATATGGGTCTGATAAACCGGATCTCCGCAATCCCCTTGAAATAGCTGACGTTACCGAAATATTCACAGCATCCGGTTTTGCACTGTTCGCGAATATCGTCGCCACTGGCGGTGTCGTTCGCGCCATTCCGGCGCCCGGAGTCGGCAACCAACCGCGAAGCTTTTTTGACAAGCTCAACGAGTGGGCCAAAGCCGAAGGCGCTGGTGGACTCGGGTATATTATTTTTGAAGCTGAAGGAGCGAAAGGACCGATCGCAAAAAACCTCGAATCCGACCGCGCTGAAGCCATCCGCAGAGCAGCAGATGTAAAAGCCGGTGATGCGGTTTTTTTTGCTGCGGGCAATCCGGCTCACGCCGCAAAATTTGCGGGCTCCGTTCGGACGAAAATCGGCCACGACCTCGGGTTGATCGATGAAAACACGTTCAAATTCTGTTGGATCGTTGATTTCCCAATGTATGAGCGAGATGAGGAAACGGGGCAGATCAACTTCAGCCATAACCCATTCTCAATGCCTCAAGGCGGGCTTGATGCGCTGAACAGCGTCGACCCGCTGAGCATCAAAGCCTATCAATATGACATTGTCTGCAACGGCGTCGAACTCTCTTCAGGGGCAATACGTAACCATCGTCCGGATGTCATGTTGCGAGCTTTCGAGATCGCAGGATACGGCCCAGACGAAGTGGAAGCACGCTTTGGCGGGATGCTCAGCGCTTTTCGCTTCGGAGCGCCACCGCATGGCGGCTCGGCACCAGGCATTGATCGAATCGTCATGTTGCTCGCCGGCGAACCAAATTTGCGTGAAGTGATCCCATTCCCTCTCACCCAGCAAGGTGAAGACCTAATGATGGGCGCCCCGGCACCGATATCAGCAGCTCGACTCAAAGAGCTCTCACTGGCATTGCTGCTACCACCCAAACCAGCAAAAATTTAGGCGTAACAGCAGGGCACGGGATTTTGGAAGCTCGCCGCCCAACTATTCGATCACTCGCGAAACCCGCTGGCAATCAGGTACAGTTCTCGGCTTTCTTTCCGGCTAGCTGCGGGTTTCGCGTGGCGAACGACAGAAAACCGTCGCTTTAACGTTGCCAGCATAGGCGCCTGTGCACCGCCTTGGAATAATTTGGTCACAAATGCACCCCCAGGTCTAAGTACCTGCTCAGCAAAATCCAGCGCTAATTCGGCCAGCGCTAAGATCCGCAGGTGGTCCGTCGCCGCATGCCCGGTGGTATTGGGCGCCATATCTGACAAGACGAGATCTGCCGCACCACCGAGTACGGCAAGTAACTCCCTCTCAGCTTCCTCGTCTTGAAAATCGCCGGTCAGGAATGTTGCGGCCGGGATTGGGTCGATCGGCAGCAAATCAATGCCTACGACCCGCCCCACGCCGCGTTTCAAGGCGACTTGTGTCCATCCTCCTGGCGCAGCGCCCAAGTCGACCACACGCGCGCCAGGGCGGATCAATTTGTAGCGCTCATCAAGCTCAATCAGCTTGAAAGCTGCGCGCGAGCGATATCCTTGCGCTTTTGCTGCTTGAACATATGGATCGTTCAGTTGCCGCTCGAGCCATCGCTGCGACGAAGGGCTATGCTTGCGTGCCGATTTTAGGCGTACAGCTCCGCGCTGATTAGGTAGAAAAGAGCTGGGACTCACGTTTTAGTGCGGCGTCGCCGCCTCCGGTGGGCCTCAATCAGCTGAAGCAGCATACCTTCACGCAGACCGCGATCAGCCACAGCAAGTTCCTGTGCAGGCCACATCGCGGCAATAGCTAAAAAAATTGCACAACCTGGAAGAATAAAATCCGCGCGAGCAGGTCCAATGCACGGATGCTGTGCCATGCCCTCGCGTCCAAGGCTACGAATCGAAACGACGCCGCGCAGGAACAAGCGCTGCGACAGGATCGTGCCGTCGACTAACGTGCGCTGGTAGCGTTGCAGCTTCAGAGCCATTCCTGCCACCGTCGTCACTGTACCACTGGTTCCGACCAACCGAACCCCTCCCTGCCGGATTTCCTGGCTAATTCGGTGCGTTTTCTCGAATGGTCCGAGCAGGCTCCGCACCTCTTCCACGACACGAGCAAAACCGGTTTTCGTTTCACACCACCCGTTACACCGTTCTGCAAGCGTCGCCACACCAATCGGAATCGTATAGGAACCGATTAACTCCGGCAAGCGATGCGCCGATTCGGCATTGGCCGGAACACGAACCCAAGCCAGATCAGTGGATCCTCCTCCGATGTCAAACAGTAAGGCGCGACGCTTTGTTCGGCAAACTAGGGAAGCGCAACTTTCCAGCGCAAGCCTGATTTCTTCTCGCGGCGAAACGATTTCGATCGGCAGACCTGTTTCAGCCCGAGCGCGATGCACAAAGTTGGTGCCATTTTCCGCTTGGCGGCAAGCCTCGGTTGCTATGGCACGAAGATCACGAATCTGCCACTGTCTCAGACGCTCGGCGCAAACCTCCAAGGCGTTGATTGCACGAAGCATCGCTGTGTCGCTGAGGATGCCCGTTTGATAGAGTCCTTCACCGAGTCGAACAACACGACTGAAGCTGTCGAGAACCCGGAACCCACGTCCGCTTGGAACACCGATCAACATTCGGCAGCTATTCGTTCCGAGATCAATTGCGGCAAAAGCCGGTAGCGGGACTTGGCGAGCAACTACGCCACAATACCGCCGCATCAAGTGTGCCCCCTCACTCGTCAACGCCGACCGACTGACCATATCATATATTGGCCTGCCGCATCGCCGAAGAGCAACCCTGAAATGGTCCTCAGTCAAACGTTGGAGCAGATTAATACAGGTCATTGTGACCTTATTTGACCAAGATCATGGCAACAGAGTACAGGTATCCATATCGGTCAATGCCACCATGAACGCACGTAGTTTTCTTGCCCGCCACAACCGTCGGCTGCCCCGCTACACGAGTTACCCAACGGCTCCGCTTTTTAGTTCTCGTGTAGGACCAGACACCCTGACGGATTGGCTTACCCAAATACCAGGCAGCGCGGGCTTATCCCTCTATGTCCATGTCCCGTTCTGCGATAAATTGTGCTGGTTTTGCGGATGCAATACTACGGTCGTACACAGCGTCGCCGCCTTAGAACGCTATGCCCAGGCAGTGCAAATCGAGATTGCTCGTGTTGCCGCGGCAATTGGCCGACGCCTGCCAGTTGCGCATGTCCACTGGGGAGGAGGTACACCCACGTCCCTTCCGGCACCTCTCATGCGCGCCATTGACACAGCTATCGGTTTTTATTTCGACATGACTAACGAGACCGAGGTTGCCATCGAAATTGATCCTCGGACGCTGCCTTCTGATGCGGCTGCCACTTTCGCCGCCCTCAGGATCACCCGCGTCAGCCTCGGCGTCCAAGATTTCGCGCCAGCGGTTCAAGCCGCGATTGGCCGGCACCAGAGCTTAGAAGAAACGAAAAGCGCAGCGCAGGCTGCGCGAAAAGCGGGCGCAACTTCGGTTAACATTGACCTAGTTTATGGACTTCCATACCAAACCGTCGACTCTCTCACAGCCACCATATCTTCGGTACTAACGTTGAAGCCAGATCGGGTGGCGCTGTTCGGTTACGCTCATGTGCCCTGGATCCAAAAACGTCAACAAGTTCTCGCGGAACAGGCGCTGCCTGACTTTCAGGCTCGATTTGCGCAACAGGAGCGAGCTGCGGAGCTTCTCGTTGCCGCAGGCTATTGCCGGATCGGGCTCGATCATTTCGCCAAACCCGGCGACCGGATGGCCGAAGCAAGCGGGACCCCTGCCCTAACCCGTAACTTCCAAGGTTACACAGTGGATGCGGGTGATGCGCTGATCGGCTTCGGAGCTTCTGCGATCAGCTCACTACCGCAAGGCTATGCACAGAATGTGACGCCTACCGCGAATTATCTTGCCGCGATCGAGGCTGGCAGACTGGCTACTTCTCGCGGCGTTGAGTTGAGTTGCGAAGACCGGTTGCGTCGGACAATTATTGAGCGGATCATGTGCGATTGCCGCGTTGACATTGCCGCAATGGCCGAGGATGCGCGAATGAGCCCCGTAATT
This sequence comes from Pseudomonadota bacterium, assembly GCA_021799015.1. Taxonomy (GTDB): domain Bacteria; phylum Pseudomonadota; class Alphaproteobacteria; order Acetobacterales; family Acetobacteraceae; genus Acidiphilium. The sequence continues at coordinate 6,956 of JAJZBH010000052.1, forward strand.
TTTAACGACGCGTTACAAGCGCTTGACACTCTGGCAAAAGACGGGCTGGTTTGGCGTGATGGTTGGACTGTCCTTGTTCCAGAGAGGGGGAGACCGTTCCTGCGCAATGTGGCCGCATGCTTCGATGCCTACCTGAACATGCCGGATTCCTCGCAAACCATGCGCCACGCCGCTGCAATCTGATAGCGGAGAAGTACATGACAGACGCTGTTTTGACGATCAACGCAGGGTCGTCAAGCATCAAGTTTGGTGTATTCGAGACGACACCTCCTCAAAACCCTGTGGCTCACGGAAATGTGGAGCGCATCGGAAGCGCTCCTCACTTCGAAGGCTTCGACGAGACCGGTCAGAAGACCGCGGAAAAACATTGGGAGCATGGTGCCGAACTTTCACATGAAGCTCTGTTAGAGCCTATACTGAGGTGGGCGGAATCACACCTGCAAGGCAAAAAGCTTGTCGGCGTCGGTCATCGGATTGTACACGGCGGCACACTCTTTTCTTCCCCCGTGCGTCTAGATCCGGACATCATTAATGCCCTCGAGCGGCTGACGCCGCTGGCTCCTCTGCACCAGCCCCATAATCTTGCCCCGGTCAACACGATCAAAACTCTTCGTCCAGACCTACCACAAATTGGCTGTTTTGATACGGCGTTCCATCATGGGATGCCGGAACTCGCAACTTGGATGCCATTACCGGCACGTTACCATGTAGCAGGAGTTCGCCGATATGGGTTTCACGGCCTCTCCTATGAGTTTATAGCTTCGCGGTTTGCACAGCTGGATCCGGTCAACGCTGACCGGCGTATCATCGCTGCTCACCTTGGAAATGGTGCCAGCGCATGTGCCATGTTGTGCGGAAAATCGATCGGAACCAGCATGGGATTCACCGCTTTGGACGGCTTGATGATGGGTACGCGCACCGGTGCGCTCGATCCTGGAGTGTTATTATACATGATGGAGCAGGAAAAACTTACAGCTGCTAAAATCAGCCAAATCCTCTACCACGAATCCGGGTTGCTCGGCGTCTCCTGCGAGTCGTCAGATATGCGCAGTTTGCTTGCCAGTTCGCGATCTGACTCACGACGCGCCGTTGCCTTGTTCTGTTATCGCGCCGCTTGCGAGATTGCATCCTTAACGGTCGCGATCGGCGGTCTTGATGCATTGATCTTTACTGCCGGTGTCGGCGAAAATGCTGCGCCGATCCGGCAGGAAATTTGTCAAGCCCTTGCACACCTTGGAATCAGCCTCGATGAAGCTGCAAATGTTCGACATAAACCGGTGATCAGCGACAAAACGTCAAAAGTCGCCGTGTGGGTCATTCCGACCGACGAAGAAGCTATGATTGCGCGCCATACGATCCGAATTCTCGGGTGTTAGAATGATGCTGTAGGGCTTAAACCCATAAGAACATCACGCGGCAACGGCCACCTACGGTCCGTTTTATGAGATCTTCTACCGCCTCAGGTAGGCGCGTCTTTTACAAAGCGGGAAACAGCATCTGATCGTCAGCGGTAACTGTACCACCTATTAGGCGATCAAAAGCAACGCGATCTCGAATCTCAAACGCATGTCGCCCATCAAGATAAATGATACACGCGCGATGTAAGCGCTGAAGTGTACGGCTGACACTCTCGACGGTGAGCCCGACGTAATCAGCGATGTCTGAGCGGTCCATTGGGATCGATATGCTCGGACCACCGCTCTGGTGCATTTCGGGGTGGCGATCAAGCAAATCAAGGAATAGGGCAATTCTTTGAGTGGCGCCAAATCGGCCCAGCACCAGTGCCTGCCGCTGGGCAACTCGCAATTCATCCAAAACTTTTGAAAAAAAATGAAATTGTAGATCGGGGTCTTTTCGTAGAAGCGATTCCAAAGCATCAATTGGAAAACTGTAGGAGGTCACTGATGTCAATGCTTCGGCGGTTTGGCTATAATAGCCGGCCTCAAACATACCAAGTAGATCATGATTGAAAAAGAAAGCGGCAGTACTTTGGCGCCCATCAGCAAGAGTGGTGGTTGTCTTCACCACACCGGACACGATATTGAAGATTTCCGTTGCCTGCTCCGTTTCCCGGAATAAGAATGCCCCCGCGTCAAAGCGGCGCGTCAAAGCAATATGCGATAATTTCCGGCGTTCCTCAAAGGAGAGAAGCTGCCGGGGCGCCGTCGTTCCGCCGCAAAGCGGGATTGCGTAGATTGCCGGCCCCAACTCACTTCCCCACTGTTCCAGCTGAATTTGATCAAAAAAACAACCCAAACCTAAACAATGATGATCTAAACGCCGCTTTTGGTCCTTGATTGAAATCAAACAGGTGGCCTCGTTTCGATCTTTTAGCCTGACCTAGCCTCTTCGTTCGGCCGCCATCATGATCGCGACCGCGCACGACGCAAGGCGCGTACGGGTATCATCTGCCCGACTCGTCAAAATGACGGGAACGCGAGCACCGACCACGACGCCAGCCGCTTCGGCCCCGGCCAGGAAAGTAAGCTGTTTTGCAACCATGTTACCGGCCTCGATGTTCGGAACCAGGAGAATATCTGCCTGGCCAGCCACCTCGGACACGATACATTTTCCTGCCGCGGCAACAGGGCTGACAGCATTGTCGAGAGCGAGTGGACCATCCACTATCCCACCAGTAATCTGCCCACGTTGCCCCATCTTGCTGAGTGCAGCCGCATCAAGGGTCGAAGGCATTGCCGGATTTACCGTCTCCACAGCAGCAAGTACCGCGACTTTCGGCCGCTCGATCCCGATCATGCGTGCAAGATCAATCGCATTTTGCGCGATATCGCGTTTGACTTCGAGTCCTGGAGCGATGTTGATCGCGGCATCCGTAACCAACAGCGGCCGGGGATACCTCGGCACATCCATCACGTAGACATGCGACAAGCGTCTGCTTGTCCGCAAGCCATTCTCCGCAAGCAGAACTTCATGCATCAACTCGTCAGTATGAATGGCACCTTTCATTAACATTTTTACGGCCCCATCCTTTGCCATTTTGACCGCTTCTGCGGCAGCTGCGTGGCTGTGCACGACGTTTTTAACTCGGACACCGGCGACATCGATTCCTGCCGCTTCAGCGATGGCACGTATTTTTTGCTCTGGTCCCACCAAGACCGGATCAATCAATCCGGCAGCGGCCGCCTCAACGGCCCCTTGCAAGCTCACCACATCACAAGGATGCACCACCGCAACGGTGTAAGGTCCTTGTGATTTCGCCTCCGCAAGGATCGTGCTGAAGCCCTCATGACGGGTTAATCGAACCTCTGGCAACGTCATCACCGGGTGCGACCTGTGCTCCGTTGATGCTTGAACCATCACCGTACCACGCAAGATTTCGTTGCCTCCTTGGTCGATCGCTCGACAATCAAGCGATAGTTGATGCTCTTCTGGAAAGAGTTTTGTAACGGTGACGGTTGCAGTCACCCTGGTTCCCAAGCCAATTGGAGACCCGAATTTTAGCTCTTGGTTGAGGTAGATAGCTCCAGGGCCTGGAAGCTTCGTGCATAACACGGTCGATACCAATCCTGCCGCCCACATTCCGTGGAGCATGAGATGGTCAAGCATGGCTGCGCGAGCATCATCAACATCGGCATGGGGCGGCTTAAGAATGCCAGAAAGACTCTCAACTAGAGCAATGTCCTCCAAATTCAGGGTTCGGGTCATGCTGGCACTGTCCCCGATGGCAATTTCGTCGAAGGCCCGATTGGTGGTCACTGACAACATGTGTGGAAATGTCGATACTTTCAAATCTTTTTGCCTTTCCAGCCATTTGCGTAAAAACCCAGGTCAATGCGCGCAAGGCTCGCTCTGAGCCAGTCCCTGCTGATCAGACCAATCCTTCTCGTAAATCGAATCAGGAATTTCTGGCATCTCACGGATTTATGAAACGTTTTCATAGATCCCAAGGTTCTTCCAGCCACATGATGCAATGCGGCGACGGTTGAAGACAGGTCGTAACGTTGAGAAGCATCCATCGGCCGACTTCTTTCTGCGGAACATGCCAAAATTACTGCAATTAGTTGTCCGCACCAAATCAATCGTATCGCCATTGAGCAGGATCTACTTGCAGCTGGCGCAGCAGAGGGTTGTACGAGGTGCTCCGTATCGTTTACCCTAGGCATCAAGCCCATGGGTGATTGAGCAATATCACCCGCAAGCATGGCACACAGCCGATGGATGACCTCCCTGCCCGCGCGTTTTCATCTCTCCCATCGACATTTACACCCGCTCGCCAATGGCGCCGGGCCCAGCATTCTAGTGCGCGACAAGTGAAATCGGAATCAAAAATCCGGTGAATTAACCCACCTAACGATAGAAAATGCCCTACTGATCTCACAAACGAGAGAATGTCCTGTCCAAAAGTTAAAGTCGACACAGTTTACGGAATCACCACCACCAACCTCTAGTCCGTGGCATGCATTCCGCATACAAAAGACACCTCGTTTTTTAACACGTTTCATCCTGACGGTATTCGTGTTGATCGGCCAGATATTGGTCATTCATTACAATTCCCTTATCGTTGCCGGGCTGCTTTTGGAGAGAAGCAACGTCCGACCCGCCTTTTAATTGGAAGTAGCCATCTCGGCCGTACCGCCAGTCGTCGTCCATGCCCATGTTCTTGTACCAAGCAGCGGAGCAAGGCTTCTACTACAATTCTACTACAATAATAGACACCGGAGCTCGCAACTTCGGGAGCTTTCATTGCGCTCCACACCAGCATACTGGTTTACTTTGCGAATATGCGTGATAGCGGCGTTTGTCCGACTTGGGGCGAACCGATAATCGAGCTACCCTCTCCCACATCCAACGCAGGCTTGGCAATTCGGCTCACAGCGTGCAGAAGGACATCACGTTAGATTGATTTGACGCGGCGCGTTGTAACATGATCTACAGTACGAACCTTACCAAGCACACACCAAAACTAGACAGAGGCGTTCGCAAGAACGCCTCCCTTTTTTGTCTGGCGTTTTTGTCGGGATACCCTTGGTAAACCGCGCGGCGCGGAAGCATCTGAGCAACAGTAATCAGGCCTGCCTACAAAGCCCCAAGCCTAGTGACAAGGCAGTCGAACATAACTCCGACGAACTGCCAAAGCTCCTGCACAAATTGTACCGTTACCAGTTCAAACGTAGGTTTGAACCTGGAATTGGTCCGCGTGAAGAGAGGTAGATAAATTTTGGAGAGGTTTAATCCGGCAAAAGAACGAACAGATGCGAAATCCACCATAACATAGGTAACCAAACGCCTCTCCATCTGCCGGGCACCAAGGATGAAATTGCGCTGTATCAACGGCTATCGCCGCCGTACTACAGTGAAAGTGTCAACATTAATGTGCCATACAAGCAACATATGCGCAGACGCGCCGCTGGCGACGCTAGCGTCAAGCCGTTTCCATACGGCCACACGACACAGCGTACAGACTCCTCGCGGGAAACGCGACCGGGCTACCGAGCCAGTTCTTCAAAATTCGCGCATCCAGATCCGAAAAACGGCCTGAGCGCATCGATCGATCTGAGGCGGACCTTTTGCTCCGGATAACGCCCCCCAACATCCTGCATTTTATCATGGAATACGGCTAGGTTAGGTTCTCAAACAGGGCGCACCAATATCGCTTTCCTTCCGCTCGGCGCAATGACTAGCCTCACATAAATCCGCCTCGATTCGCTATAGAGTTCCCCGCTCTCCGAAGAGCCGTGCCCAACGTCCCGGATATTCGGATCGTCTCCTGTCATCGCGGTACTGAACAGTGGCCGGCCGTTCAGCGGCGCCGAACCGACACCGAAGCTCACATTTCTGTGAGATTCCGGCGGGCTTGATCTATATCAACGGTGCGACACCGTCATCAGTATAATGCGTACGTTATGCAATATATTATTGTCTCATCACTGAGGTGTGTGCCATGGCGCTTGATCGCTTCCGTGCAACCGGACAAACAGCCGCAAGTACTGGTGTCCTGCTCGCTGCTTTAAGTTCTCTTGTTTTGATTGGTTCCCCCGACGTAGCACATGCTATCCCGGCCTTTGCGGCCCAAACTGGAGAACCCTGTTCAGCCTGCCATATTGGTTTTCCTCAACTCACTCCGTACGGCCGTGAGTTCAAACTTGAGGGATATATTGCCGGCGGAACTTTTCCGACATGGAAAAACTTTGCCATCGCTTCTCAAATAGGTTTTACCCAGCTGCACGACAAAATACCGGGAGGACTACATCCGGGCTTCAAATCCAACGACGTTGTGGTGCCGCAGCAAACAAGCCTATTCTATGGCGGCGCTCTCGATACGCAACTTGGGTTAGGCGCATTCATCCAGGGAACCTATTCCGGAGTATCAAAGAGCGTTCACTGGGATGGTGCGGATATCCGGCTTGCCCGCCCCGCTACGCTGTTCGGGAAGCCGTTGTTTTTTGGCCTTACGTTCAACAATGCCCCGACGATCACGGACCTATGGAACACGATACCTGCTTGGGGCTTCCCGTATATCCACTCAAACGTGGAACCCGGGCCCATCGCTGATGATCAGATCGATGCCCTAGGCGGCGAAGTCTACGGCCTCGGTGCGTACGGCGCCTTGAACATCACGCCAGCGGATATGCTTTACACTGAAGCCGACCTTTACAAGTCGCTTCCTAACCACCTCAGCTACGCACTGGGAGCTGGACCAGCGCCGCGCATTGATGGCGTGATTCCATATGTCCGGCTTGCATTCCAACACACTTGGGTAAACAACTCGTTCGAGGTCGGGTCATACGCATTATTTGACCGCCCCTATCCATCGGGCATGCTCAACGGACCTACCGATCGAATCCTCGACGTCGCCGCCGACTCCCAATTCCAGTACATCACAGCGAAGCAGGCACTTTCGATCCAGGCAAATTTCGTTCACGAGTCACAGGATTGGAGGGCAAGCTATCCGCTCGGGATTACTGCGAATCCTTCCGATACGCTAGACCTACTAACGGTGACTGTATCTGAACTTCTGTTTCAAAAATACGGTATTACCGAGTCCTTTCGCACAGTTTATGGCAACGCTGATCCGCTGCTGTACGCAGCATCGCCAATTGGTGGCAGCGCAAACGGCAAACCAGACACAAATAGCTGGTCGACAGAGCTTGACTACTACCCGTTCAATAATGGCGGACCCAAGTGGTTGCCATGGTTGAACGCCAAATTATTTGTGGTCGACACGTTTTATCCCACGTTCAATGGATTGGCCCACAACTACGACGGCTTCGGTCGCAGCGCCGGTGCCAATGACACGCTGTTCGCTGGAATCTGGGTGGCATTTTAGATGGAATCTTCCTTATTCTACCTGCCAAAAAGGGAATTGGAGATGAAAGCGATAATTCTTTGTATTGCCATAGCGATCAGCATGTCCACAGCCAGCGCGTCGGACGTGTCGCCCAATGCTACTGACGGAAGGGCAATTTTTGCAGCACAATGTTCGGCCTGCCATAGCGTTGTACCTGGGCAGGCTGACATTGGCCCGAACCTTTCAAGGGTTTACGGGGAAAAAGCAGCTAACATACCAGGTTACGCCTTCTCTCCAGCTTTAAAGGCCGCTCATATTATTTGGACTTCTGCAGCGCTTAAAAAATTCCTTTTGAGTCCGCAAATGGACGTTCCTGGAACCAAGATGCCCTTTATGGGGATGAGAAGCGCTATAAAACGCGCCGATATCGTTGCATATTTAGCGTCCCTAAGAAGAAAAGGAGGATGACTTAACATTGCTATAAGACAACAACCCAAAATGAAGGACCCGCTATCATGATTGAAAATTGGATAACGCTTATCGACGCGATGGATAAGGGCGTGCGGGACATGCGGGAAGCAGCACCCGACGTTATGAAAGCCTTTAGCGGTATCGCTAAAGCCGCCCACGGTGGTACCGCCCTGGACTACAAAACCAAAGAACTGATCGCTCTCGCTATAGCAGTTGCCACTCGCTGTACGCCGTGCATCGCGTATCACGCACGCGACGCGGCCCGTGCTGGTGCCGCTCGTGCGGAGATCGCCGAAACTCTCGGCATGGCGGTCTACATGGGAGCGGGACCATCGGCGATGTACGCTGCTGAAGCTCTGGAAGCCTTCGACCAGACCAGCAGCAAAAACTGATCGAATGTGTCCTGGACCAGATCCAGTTCCAAAACCTAAACGACACCGTTGCCAGCGTTCGCCCAAACCAAGGCGTTTGAGCATCGCCGCGAACGACGCATTGACATTCGGCGGTGAACGCTTGACGTGTACATGGCGCCACAATCCTCCCGTGTCGCCTGGCAGCTATTGCACTGCATAGGCGGCTGGAGCTTCCGCGCCTCCTCGCCTTTAATCCCGACACCTCGCCAGCATCAGCCCCCCTCCCAGAAAAAAGCGTTGAACCGCACATGCGTTTTGGCTGGTACGCGTGCAAACCATTATGGCATTGCGTACGGTGCGCACCCAAAGCCAAACCATTCTCCGAATTGGTTTTTCCTGCGTCAACCCGGTCTTCCTTAGATGTGGCGGCACTGGCCTTCCATTTAATTAGCTCCCCTCCCCCAGCATCGCCGGGCACGCGAAGCCGCGTGAAGGAGAGCAGTGAGACCAAAGCGAGCGTTTGTGATGTACCTCGATAAAGACAACGCGCCACGGCCGCAAATTACCGGGATTGCCGTCCCCTCAAATGGCCATGCGACTGCTCATTTATTGAGGTCGGTGCCAACAAAGCCGGGGTTGGGTGGTGGGCGCGACAGGGATTGAACCTGTGACCCCTGCCATGTCAAGGCAAGTGGGTATCGTTGACGTTGTTTGTTACGGTTTGCGACTTTCAACATTTACCTGTGTTTTACAGGAAACATCTTTGACAACCACAAACAAGAGTTGTTGAAACATGAGCGTATCTGGTAGCTATCTGGTTGCTAATTTCACCTAGCAACCATCACGGGAGCCAAACATGGCAACTGAACGGCGGCGGATCGGACTTCGCGAGATCAGAGCCCTGGAGTCCGGGCGGATCGCCTGGGATAGCGCCATTCCCGGCTTCGGAGCCCGACGCCAGCGGGCCGCCATAACATATATATTCTCA
>JAJZBH010000053.1 GCA_021799015.1 Pseudomonadota bacterium
TCCATCGCTCCGCTCCTCTCTTTGTACCAGCAGCGATCTTATCCGATCGCCGCGAGAGGGCGGGCCATCCCATAATCACATCAGATCCGCTTTGGCGATAGGTAAATGGAGCCGCCCAGATAGCGATCCGGAGATGTCGTACCTGCGGGCATCCAATGAAAATGATTATTGACCAAAGGCAGATGTTACCGTGTGAGCTGCACGGCATTGCGTCTTTTTGCTAAAAAAACGGCACAAGTGCCGCACGCAATTTGAGGCCAAATTTGTAGGCCTTTTCCCAAGTGCCCGAACCATCATTCTTTATGCCGTTAGCGTTTGAGACACCAAAGATTTATATGCTGCTGTACATGGAGAAGAATTGGATTGGCCTTGCACACGGGAGGATTCGGAGGCCGACCCCCGCAGGGATCAACATACCATAGCCAGCGACGTACCTCCTTCATCAAGATCATACTCCTCAGCACCATAATCCGGAAAAATAGGAACGGCTTCCCCCCGGAGAAAACGCTCTCCAACGTTATCAAAGGCTGGCGCGTTTGGTAACCCGTTACAGCGAAGCATAAGCCGAGCCTGGCTCTCGATCCCAGGAAAATCGCCGCGGTCACATCCCATCAGGGCAAGAGACGTATTGTACTGCTCCACAAATCTTGGCGCCTCCAGAATCCGAAACCCAAGTCGCCGATAAAACTTGATATGTGGGAAACGAACCGCCACCAGCACAATCTCGGCTTTGGACGACATGGCCAGATATTTCAACATTTTGAATAGCGCGAGAGTTATAGTGTTATCGGCGCACACCTCGGGAATCTTCGCCAGCCGCGTTACCTCGGCAATCGTTGGCGACCTGCCTTTTAAAATCAGGTCGTTGCGGATCTGCATAATTTCCGGACCGAACGTCTCTGCGCAAGGAATTGTATCTTCCAGACTTGCGCCACCCTCCGCATCAGAACGGCACAGTCTCAGCGTAGCTATTGCTTCCTCGTTTTCATAGATAACGAAAGATGTTGCATACCCGCTTACATCATATGCATCACAAAAAAGGCCGTCCTCCTTGTCCGGGACAAAACCATGAGGATGATAACTCCGATATCGAATCCGATACGAAGCATTTCGTTCCTCCTCCGAGACAACAACTTTTGCGGTAAGATTACGAACAGACGCATTATGAAGTTTTGTTGTATGATCAAAGGCATAATGCGCTTCGTTAACTCCGGAAAGGCTTTGCATCTCACCCTCACTAAAGTGTATTCATAGCAGTATATCTATGCTAGGTTGCAATATATCTATGCTAGGTTGAAAAGAGAGCAAGTTAACAAGTATTAGTATTACTTTTTTTGGGTGAGGCAGAGTTCTGGGATGGTGCAATCGTTTCCCATAATGAAGACGCGGCACGATCCTAACCTACGACGAGCATCGCCAACCCGCCTTGATCCGTCCTTGAAACGTGAAATTCTCGTTGAACAAATTGGGAACCGCGCTCAGGTCGCTGGGTTTATGGTTCCATTTGGCGTCATCACGGCTGGCGTCTTCGCCTGGTATTTCGGGGGATTTAGATCTTCTGGCGACTCTCGTATAACCTACGCGTTTTTCTTCCTCCTCGCCGCCTATTTTCTTTACGGTGCAATCCTTCTATTCTGGAGTAGAATAAAAGGAAAAATTTTAAATCAGAAAAATGTCAATCAAATTGTTCCGGTCTTATATATTTCGATCACAATTGTTGGAATCGCATGGTCTCTTCTTGTCTTCTTTTCCAGTCAGTCGGCGTCAGAATACAGTATAGGTATAATATACGCGACAGAAATAGCTCTTTTGTCAATGACAATCGTGAGTCCTCCTTTCAAATTTGCGATGTGTATCTGGGTCCCATTAGTTATTTGCGGATACACGACGCTTTATTCTATTGACTATACGTATAAATCAACACTTCTTATCTTTATGACAATATACGCGGTGCTGACTTTTCTCAGCTGTCTATCAATGGACCGCATGGTTTTCCAGAAGTCGCTTTCAACCATCGAAAACCGCAGACAGGCCGAAACAATTTCGATTCTTCTCAATGAATTCGCCGAGGAGAACAAAAATTACCTTTGGGCCATCGACGGTCAAATGAAATTTAGCAACGTGTCGCCGAGCCTCCGCAACATGCTCCATGGCCTCGATCCATCCGATGGGATCGTTCTCCTTTCGTTTCCAGAACTAATACGACGGTTCGTTGCCAACAGCCCAAATACCACGTCAGCCGAGGATCTCCTTTCGAAAATAACTTCCGGCGATGTTTTCCGAGAACTTTTGGTTTCGGTCCGCTCTCTGTCAGGCATTCGCTTTTGGTCGATAACCGGACAGCCGATCCGAGACGTTTTCGGGGGGTTCGCGGGCTATCAGGGCTACCTTTCTGATCGGACGGATGCCGTCGTGGCGCGCCGAGAGCTTGAATTCCTCGCAAATTTTGACTCGGTCACGAAGTTGCTCAACCGTCACCAGTTCAAGCGCGCACTACGTGACCATACGAAGCCAAGTGGCTCTATGCCATTTGCGCTGATGTTGATCGATCTCGATCGTTTCAAAGATGTCAATGACTCACTTGGCCACCCCGCTGGAGATCAAGTACTTGAGGTCGTTGCACGCCGTCTCCAACACTGTGTCCGGGAAGGTGATCTCGTGGCCAGGATTGGAGGTGATGAATTTGCTATTCTTCTGCAGTCACAAGAAATCCGATTCATTGCCGAGGTTGGACAGCGGATCATTGTCGCCATTGACAAGGGCTGCGTCGTCGAGGGCAGAACAGTTCCGATAAGCGCCAGCATCGGTATCGCGATTTGGCCTTTTCATGGTTCAGACGAGACTGGCCTTTATCGTAATGCCGATGCTGCCCTTTACGCTGCAAAGACCGGCGGCAGAAACCGCATCTCAATTTTCGGCGAAGACGCGGAAACTGGTCACCGTTTTGGCGACGTTTTTCCTACCGTTGGTGCCCCTTCAAAAAACGAGCAAAAGCGTGCAAGCTGACGTCGGACACATGATGCTCGATCCCCTCAGCATCCGCCTCGGCCGTCTCCGGCGGGACGCCGATTGCCTGAAGAACCTGAACAACGAGACGATGTCGGGCACGTACCCGCTCAGCCATGACGCGTCCAGCCTCAGTCAAGAAGACACCCCGATAAGGCCGTGATGTGGCCAAGCCTTCGCGTTTCAGTCGGGCAATGCTCTTGGTAACCGTCGGATGCGAAACGCCGAGCCGTCGCGCGATGTCGATCAATCGTGCCTCGCCATTAATCGCCAGCAAATCCGCAATCAACTCGACGTAATCCTCCAACAGCGCGCTGGCTCGAGCGCCCCGTGCCTTCCCGAACCGCCGTGCTTGGGTTGGTTCCTCAGGAAGCATATCCACTGTCGCACGCCGCACCGTCACCGTCATCCAATCTACTCCTCCATATCCTGCCACTGGGGATGGGCGGATAACCGAAACCTACTCTGCGACAGCATCAAATGCCACCGGTGGAGTCGCACGCGGTGGCTCAGGCAAAAAAAACGCCGCAAGGCCAAGAGCTGGCAGAAATGCGCAAATTCTGTACACCATGGTAATGCTGCTCCAGTCGGCGACTAGACCAAGCACGGCCGCTCCTATCCCAGCCATTCCAAATGCCAGACCGAAAAATAGACCAGACACCGCACCGATGCGGTGTGGCATCAGTTCTGTAGCGTAGACCACGATTGCTGCAAACGCGGAGGACAGAACGAGCCCGACCACCACACTCAAGACAATAGTCGCGTCCAGATCGACATAAGGTAGGACCAAGGTAAACGGTAAGACGCCGAGAACCGACACCTGGATAACTGCTCGCCGCCCAACCCTATCGCCAATTGGCCCACCTGCCATAGTCCCCACGGCGGCAGCCGCGAGAAACACAAACAACGCAAGTTGTGCGGAGTAAACCGGAAGGTGGAACCGCTGCATCAAATAGAAAATATAGTATGAATTAATGCTGGCCAGATAGAAAAACTTCGACATCACTAACGTGGCGAGCAATGTCAACGCGATCGCAACATGCCTTCTTGGCAGCACGTCGCGCGTTCTTTCATGGGGGTGGAAACGCAAGCTGGCATTGACATCCCTATGAGACCACGCACTCAACGCGCTAAGGAGCACAATGGCACCCATGGCGATGATAGAAAACCACGCCATGCTCTCGCGACCGCGAGGTAGGATAAAAAAAGCTGCAAGCAGAGGGCCAAGCGACTGGCCCAGACTTCCACCTACCTGGAAGACTGACTGAGCAAACCCAAAACGCCCACCAGACGCGAGACGGACGATTCTGGATGATTCTGGATGGAAAATCGCGGACCCGACACCAAGCATAGCGGCACCGATCAGCAGTCGAGAGTAAGACTGCGCCATTGCCACGATAATGACCCCGCTCATGCTGAACGTCATACCCGCCGGCAGCAGAACCGGCTTGGGTTTGGCATCGGTAGAGATACCGATTAGCGGCTGTAAAAGGGATCCGGTAGCCTGGTACACCAGAGTAATCAGTCCGATCTGGGCAAAATTGAGATGAAAGCCTCCTTTCAACAGCGGATAGACCGCCGGTAAAAGCACCTGCAGCATATCATTCAGCATATGACAGATACTGATACCAATCAGTACGGCCATCGCCATCGACGTGGCCGACCGACGGTGTAGCTCGGCTGCAATGCTCACAGTCACCTCATTTTCGACTCGAAAGCATATAGGGCAGGATTTTATCAGTCGACCACTCGTGATTTGCATGCAAGCCGTGCTAGTAGCCAGGCATGCTTCATGTCCGCTTCGCCCCCTCGCCAACCGGGTACCTGCACGCCGGCAATGCCCGGCTCGCTGTGCTAAATTTCCTTTCCGCTCGCGCCAATGGCGGAACGTTTCTTCTCCGGATCGACGACTCTGACTCCGAACGATCGCGTCCGGAATATGAGGCCGCCATCGAGCAAGATCTCCATTGGCTCGGCATAGACTGGGATCAGAAGATTAAGCAATCCAGCCGCATGAGCCATTACGCCGAGGCAGCCGAAACGTTAAAGTCTTCTGGCCGACTTTACCCCTGTTTTGAAACGGAAGAAGAGCTAGCTGCTAAGCGGGCACTGCGTGCAAAGCGCAAATTGCCCCCAATATATGACCGTGCAATGCTTTCGCTGACGCGCGAACAACGCGAAGCAGCTGAGGCTGGGGGCAAAAAACCATATTGGCGCTTCAAGCTGTCAGACGGCACCGTCAAATGGCAAGATCTTGTACTTGGTCCCCGCGAGGTTCGGTTGAATACATTGTCGGACCCTGTGCTAATCCGAGCTGATGGCACACCGCTCTATACGTTCACGTCGGTTGTCGACGACCTTGATCTCGGAATTAACGAGATCATCCGTGGTGAGGATCACGTTACCAATACTGCCGTCCAGATTGACCTCCGGCACGCGCTTGCGCCACGTGCTCCACAACCTGCCTTCGCCCATTTACCGTTGGTTTTGGATGTGAAAGGCGAGAAGCTGTCAAAACGCACGGGTAGCGTCTCGCTTCGGGCACTTCGACGCGACGGCATCGAAGCTGGCGCCATTGCCGCGTATCTTGCACGTGTAGGTTCGCGGCGAGATCCTGAACCTCTGACACTTGCAGAACTGGCTGCCAGTTTCGATCTGGCAGAATTTTCCCGCGGGGCACCCCGTTTCGACCCTAGGCAATTGCTCGCCCTAAATCGCAAATTCGTTCATAGGCTTCGTTTCAATGATGTCGTGGATCGGCTGCCTCGCGGAGCCACCGAGACGTTTTGGGACGCCGTACGGGGCAACCTTGACCTGCTTTCCGAAGCTCGGCATTGGTGGGAGGTCGTTCAAGGTAACATTGAAATACCTGACCTTACCGAGTCCCGTGACGTTCTTCGGGCAGCCCGGGAATTGCTACCTCCTGAGCCCTGGAATGAAACGACGTGGAAATCTTGGACAAACGCGGTAGCGCAACGTACCGGTGTCCACGGTAGAAACCTGTACCAGCCCCTCCGCCTAGCCCTGACCGGCGATACTCACGGCCCGGAACTCGCGCTGCTGCTCCCACTCATCGGCGCCTCCCGCGTAACAAGCCGCCTGAGCATGGCCTCTGCATAAAATATCTCCTATACACAGTATGCCGCTATTTAAATTGGCTATCTGCAAAATCTGGTTGACTCCAACCTGAAGATGCACGGAACGGGGGCCAAGTGTTGTTGGCCTACCTCAGCGAGGCGGCGATGTCTGCGATCGACCGGAACAGCACCAGTGCGTCGTCCTTGGACGGCAGGAACCCGCGGCGGCACCAGAACACGGCCGCCTCGTCATCGACGGCATTGACGACCAAAGCGCGCCCGCCGATCAGCGCGGCGCCGCTGACGCTCCGGGCGAGCGCGTGGTTGAACAGCCCGGTGCCAATCCCCCGTCCGATCCACGCCTGATCGGTGGCAAGCTGGCCGAGCAGAATGCAGGGCACCGGGTTCGGGGGCTGCCCGGTGCGGGTCGAGCGCGGCAGGGCGGCGGGAATAATGGCAGTCGGCGCCAAGCCGTAATAGCCGACGACACGACCTGCCACGTGGACGGCCATGACCACTGTGAACCCCTTCTGCTGATTGGCCAGCGCCCGGGTCTGCAACCAATGATCGAGCGAGGGCTTGCCACATGAGAACTGGGTTACGTCGTGGCCGGCATTCAGCAGTTCGGGCGCGGAGAGCGGCGGTTCCGCCATCAGCGCTTCGCCGCGTCCTTCTCCCACGGCGCCTTGCGGCGGAGGGATGCCACCATCTCCGGAACGGGAGTGACGGGGGCGGAGACGGCCTGGACGAACGCCTCGAAGCCTTCCGGGGTCATGCGGAGCAGCGTGCTTTCCATGAGGACCTCTTCGGCGGCCCGTACCGCCGCCTCCCGCACGAAGTCGGTCCGCGACCGGCCGCGCAGGTCGGCGGCACGATCGATGATGGCGATGTCGCCTTCGGGGAGGCGCATCGAGAGCGGGTGGTCTTTGCGTTTGGTCGCGCCGGTCATGGTGGTCCCCCTTGCTATGGCGCGAACGTAGGAGACCGTAGCGTGTTTTGCAATACGCAATGCGCTGCTGCCTGATATCTTTCGCGTGAGTGTCGTTCGGCGTGGGGTCAAATCGCCGATCGGCATCATAGGTTGCGTCCAACCACTTTTTGCAATTAGCCTTTAAATTTAAAGTTGAATGGGAGCGTATGCTAAGGTTCCCATCGTGTTTCCGCGAAAACCTCGCGCTATCCATCGACAGTCGCGCGCACTCCGTTTGAGATCATTGATAGAAACTCACGCCGTGTAGACGGGTCGTGACGAAATGCACCCAACATGCGACTAGTAACCATCGAAACCCCGGTCTTATGGACGCCGCGCGTTGACATGCACTCATGGTTCGCTTCTATGACAACCGCAACTCCACGTGGTTGCAACACCTCATTAATCGTGTTGGCAATCTGCGCCGTTAGCTTCTCCTGCAGCTGCAATCGTCTCGCATAAGAGTCGACAATGCGCGCCAGCTTACTGATGCCCACGACTCGGCGATCCGGTAAATACGCGACGTGTGCCACTCCGATTATCGGAACCATATGATGCTCACAATGGCTCTCGACCCGAATATCACGCAACAGGACGATCTCATCGTATCCCTCGATCTCTTCGAAAGTACGCGCCAGGATCGCAACAGGGTCATCTGCATAACCCGCGTAAAATTCGCCGTATGCTTTTGCAACCCGTGCCGGCGTTTCATGCAAACCTTCACGGTCGGGATCGTCGCCAGCCCAGCGGATTAACGTCCGGACCGCGGCCTCAGCCTCGGAACGGCTGGGCCGTTTAGCTCCGACGTCATGAGCCAATTTGCTGGTTGGAATATTGATATTCACCAACGTCTCCATTGCAGTTAAACTTCGAGCGTTGTATTCGCTCGGACGACAAGACGATGTGCATATGTGTGGTCCGCTTGGAGCACACAACCCATGGCTGGCAGGCGAAGCCACGTCAGTGCAACCGACCCGTCTGGTAAGGGCTGTCCAAACTAAAGGCCGGGATGGTGACGTCAAATGACTCCCCACTGTCGACAGCAACCATAATATACATGCCTCTCATGAAGCCGGTAGGCGTCTTTAACGGCGTCCCTGACGTGTATTCGAACACGTCGCCCGGGTCGAGAACCGGTTGCTCACCTACAACGCCTGCACCGTGGACATGTTGAACCTGCCCGGAACCGTCAGTGATTTCCCAAGCACGTCGCATTAGCTGGACAGTTGTGCTTCCGCGATTCTCGATTCTGATTCGGTACGCCCACAAGAAATGCCGGTCTTCGGGGCGCGACTGATCTTCCAAAAAGAAGACTTGAACCCGGACATAAATTCCGGCGGTTTCGGCGACAAACCCCTCTTGGCCATGGTCGTGAGCTGGCATTGCCTCTGGACGATAGCTCCGTGCCGGGCCAGCGACAAGGCAAACATGACCGTCTGTCGTCGTTTGACCGTCTAGAGAAGCCTGCTTACTTAGGGGCAAGCCATGAGGAACAACCAGACCCACGCCCGCAGCTTTTCGATATCCCGACTCACCATACTCGTGTTCTTGTTGCTGTTCCCCTGCGTCGGGCTTGCTTCGCCTTTGGCTGCCACGGACAGAGTCGTAGGTAGCCATGCTTCGCGTGGGGCTCTTTACGGCGACCTGTTGGCAGGCCAGTACGCTGATCGATCTGGTCACCAGCGGGCGGCTGCTCATTATTTCATCGCAGCACTCCAACAGAACCCAAGCGATCGTGCACTGCTCGCGCGGGGTTTCGTTGCTAGCCTGATTGCGGACAGCCCAGATCGATATACCCTCGCCCGCCGCCTACCCGATAGCTCGCTCGGTGCATTGATGCTCGGAGATTACGCGATGCTTAACGGAACATACTCCGAAGCAAGAGCAAAATTTGTCGGCATGCCTCTCCATGGCCCGCTTGGTCTGCTACGCCCGCTCCTAATTGCTTGGAGTGATGAGGCGAGTGGCCATACTGATCGAGCCATAAGCATGCTTTATCCCCTAACTAACACCTTCCCGTTCGGCTCTATTTATGCGCTGCACGCGGCACTAATCGCCGATCTTGCGGACCGCGAGGCACAAGCAGCAAAATATTACCGCTTAGCAGAGCAAGGTGGAGGTGAATCCAATCTGATATTGGCCCAGATTCTCGCTAGTTGGCAAGCAAGACAAGGCAATAATGCGCGCGCTGAAGAGATCATTACCAGAACCGCGACGGATCACCCGGCCCTGAACGTCGCCATCAATAGTCTGAAACGGAACCTTGCCAATCCTATTATCACAACTCCACGCGCTGGCGTTGCGTTGGCGGAGTTCGAATTTGCCGGCGAGCTCAGCAGTCCAGATCAAATCGCTTATCCGTTGGCGCAACTGGTTTTGCTCGACGAAGCCTTGACGCTAGATCCGCGCCTGAGTCCGGCCATATTGCTGCGAGCCAGCATTGCAGAGGAAACGGGTAACGCACCATTGGCAGAACACCTCCTCAGATCGATACCTCCCACTGATTCCCTGTATCCAATTGCCGTGATGCGTCGCGCCGCCCTGGCCGCAGACTTCGACTCGGGGCTTGGCATGCTACCGGATTTGCACGCCATCGCGATCGCCGCACCACAAGACGCGGCACCACTCGAGCTTGCCGCCGACATCGCGAGCAACGCCAAACGATACAGTGAAGCAAAAGAGCTTTACACCAAGGCTATCGGCACTTTTGGGCCAAATCCCCCCGAATCCGCCTGGAGACTCTATTTCGGGCGTGCAATCAGCGAAGACAAGCTGGACAATTGGCCCGCAGCAAAGGCTGACCTTCACCAGGCGCTCGCGCTCGCACCAGACCAAGCAGATGTGCTCAATTACCTCGGATACTCAGAGGCAATTCGCGGTGAGGACCTCCGTGGCGCGCAAAAACTTGTACAGCAAGCTGTGCAGGCTTTGCCGGAAGATGGACAGATTCTGGACAGTCTTGGATATATCCTGCTCAAGCGAGGGATGATCGCCGATGCCCTGGCCGTGCAAATCAAGGCAGCCGAGCACGCACCCGATGACCCTGAGGTCAACGCCCACCTTGCTGAAATCTTTGATGCTGCTGGAAACCATCTGGCCGCTTTTTACCAGTGGCGGCGTGCGTTGGCATTGCATCCGGATCCTCGCGAACGTGCAAAAATCGAGGCAGCCCTGAAACACGATTCCATTCCGAGCGGCATCTGATATTCCTCATGGTCGCTGCCGAATTCGCCCGCGCCAAGGTTAATTTGTTTCTTCACGTCACTGGACGACGGAAAGACGGCTATCATACCCTAGATAGTCTTGCGATTTTCCCGCCGGTCGGTGATTTGCTCCGAATGGACGCTGCGCCCGAGCTATCACTGCATGTAAGCGGCCCGTTTGCCTCTGGCCTGAACACGGAGAAAAATCTCGTCGTTCAAGCTGCCCGTCTTTTCGGCAAGGCAACAGGTCGTGTACCAGCTTGCTCATTTTCACTGCATAAGGTCCTTCCTGTCTCGTCCGGTATCGGTGGTGGCTCGGCCGACGCAGCTGCAACCTTACGCCTCCTCGCACGCCATTTCGACGAGGCGATACCTGCAGATCTACCTCTTAACCTTGGCGCCGACGTTCCGGTATGTGTGCTTAGCGAACCAGCCCGCATGGCCGGAATCGGGGAAATTCTGACCGAAGCACCGAAGCTACCTAACATCGGGATTGTCCTCGTCAATCCCGGCCTACACGTTTCCACGCAAGCTATTTTTCAGGCTTGCCGCGGGCCTTTTTCTCCCCCAGCGCGGCTAAGCTCACCCTGGTTTACTGCCGAATCAATGGCTAAGGATCTTTCTCGCCTTTCCAACGATCTCGAAGCTCCGGCAGTCGTGTTGGTG
This sequence comes from Pseudomonadota bacterium, assembly GCA_021799015.1. Taxonomy (GTDB): domain Bacteria; phylum Pseudomonadota; class Alphaproteobacteria; order Acetobacterales; family Acetobacteraceae; genus Acidiphilium. The sequence continues at coordinate 10,923 of JAJZBH010000053.1, forward strand.
CCGATCATCGCGGACGTGCTGGCAGCTCTAAGGATGAATCAGAACTGTCTTCTGGCCAGAATGAGTGGGTCGGGAGCCACCTGCTTCGGATTGTTCCGCTCCGCCAACGAAGCCACTGAAGCAGCAAAGTCCCTTGCCTATCCGGGTTGGTGGGTGTGGGGCGGCAGTGGAACAACGCCAGTCACTGACCCTCGCTGCGATCATCATACGGGGCAGGCGCGTTAAAGCAACCGACGTATCCAGTTGCAACAGGAACCAATGCGGGGCAAGACCTAGCCGCATAGGAGTGAACCATGCGCGCTGGCATCATCTTGTTCCCCGGCATCAATCGTGAGCGTGATATCGCAATCGCACTTGAAGCGAGTCTTGGACATAAGCCGACCACAATTTGGCATCGTGAAACTGAGCTTCAGGGCTTGGACCTCGTGGTCATTCCTGGAGGTTTCTCATACGGAGATTACTTGCGTTGCGGTGCTATGGCGGCCCACTCGCCGGTGATGCGGGCCGTTGCCGAGCATGCATCGCGGGGCGGTTACGTTTTAGGTATCTGTAATGGTTTTCAGATTCTTACCGAAGCACAATTGCTACCCGGCGCATTGCTCCGCAACGTTGGACTACGGTTTCTCTCAATGGATTGCCATCTCTATGTCGAGCGAAACGATTCCGTGTTCACAATGCATTTTCGCCGCCATGATGTCTTTCGAGCTCCAATGGCTCACGGTGATGGTAATTATTATGCTGATAAGGAAACTCTTGATCGTCTTGAAGGAGAAAATCTCGTCGCATTTCGTTACTGCGATGCCGACGGTAACATCTCCAACGACGCTAACCTGAACGGCTCGGCTCGGAACATTGCTGGCGTCTTTTCTTCGAATCTCCGCGTTCTTGGCCTGATGCCACATCCAGAGAATCTCGTCGATCCGCTCTTAGGTGGCACAGACGGCAAACCGCTCTTCGACTCCCTCAATACTATTGGTGGAACCAACTGATATGGACCAACCGTCTGCCGCCCAACTCGCTCGCCGCTTCGGGCTATCTGACGAGGAATACAATTATACGCTGACCATCATGGGACGAACGCCTACTCTGACAGAGCTCGGTATTTTCTCGGTTATGTGGTCCGAACACTGTTCTTATAAGTCGTCACGGTATTGGCTAAAAACTCTGCCGACTCAGGCACCCTGGGTAATCCATGGTCCAGGTGAAAACGCTGGCGTAGTCGACATTGGCGACGGCCTCGCAGCTATTTTCAAGATGGAAAGCCACAATCATCCTAGCTTTATCGAGCCTTATCAGGGGGCTGCCACTGGCGTTGGAGGAATTCTTCGCGATGTATTCACAATGGGCGCTCGGCCCATTGCCAACCTCAACGCCTTGCGCTTTGGCGACCCTGCTCTCGGTATCACCAAACGCTTGGTTGATGGGATTGTTCGTGGAATCGGAAGTTACGGTAACTGCGTTGGAGTCCCCACCGTAGGTGGTGAAACCAATTTTCACCCCTCTTACAATGGCAATCCGCTCGTCAACGCGATGACGGTGGGGATCGCGAAGAAAAATAGGATCTTCCTTTCTTCCGCTGCTGGAATCGGAAATCCCGTCGTCTACGTTGGTTCCAAGACAGGCCGAGATGGAATTCACGGCGCGACGATGGCGTCGGCTGAATTCGCGGCGGACACCGAAGAAAAAAGGCCAACGGTGCAGGTCGGTGATCCCTTTATTGAAAAATTGTTGATCGAGGCATGCCTCGAACTCATGGCAACCGATGCAATCATTGCGATCCAGGACATGGGCGCAGCAGGTCTTACCTCTTCTTCCGTCGAGATGGCTGGCAAGGGAGGAGTTGGAATTGAACTTGATTTAGACCACGTCCCCCAGCGCGAACCCAACATGAGCGCCTATGAGATGATGCTTTCAGAGAGCCAAGAACGAATGTTACTTGTTCTCGAACCCACCCATGAAGCGATGGCACGCACTATATTCGAAAAGTGGGAACTCGACTTTGCGGTCATTGGCCGCATCACTGACAGTGGGCGCATCGTGGTGCGTCATCAAGGGCGCACCGAGGCCGACATCCCCCTGCAGCCCCTAGCCGACCACGCGCCGCTCTATAAGCGTCCGTATACCGAACCCAAAAAACCGGCTCCTCTTGAAAGTGTCGAGGATCCTGTTGGAATCATCCCTGCATTACTTACGTTGCTCGGCTGCAGCGACCTCGCTGCCAAAAACTGGATCTGGGATCAGTATGACAGCACTATAGGAGGCCAGACCATCAAGCGTCCTGGCCAAGCCGATGCCGCAATCGTTCGCGTCCCGGGCTCGGGACGCGCACTGGCACTTACAACCGACTGCACGCCCCGCTACTGCTTTGCCGATCCTGAAGTTGGCGCCTCGCAAGCAGTTGCCGAAGCTTGGCGGAATATTACTGCCACGGGCGCCACCCCTCTCGCGGTCACAGACAACCTAAATTTTGGCAATCCTGAAAAACCTCTCATCATGGGTCAGCTCGTTGCCGCAATCCGCGGCTTGGGAACCGCGTGCCGCAGCCTTGAATTCCCAGTCGTCTCCGGTAATGTTTCGCTGTACAATGAAACCGCAGGAGAAGGTATCCTGCCAACTCCCGCGATCGGTGGCCTTGGCGTTATCGACGATGCCGCAAAAGCCGTCGGCATCGCCGTCAAACCAGCTCATGATCTTCTTCTGGTTGGCTCGCCGCGCGGCGAACTCGGCCAGTCACTCTGGCTCCGAGAAATCCTTGGTCGAGAAGATGGTGCCCCACCGCCGATCGATTACGCCGCTGAGCGTCGCCACGGCGATTTCGTGCGGACGCTGATTTTGTCAGGCAAAGTACAATCATGCCACGACGTTTCGGACGGCGGTATTCTGGTGGCGATCGCGGAAATGGCCCTCGCTGGCAATACTGGCGTCAGGCTTCTGCCCCAACCAAAACACATGCCGACGCATGCATTTTGGTTCGGCGAGGACCAAGCCTGCTACATCGTTTCCACGGCTAATGCTCGCGATATCCTTGACCAAGCAAAGATTTCGGGGGCTCCTGTGGTGCTGCTAGGGTATACAGGCGGCGATCATTTGACACTCGCCGACGGCGACGCCATATCCCTCCATAAGTTGAGGCTCGCGAATCAGCGCTTCTTTGCTGACTGGTTCGCCTAAAATCATAGGAAAAGGGTCGGATCATGGCCATGTCGGCCGCCGATATAGAGGCGTTAATCAAAACTGCACTGCCAGATGCAAGGGTAACGGTGGAAGATTTGGCGGGTGATGGGGATCACTACGCCGCCACCGTGATTAGCGAGCGCTTTCGTGGCCTGTCACGGGTCCGTCAGCATCAGATGGTATACGGAGCACTCCAAGGACGCATGGGCGACACGCTCCATGCGCTCGCCTTGCAAACCTCCGTGCCGGATTGAACAGGCCGGAACATTCAGGAGTTGGTAATGGAAAACAGTAAAGTCATCGACAGAATTAAGGGTGAAATTTCTGAAAACCCTGTCATGCTGTACATGAAGGGGACGGCCATGTTTCCCCAATGCGGTTTCTCAGCGCGGGTTGTACAGATTCTTACACATCTTGGCGTGACATTCAAAACCGCAAACGTTCTAGAAGATGCCGAACTGCGTGAAGGCGTCAAACAGTTCTCCAACTGGCCGACCATTCCACAGCTGTATATTAAGGGTGAATTTGTAGGCGGCTGCGATATCGTAACAGAAATGTTCCAGTCCGGTGAATTGCAGACGATGCTGGAGCATCACGGTATCATCAAAGCGCCTGCAGCTTAACGCGCCAAATGCCCATTTCTGATGGATTCTTAGAACACATGCGCAAATTGTAATATTTCCATCTATGCAGCGAAACGGATCACCGGCTGGGTACGAGATGGAGATCAGTGAGAAAGACGTGATTTCTTCTAGCTTCCTGTCGTTACTGCCTTCGGACATGTATTTTCTCATACCCAAAAGCCGGGATAAACTGGTCAGTCCCTTGAGGCGGCATCTAATCTTGACGATCCGAAGAAGCCAGATGCTTCGATTTCTTCTGTCTTCGATATCTTGTCTTTGAGACCCTCCAATTGCCTTATGTCCATGAACGGGTATCGCGGATTGCCTTCACGAATTCCCGATACGACCCAAGCAATTTATTAACTGCCTGCAATTGCGATCAACACGACACCAACCCCAACTAACAGCAACCCGGCGGCCTCGCCGCGCTTATGAAGCTCCTTAAGCCAGAAGTGTCCGACCACAAGAGTAAGTAAAATCTCGATCTGCCCAAACCCGCGAACAAGAGCAACGTTGGTCAAAGCGAAAGCGGCAAACCAGCATGCTGATCCAAAAGACGACAAGATCCCTACAGCCGCTCCCCGCTTCCACAGCCGTAATGCGGCATACAAGTCACGAGGCGTCCGCAGCGCCATGTATCCCCCCTGCACAAGCGTCTGAAGTGTATTCGTCAGTGCCAGGATCACCACAGCCTTCAGTAGGATGGGCGTTTCTGAAAGTTCGAGTGATGCTGTGCGCAACGAAATTGCTGTGACGGCAAATGCGCTGCCAGCCGCGAGGCCAAATAGCGCTGCTGGCTGAACAGATGCCCGTGCTAAGCTGCGCAGGTTTAGTTGTTGCCCGGCAAAGCTGAGGACGAAGACCCCGCTCATCGCAAGCAAAATACCAATAACTGCCAGCGATCCTACGTGTATTCGCTGAATAAATACTGAAATTACAACTAGTTGCACAGCTTCTGTCTTAGCGTAAGCCGTGCCAACGACGAAGCTACGATGGGCAAATGCATACAGTAGAAGGATGGTGCCAAAAATTTGAGCCACGCCACCAGCCAAGCACAAGAGCACAAATTTAATAGAGCCGGTCGGCAACCCTTGACGCACCACCATCATTGATAGGGCGACAAAAACAAAATCGGCAGGAAGCGCATACAAATAGCGTACAAACCCGGCAGCACCAGGGGGTAAAGCCCCTCGTAATCGCGCCTGGAGAGCCGTGCGCCAA
>JAJZBH010000054.1 GCA_021799015.1 Pseudomonadota bacterium
ATGCCACCGCTCGATGCCGCAGCCGTCATGACCCATTCCGTGGCAACTGTCAGCCCTGATGATACTATTGGACGAGTGGCACAATTACTTACCGAACGAGGCATTAGCGCCGTGCCCGTGGTGGGGCCTGAAGGTTTATTGGTAGGAATGATAAGTGAAGGCGACCTCATGCGTCCGTTCGGTCAGGAGCACGCCATGCACCGTGAGTGGTGGCTTAATTTGCTTGCTGAAGGTACAGCCCTCGCTGATGACTTTCTCGACTACCTCCGACTCGATCGTCATCGCGTTCGAGACCTGATGAACCCCAATGTCATTACGGCATCCGAGTCTGCAACCCTCCCCCAGATCGCCGACCTGCTGTCAAAACACCGTATCAAGAGAGTACCAATTTTGCGCGACGGTAAACTAGTGGGAATTGTCAGCCGTGCCGATATTATTCGCGCGTTAGCAAAAGCAGACGTAACTGCTATACAGTCTCCTTGAATGGAGCCTAATATCCGAGTTCGATGAGCAATGGAGAGGATACTATCCCGCACTCATCGTCTAACTTCTACTCTGCGCAAGAGACGTTGCTCTAAGTTCATTCAACCCGAATGACGATAACCAAGTTTCTGGTCACGCTAGGGCGGCGTACCTCGCATACATTTCCATTCCCACCAGACAAGAATTCATCCAATTCTGTACGCCCATAGTACCATCAGCCGCAAACAGCGGCAATTTTTGCGGCGAACCACTCCCTGGGTCGGCTATCAAATCCGACACCTTGACGCTCAGTCATCGTGCTCGCGTAACCGCCACGTGGGCTGCGAGAAGACCACATTCTTGACTTAGATCAATGACGAACTGGCTAGACGGCGATACGTCTCGGGATAATAGGTGTTTTTATCAAATGTTTGGCTCCAATCACGCTGGTAAAATCGCAGCCGCATAAGGAAGTGTGGCAAGTGCAAGGCACAAATTTAACGACAAAACGATTGGTCCAATGACAAGCCATTATGGAAAGGTGCGGGTCACCATGAATAACGCTCTCCATCGAACTTGGAATCCATACATCGCAGGCACCGCACTTGGGGTCGTCCTGTTTGTGACTTTTTTTGTGACTGACCATGGCTTGGGCGTGACCGGAGCAACCACTTCTCTCACCGCCGTGGCAGTTACGATCGTCGTACCTAACGCTTTTGGCCCACAAGACTACCTTGCCGCTTACGCTCGAGCGGGAGCAAACACGTGGATTGTGTGGGAGGTTCTGGGACTGGTCATTGGTGGCTTTGCAGGCAGCTTGCTTGGGGGACGCTTTATGCCCAAGCTTGATGGCCCCCCGCGGGCAAGTTCCTCAGGTCGTGTCGCTTTGGCGCTCCTTGGTGGAACCGCCTCAGGCTTTGGCGCGCGCATGTCCATGGGATGCACAAGCGGTATGGGATTGTCGGGCTCTGCCCCCTTGGCTGCAGCCGGCTTCTTGTTCTTGGTCGGATTTTTTTTGGCGGGCACCATGTTTGCAATGATCCTCAAACCTCTTTGGCGGCGGAGACAAACAAGATGACCGTTATCCTTTCGGGGCTGATTCTAGGCTTTGCCTTCGGTTTTGTTCTGGAAGGAGCCGGCTTCGCAAATCCGGAATGCCTCACCGGCCAACTGCGCTTTAGTAATTGGGCGGTCTTTAAAGTGATGTTCACGGCCATCATTGTCGGCGCTTTTCTCATCTATGGGGCCAGGGCTCTCGGGCTTATTAAGCTATCGGACATCTTTGTCCCATCCGTGTACTTTTGGGGTACACTCCTTGGGGGCGCAGGCGTCGGAATAGGCATGGCGGTTGGCGGTTACTGCCCGGGAACGTCCGCAGTGGCCATGGCCTCCGGGCGCTTCGACGGATTTACGTTCCTAGTCGGGATCGGCGTCGGGACGCTGCTTTTTAATGCTGCGTATCCCTCGATTCACTCCTGGATATACGCGCAGACCGGCCCTGATGCGCTTACGCTACCGCACTTGCTACGTGTGTCTCCTTGGTTTATCTTGATCGTGCTACTGGCAGCGTTGACTGCCATCGGTTGGATGGTGGGCGCGGACAAATCCCTAAGCCATTCCGAAGACTAAACAAATCTGGCAGCGAAAATCGGACCTGCACAGCCAAAACATTAAGGATGCCGATCATGAAATCTTCTCGGACGACAGCCTCCGCTCTAGCTCTCGCGATCGCGGCCACTCCTCTTCTCCCACCCGCTGTCGCAAGCACTATCTCACCGGTCGGCACCGCCTACGCCGCCGCTGAAAATCCCTGTGCCCCGATGCCACCGTCGAACACCAACTCGTCAAAACGAGACAACGGTTCTAACTCCAAAAAAAGCACAAAAAAGCCTGTTAATCCGTGCGCGCCGACCTAATAACGACCATGGCCGCGGCATGACGCTCCTTCCCAACCGACAGACTTCGTTGCGCGCCGGACATTCGGTCATCGCACAGATTGCTACTTGGGCATCCGAACGGCTAAGCGCTCCCTCCCGGTTGTTAAACGGTGCACAGGGATTCGTGGAGTGGGCGCACTATCCACAGCCAGATGCCGTGGATCCGAACTCCGGCTGGCGATTCTATTATCATGCGCATCCACCAACCCAGCGGTTAAGCAGTGAACATGGGCATTTCCATATTTTTACACCCGCCCCCGAAGGAAAGGCCAGAGCAGACGTAAACTTTTCACATCTTATTGCAATCTCAACAGATTTGCGTGGATTGCCACTACGACTTTTTACCACCAATCGGTGGGTAACCAACGAAGTCTGGCAGCCAGCCGAGGCCATGGCACGACTGACGTCGGTTCCAGCACTGGGGCATGCTGAGCCACGCGACGTTGGGATGTGGCTTAACAATCTGGTCATGCTCTTCGCGGAAGACATCATCCATCTCCTCCGTGCGCGCGACAGCAGGATCGCCAAAAGCCGATCACGTGCACCACTGGAAGACCATCGGTTACGGATTCCTAGCCAGCGCCGGATTAACTTGGCACGCCGGCTACAAATGCTTGAAGCATAAGGAACGCGAAGCTTCCAGGTTGACTTTCAGACTTGGCGTGCGTTTGTAGGTGCATGCGTTTTTTTTCGGTCCTAGCCTCCACGCTGATCATTGGACTCGCTGCGGCCACCATGCCTGCATCAGCCGCGGCAACACCAACAATTGCATTTACATCGCGCATTCAGCCCAACCACCCGACTCCATCGGTGGCCGCCGCCGCTCCTTCAGGGCTCACCAAGGAACAGATCGACAGCGCGATTAGCGTGCTCCAGACTCCAAAAGAACGTGACGCGCTCATTGCGACATTGCGCGCATTGCGAGCCCGCGCCAACGTGAAGGCTTATGAGACAACAAACGCGCCTCCCCCTGCTTCGTCGTTCACGATGGACACGGTCCATAAGGTCGCTAAGCTTACCTTAGGTCTTGGGCGCGACCTCCGGTCAGCAACAAACATCACACCTCTTGTGCGCTGGATCGGGAGGGTGGTTACGAACTCATGGCTTCGGCAAACCCTCCTTGATACGAGCTGGCGTTTGGCAATTGTTATAGCGACTGCACTCGGTGCAGAGCGCTTGGTTGCTTGGCTACTGGCAAAACCCCAAGCAGCACTGATCCGCGCGAACCAGAAAGAACCGCCAGCGGACGCTGGCGGAAGTGCCGCCGTCGCTACGGCGGAAGGAGGTGAAACTGAAAAACTTCCGCGCAAAGGCCTCGGCGCCGCATTGTTGCGACGTGCAGCGTATGCAGTCGCGTACTACCTGCTTGCCCTAGTCCCGATAACACTAGTTGCACTGATTGGAATCGCATGGCTTGCATCCAGTCTGATAACTGGCCGGCCAGCTCAGCTTGTAATAACGGCTGTGCTCGAGGCCTACATCGTATGCCGCTTTGTACTCGAATCAGCACGTCTGCTAATCGCTCCCGATCGTGGTCCGCTTCGTCTTGTCCCTTTGAGCGACTACAGAGCTGGTTGGCTAGTTGATTGGCTGCGCCGGGTCATTGCAGTAATCGCGTTCGGGGTAGCAGCAGTTCAGACTAGCGCGCTGTTTGGATTGAATCCGGAGGCAAGCCAAGTCCTGCTAAAGCTCGTGTCGTTGTGCGTGCATCTAATGCTCGCAATCATGATCCTGCAAGTCCGAAGACCAGTTGCAGCGTTCATTCGGGGCGATGGCTCATCCGACGTGATTGGTAGCCTACGGGCGACAGTCGCACAGACATGGCATCTTTTAGCCCTGTTCTATGTAATCGCATTATGGGCCGTTTGGGCGATCGGCGTACCTAATGCATTTACCACAATGCTACGTGTCGTGATTGTAGTCGTTGTGATTACATTGGCCGCGCGCGGCGCAATCTATGCCACCAACCAACTCATTGATGCGATCTTTGCGGATTCAGCACAGTGGCACGCCGCATACCCAGCGCTGCACACACGCAGACACACGTACCGCACCGCTCTCAGGACGATCGCCGCAGTGATAGTCTCAGCAAGCGCATTGTTGGTGCTCCTTCAGTTCTGGGGGCTCAGCGTTATCACTTGGCTTGCATCGACCCCAGAAGGTCAACGGACCGCTGGTGGGGCGATCACCATTCTCAGCGCAGCGCTCGCCGCCCTCGTCGCCTGGGAATTTGCAAATGTATCACTCAACGAACATGTGGAAAGACTACTACGGCAGGGCCGCCCAGAACGAGCAGCGCGCTTTCGGACGCTGTTACCCATGTTGCGGACCACCCTTCTTATCACCTTAGGGATCATCCTGGCTCTGGTTATACTTTCTGCCTTTGGTGTAAACATTGCGTTGCTTCTCGGCGGGTTGTCGATAGTCGGGCTAGCCGTTGGATTCGGCTCTCAGAAACTTGTCCAAGATATAATCACTGGGCTTTTTCTTCTCCTGGAAGATGCCATGCAGGTCGGTGATTGGGTTTCATTGGGCGGAGTCTCTGGTTCCGTAGAACGACTCTCCATTCGTACCATTCGGTTGCGAGGCAGCGACGGTTCGCTCAACATCATTCCATTCAGCGCAGTTACAACAGTATCAAACTCGTCACGCGAATTCTGTTTTGCGCCCGTCAATGTCGGCGTTGCCTACAAAGAGGACCTCGACCATGTGTTTATGGTCATGCGTGACGAATTCGACAAAATGCGAAAAGATCCCAATTTCGAGCGTTCGATCATCGCAGACTTGGAGCTTTGGGGGCTCGATCGGTTCGGCGCTTCTTCTCTCGACATTGTCGGCCGGATACGCTGTCTTGCTGGCCAACAATGGAGTGTAAAGCGAGAATATAATCGCCGGATTAAGATCAGGTTCGACGAGGAAGGAATTGAAATACCGTTCACGTACCAGCGGATCACGATAAATCCGGATGAGTTTCGAGCTGCTTTCAGTCGGTCACCCACGTCGGAAACAGCGCAGGCTCACGCGTCAAAGAAAATCATGGATCTACCGAATGGCTGACCTGTCACCATGACGCTCATTTTATTTGAGAAGGAGGCTATATTGCTAAAATGGATGTGTCTCTTGATTCTGCAGCACTTGCAAAATCCGTAGAAAAGGAAGGCTACGCCTTCGTTCCCGACTCACGTTTCACCGTGATGCTGGCGCTCGATGCGGTCCAGCCGCGAAACTGGAATGACTTCGCCTCTAGTTGGACCGATATGCCTCTCGACACGTATATGGCAGACGGTGGGCGCTACCGGCGCCGACGCTTTGGTGTTTTTAGCGCGGAAGTGGCTCGGCCCATCCGCCGGGCGCCTCACCAGGCTCACTTCCAGCTGCGGAATTACAACACCCTCAATGGAGGCGTGGAACGTTGGTTTGAACCCATTCCCGAGACCGTCACCAACAGACCAACCTTTCAGGGATTACTCAACCTGTCGCGCCACTTGTTTGAGGCCATCGCGGGAAACGTTGCGTGGCACATTGAGGCTCACCAATTCCGTATTGAAGCCGGGCCGGCCACTGTCGGTATGCCCACGCCGGAAGGAATACACAGAGACGGCGTGGACTTTGTCATGGTCCTTATGGTCAAGCGCCATAATATCCAGCAAGGGACGACCACCATCCTCGGAAACGATCGTCGGGAACTCGGGACTTTTGTCTTGGCTCGACCGCGTGATGCCGCGATAGTGGACGATCGCCGAGTGTTTCACGGCGTAACGCCTGTCATGCCACTCGACCCAACCCAGCCCGCGTATCGCGATGTTCTCGTTCTCACCTACCGTGCCCTAACAAACTCCAATATTGCGTAATGACCCTCTAAAAACCACATTAGTTGATTCCATTCGATTGCCTGGTTTGCGGCAGCACTTAGTTCCGACCAACAACACGCTCATGCAAATCAACGCTATAACTCATGATCAGCCTCCAGTCGTGGCCAATACTACAACGCTCCAATATTATTGTGAATCACTATAAGGAGACCTGTGTGCGGATAACGCTGGACGAGTGACGTGCACCCCGTTTTTGGATCGCCCCGGGCGGGAATTCGCCGGGTGTATGGCTCAGGGGGCGGAAGCCGCCGATGAGCCTTTCGTGAGCGAAATCGGCGGCTTGTTGCCGATCGCGCTGTGGGGACGGACGGTGTTGTAGTCCTTGCGCCATTCCTCCATTTTCGAGCGGGCGTCGTCAAGCGTCAGGAACCAGTGCGCATTGAGGCATTCGCTGCGGAACTTGCCGTTGAATGATTCGATGAACGCATTGTCGGTCGGCTTTCCCGGCCGGGAGAAGTCCAGCTCGACGCCGCACTGATAGGCCCACAGGTCGAGATCGCGGGAGATGAACTCCGAGCCCTGGTCGACCCGGATCGTCTTTGGATAGCCGACCTGCCGGCAGGCCCGCTCCAGCGTCGCCACAACATCCTCGCCTCGATAGCTGAAGCGAGGATCGACAACAGGCGAGAAGCGCGAGAAGGTGTCGATGACGGTCAGCACGCGGATCTTGCGGCCGGTCGCCAACTGGTCGTGAACGAAGTCCATCGCCCACACGTCATTGGAATGCACGGCTTCCGTCCTGTCTTCGCGCAGCTTGGCCTTCACGCGCCGCTTCGGCGTCTTATTGCGGATTTGCAGGCCCAACTCCTTGTAAAGACGATAGATTCGCTTCGCGTTCACGAGCCAGCCCTCCCGGCGCAGCAGCACATGGACACGCCGGTAGCCATAACGCACCCGCGTCGCCGCAATCTCCTTGATCCTGCCCTTCAAAGCAGCCTGATCACCGCGCTTCGACTTGTAATGATACACCGAGGTATCGACCCGCAGGCAGGCACAGGCACGGCGGATCGACACCTTCCAGTCCTGGCGGACCTCATCGACAAGTCGGCGGCGGCGAGCAGGCTTCAGAGCTTTTTTGACAGGACATCCTGCAACATCGCCTTGTCGAGCGTCAGGTCGGCAACGATCTTCTTGAGCCGGTTGTTCTCGTCCTCGATCTGGCGCATGCGCTTGACCTCCGAGGGCGTCAGCCCGCCATAGCGCTTGCGCCAGTTGTAGAAGGTCGCGTCGCTGATGCCCGCCTTCCGGCACACCTCCGCCACCGGCGTTCCTTCATCCGCCTGGCGCAGGATGAAGGCGATCTGCGCCTCCGAAAACTTCGACTTCTTCATGGAACTCTCCTTCTCCCATCAACGGGATCATAATTGGAAAATTCCAGCTCAGAACGCTCCAAAAAACCGGTGGCACGTCACTCCATGAAATGTCAGAAAATCAATGCGAAACCCGACCCGCACACAGGTCTCATAAGTATCTGTAAAGATCATGATCGGCGTTCTAAGGCCACAATTTTATTGGATATGACGAGCCGTGCTTTTGACACTGCGACACTAATCTGTCGATTTCCGGCTGGCATTTTTGACACGTATCATGTTACCAGGCATCTGCAAACATGGATGGTTCCGTTGACTTCAGCGTCTCAAAAAAAACTTCGCGCCTGAAGGTTTTGCGTAGGGACAGTCGCGATTGGCGCTCTGGCGAGCTTGCCGCAAGTCGCCGTCTTGCCGAACTCACGCCGCATTAGATACGCTGTCAGAGCATCCGCCTCGAAATCGTCCAATAGTCGCTCTTTTAGACATCTAGATTCGCCACATTTAGTGCATTCCCAATAATGAATTCACGCCGCGGTTCCACGACATCACCCATCAACGTCGCAAAAATCTGATCGCTCTCTTCAGCATCTCCAATCCGGACCTGAAGCAGTCCACGCATGGCAGGGTCCAGCGTGGTCTGCCAAAGTTGCTCAGGATTCATCTCACCCAAACCCTTAAATCGCTGGATTGCCAATCCTTTTCTCCCGATTGCGAACATTATTTCTAACAGATTGGCCGGACCACTTATTGTCCGCGCAGCATCTCCTTGATAGAGAACCGGCAACTTCGAAAATTCCTGAGCAAACCGTGGTGCGCGCTCAGCGAGCCAACGTGCTTCAGAAGAACGGAGCAATGGCAAATCGAGCACATGGCGTTCCATCACACCACGAACTTCGCGAGCGGCAGTTATCCCTGCCCCATCGACAGTAACGGACCACACGCGCTCGTTCGGCGCACTGATCATATCAAGCCGCGCCGCAAAGGCTGCTGCCTGTGGTGCCGAAAGCTCTGGCTCTGAGCCCAAAATTCCGGCGATCGCCGCTTGTTCAACGATCGTGACCGGAACTTGGGCCGCCATGGCTTCCAAACGGTGCGCTGCCTCTCTCCAGAATGGCAGCTCAGCGACAACATCAAAGCTTTCCATTCGAACTTCCGAAAGTGCACGATCAAGGAGATAGTCCTCAAGCGCCGCGTCGTCCTTCAAATAACGTTCCTCGTTACCACGTTTGATCCGGTAAAGCGGTGGTTGCGCAATGTACAGAAACCCGTGTTCGATCAAAGGTCTCATCTGGCGGAAGAAAAACGTAAGCAAAAGTGTGCGAATATGTGAACCATCGACATCAGCGTCAGTCATGATGACAACGCGATGGTAACGAATTTTGCCAATATCGAAGCCGCCCTGTTCAGGGTCCGCAGGACCTATCCCAGTCCCTAGCGCAGTGATCAACGTACCGATCTCGGCTGAGGAAAGCATTCGGTCAAATCTGGAACGTTCGACGTTCAGGATCTTACCTTTGAGTGGTAAAATTGCCTGAGTTCTGCGATCACGACCCTGTTTGGCTGATCCTCCTGCAGAGTCACCCTCTACAATAAAAATCTCACTCTTCGACGGATCACGCTCCTGACAATCAGCCAATTTTCCGGGCAATGACGACACATCAAGAACACCCTTGCGCCGCGTCAGATCGCGCGCCTTACGCGCCGCCTCACGTGCTGCTGCCGCGTCGATTACTTTCTGTACCAGCGCTTTCGCTTCCTTCGGGTGCGTTTCAAACCAATGGTCGAGCACATCCGCAACTGCTGCTTGAACAATTGGCTGGACTTCAGAGGAAACAAGCTTATCCTTGGTTTGCGAAGAAAATTTCGGGTCTGGTACTTTTACAGAAAGAACCGCCGTTAGTCCCTCACGCATGTCTTCACCGACAAGAGAAACGTTATCCTTCTTGCCAATGGCATCCGCGTACTTCGAAACGACTCTGGTCAGAGCAGAGCGGAAACCCGCAAGGTGCGTACCACCGTCACGTTGAATAATGTTATTTGTAAAACACAACATCGTTTCATGAAAGCTATCATTCCATGAAAGCGCGAATTCTATCTTGATGCCGCTTCCCTTGTCCTCACGCGAAGCGGTAATTGGTGGCGAGATGAGAGCTGATTTCGACCGGTCCAGCCACGCCACGAACTCGACAAGCCCACCCTTGTAGCAAAATCGCGATTGGATCGGAGTAGCGTGACGTTCGTCACGAAGTGAAATCTCAAGACCTGAATTCAGAAACGCAAGCTCCCGCAGGCGCCGTTCAAATACTGCAAAATCAAACTCAGTACGGGTGAAGGTCGCCGGTGACGGCTTAAACACTACCTCCGTCCCGGTGGGCCGCTGGGACGGTCCGACGATGCGCAGCGGTGCTACCGGGTTCCCATTCTCGAAACGAATGAAGAACTCGGTGCTATCCCGCCAGATGCGAACATCCATCCACTCCGAGAGCGCATTTACAACAGCTGCTCCCACACCATGCAGACCACCAGAGACCTTATAGGAAGACTGGTTAAATTTGCCGCCAGCGTGCAACCGGGTGAGCACGACCTCAGCTGCCGAAACGCCCTCCTCTTCATGGATATCTGTCGGAATCCCTCGGCCATTGTCGCGCACGCTCATCGAACCATCGCCGTTCAGGACAACGATCACAGAATCAGCGAAACCTGCCTGTGCCTCGTCCACGGCATTATCGATAATCTCAAATCCCATATGATGCAGGCCAGAGCCATCATCGGTGTCGCCGATATACATCCCTGGCCTTTTGCGCACGGCATCAAGACCACGCAAAACACTGATCGAGGCAGCATCGTACGTTCCTTGAGTCCCATCAGCAACGGGAATTTGAGCAGGTTCTTGTGCGTCCGACAATGCGGACGGTGCGGCGGTTGAAGTCATGCCGAAATTAGTCTCCACGGACAGGAAAGAACTTCTCGTTTTCTAGCAGAAATAGAGCAAAAAGCCTAATGGTCCTCGATTTAAAGTCCACAATCCAAGCATACAGATAATGAGATGGCTCGTTCCGTACCGTCCACATTGTGCAAATCGCGCCATTTGAGCCGGGGCGCCGCAACAACCGTCACCTCCCGCGACGGTGCTGAAAACGGTTTACCGACATGATCACCGACCTCTGATCAGAACGTAATTGATAGCGGCCGCCGTCAGATGGCGGCCTCCCCATCCCGGATCATTCTATACCGATGCCATCGGAGCCCCTGACGGTGTCCAAACACGTTGACCCGCCATCATGTGGACAGCGTTCCCACCAATAAGCCAATGCTGGAACAACCCGTAACCGCTTCACGAAACCTTATTGCCACCCTCAAATGCATCTCACGCTAGGGTCCATCTGCAAAACACGGACCAATCAACCCGAAACACTGGCCCTGCCGCTCATCCGCAAAAAAAGACCGGAACACACACCTAAACAACCAGATAAGCGGCCAGGCTTCGTACAAAGCGCGCAGTATCAACGGGCGGTTCTCCTTCCTGAATTCGCGCAAGATCAAACAACAAACGCGCGACGTCATCCAACGATTGGCCTGACTCGCCCCGCTTTACCATCCGCTCGACGAGAGCATGGCCAGGATTGATCTCGAGTACTGGGGCGCTGGCAAATACTTGCCGCCCGGCGCGACGCATTAGCCGCTGCATCGCAAGATCAGGAGCGTTAGAGCCGGGCGTTAGTACCGCCGGGCTATCGGTAAGCCGAAATGACACCCGCACGTCGCTGACCGTGTCGCCGAGTATTTCCTTCACGGATTTGATTAACTGTTCCATATCCGCGGGAACTGGCTTGGCCTCGAATAGGTCTGACGCCTGCGCGACGTGGACCAGTTTTTTCTCGCGGTACTCACCCAACCGCTCAGGCCAAAAAAAGTCGATCGAATCCGCGAGGAGTAACACCTCAAACCCGTGCGCCCGGACTCCCTCAAGCAATGGCGATGCGGCTAATTGCGCGGGGTCTTCACCAGTCAAATAATAGATTGCGTCCTGCCCCGGCTTCATTCTCTCAATGTAATCGTCGAACGATGTGCCCGCGTCAGACGCCGTAGAGCTGAACCGAACTAGGCTCGCTATTTCGTTTCTATGGTCAACGTCGTCATATATACCCTCTTTCAACACAGCGCCGAACTGTGCGCAAAACTCCTTGTATGTTTCATCCTTGCTACGGCTCTTAAGCTCAGCCAATACGCGATTAACCAGTGCCTTTCGAATCCGCCCTAGAACCGGGGTTGATTGCAACATTTCGCGCGACACATTGAGTGGCAGATCTTCGGTATCGACCACTCCCTCGACGAAACGTAGCCAGGAAGGAAGCATCTTTGCGCTATCCGTAATAAACATCCTGCGTACGTGTAGCCTCACGTGGCTGTCCCGATCCGTTTCAGTGGCTTGGAATGGATTGTGACCCGGGATAAACAGCAACGCAGCAAAGTCGACCGTGCCTTCTGCTCGCCAGTGAATCGTAGCCCAAGGGCTGTCAAACAGATGTCCTAAGTGACGGTAAAAGTCGGCATACTCTTCTTCCTTAATCTCTGATTTTGGCCTGCGCCAGAGAGCGGCTCCCTCATTCGCCTTGACGAGTTTTCCGTCGCGCTCGATGCTAATCGGTACGGCGACGTGGTCCGCCCATTTTCGAATGATCGTCTCGAGTCGATGCCCATCGAGGTATTCTGTAGCATCGGCCTTGAGATGAAGAATGACGTCAGTTCCAGCCGCCTCACGCTCGGCATGCGTGATTCGATAGCCTCCCCCTCGGCCATCTGACACCCAAGCGTTGGCCCCCGTGGTGCCAGCGCGCCGAGAGATTACCTCAACCTTTTCGGCGACCATGAAAGCAGAATAGAAACCAACACCAAATTGGCCAATCAGGGTCGGTCGGTCCTCGGGTCTCGCTTCCGCGAGCGCATCCGTGAAGGCCCTCGTACCGGAGCGTGCAATCGTACCGAGGTGGCTGGCCAGATCCTCTGCAGTCATACCGATCCCATCATCGGCGATGGTAATGGTACGCGCACCATGGTCGGCACGAATCCGTATCGCTGCCTCGGCTGGCAATGCTAAGGCTTCGTCAGACAGCGCAAGAAAACGTCGACGGTCAATCGCATCGGCCGCATTCGCAACCAATTCACGTAGAAAAATCTCGCGATCAGAGTACAGGGAATGCACCACCAAATCGAGGAGGCGCCCGACCTCAGCATCGAAGGGGCGTTCGATTGCAGCTTCAGTTTCCGTAGCCATGATCCACTCTCCAAGTAAATGGTCTTCCGGCAATTAAGCAATCGAATTACCGCTTGCAATGTGGTCCCAAAACACCAAGACTTAGCCCATGTCTGGATTCGCCCCGCGCGTGAAGGCAGTGCTCGGCCCCACCAATACGGGTAAGACCCACCTCGCCATCGAACGCTTGCTTGGTCATGCTTCCGGCATCATCGGATTTCCCCTCCGCCTGTTGGCGCGGGAAAACTATGACCGGATGGTAGAAGTTAAGGGCGCGCGTCACGTCGCACTGATCACGGGCGAAGAAAAAATCGTGCCACCGGGGGCACGGTATTTTTCATGCACGGTAGAAGCAATGCCTCTCGACCATCCCGTTGAATTTATCGCCGTAGATGAAATTCAACTGTGCGCTGATCCGGATCGCGGCCATATCTTTACCGACCGGCTGTTGAACGCGCGTGGCCTAGTCGAGACCATGTTCCTGGGGGCCGAGACCATCAGTAAATTGCTTCGTCGATTGGTTCCTTATGCTGAAATCGAGACCCGACCGCGCCTGTCTCAGCTGACCTATACAGGGCCAGCCAAATTGTCGCGCTTGCCTCCGAGAACCGCCATCGTGGCGTTTTCCGCAGCTGAAGTATACGCAATAGCTGAAGCCGTCCGATCACGACGGGGGGGCTGTGCCGTCGTGATGGGACGCCTATCCCCGCGCACGCGTAACGCCCAAGTCGCCCTGTACCAAGAGAAGGAAGTGGATTTCCTTGTTGCCACTGACGCGATCGGAATGGGCCTCAACATGGATGTCGACCACGTCGCATTTGCTGGCGTGTCGAAATTCGACGGACATCGTTCTCGGCCACTACTTGCGGCGGAAATCGCGCAGATCGCTGGACGTGCCGGACGAGGAATGCGCAATGGCAGCTTCGGCTCAGCCAGCCAGCACCCTTTGTTGACCAACGAAATCGTCAACGCAGTCGAATCCCATGTCTTCGACCCAATTGAGCGGCTTGCTTGGCGCAACGCCGCTCTTGACTTCAGTTCTGTGAACGCACTTCTGGCAAGCCTCGCGATGCAACCAGATCGGCCTGGCTTAGCGCGGGGCCACGATGCGATCGATTTCCAAACTTTAGCGACGCTTGCAAGTGATCCATCAATCCGCGCAGCCGCCGCGTCTCCGCGAGCTGTGCAGCTCCTCTGGCAAGCGTGCCAAATTCCGGACTTTCGCAAACTGGCTACCGACGCGCATGCGCGCTTGTGCGCGCGGGTTTTTAACTACTTGCGCGAGAACAGTGCGCTACCTGAAGACTGGGTCGCCTCGCAGATCAGCGGCTTAGGCCGCACCGATGGCGACATCGACACACTTATGCAACGCCTCACCGAAGTGCGTGTCTGGGCTTATATCGCTGCGCGCGCCGACTGGGTCCGAAACGCCTCCCACTGGCAGACCCGTGCCCGGGAAGCCGAAGATCTCCTTTCTGACGTTTTACATGAAAAGCTGATGGCCCGTTTCGTAGATCGCCGGGCGGCAAAGCTCACTCGCGGCCTCACCAAGAGCGATGGCGCACGATTGCATTCAACGGTTACCCTGAATGGCGAAGTGGTCGTCGAAGGCCATTCTGTTGGCCGCGTGAACGGTTTTCTGTTCGAAACCGACTCCGGCGTCGCAAGCAACGATGCCCGGCTTGTCCTTCGCGCCGCCCGGCGTGCTCTCGCGTCCGAGATGCCTCGCCGTATCACCGCTTTGCACATGGCGGCCGATGAAGCCTTCAGTCTGACACCACAAGGCAACATACTTTGGCAAGGTGCTAGAATTGCAAAATTATTTCGGGGCACGTCCATGCTGGCTCCAGCTATCGAAGTAATCGATTCGGAGTTTCTCGACGGCAGCGGACGCGAAGTTCTGCGTTCGCGCCTAGCACGATTCGTCAAGACGCGCATCCGGTCTGAACTACCCAGCCTCTTCGCAATCGAAACAGCCACTGCAAGCCGACCGGACATTCGCGGCCTGGTACATCAGCTCGTTGAGAAAGGCGGGGTAATGTCGCCGGTTATGCTCACCGCAGAACAACGAGCAGCCCTAAAAAGGTATGGAATCCGCGTGGGTCGGTTTGCAATTTTTCTTCCTCCCCTTCTCAAACCACGCCCCACGTCCCTGCGTGCGTTGCTTTGGTCCGTCTGGCACAGCTCAAGCATCCCGCAGCTGCCGCCCCCTAGCCGCGTATCAATTACTCGACCAGCTTGGCCACAAGGCTTTGCTCTGGCCATGGGCTGGATCGAATGCCAGCCCAAACTCGTCCGTATAGATGTTGCCGAAAAAATAGCTGATTCTCTCGCTTTTGAAACACGGGCACACACGGCTGCCATCCCACCGGATCTCGCAATGCGCCTTGGCACCAATCGCGCTGACCTGCCGGCAGTACTCCGAGGGCTCGGCTTTCGGCTATTACCAGCGGGAAAAGCCAGTGACCCCGATCAATCCCCACGCATTACCGCCCGAGTTGACTGTCGGCTACGCAGGCCTACAAAAGTAACCCCGCCACCGGTCAGCCCAGACCACCCGTTTGCGGCCTTGTTAGCTTTGAAGCGGGCAGCTTCATAAGACTCATTGATGAATCAAATCCGACACGTGCCATGGCAGCGTCTCGACAAATGGCTCGTCAACGCGCGCATCGTGAAAACACGCGCGCTCGCTGCGCAACTGATTAGCCGCGGAAATATACGGATCAATCGGCTACCTGCAACGAAGCCGCATGCCAAGCTTCGTTGCGGCGACGTGCTTACCTTATCGCTGAGCAATAAGGTAAGAGTCATTGAGATCCGGGGGATGGCCGCAAGTCGCGGCCCAGCTTCGGTCGCAACGCTGCTGTTCGCGGACATTCCCTCAACAGAACACGCCTTGCGTGATCATTAAGGCGAGGGCATATCGCGTCCCGGTCAAATTCAGAAGTCAGGAGTCTCCGATGACCTATGTGGTCACCGAAAATTGTATCAAGTGTAAATACATGGACTGCGTGGAAGTCTGTCCGGTTGATTGCTTCTACGTTGGTGAGAACATGCTTGTGATCCACCCCGACGAATGCATCGATTGT
>JAJZBH010000055.1:0-5885 GCA_021799015.1 Pseudomonadota bacterium
CCTCCGGCCTCTTCCTGCTGGTCGCCGTCCTGATCCAGACCGGGCTGGTGCGCAGGAGTTGACGCCGTCCGCCGGGCGGGTTCGTTGTCTCATGCAAATAAATGACGCGGTTTGATCTAGGTCATATCGGGAGCACTCGCGTCTCCTGTATCAACCGGATGAACGTTTCTCCCAGACGTTGAATTCCCTGTTCCCAACTGGGCCCCGGAGTCATCCGGGGCCCTTTTTGTCGGGGCCGCTCGCCTGTCCCGCCGGACGCGCTATGCTGCGGCATGTCGCAACCGAATCGCGCAGGCAGGAGAAAGAGTCCGATCGGCCGGGACGCATGCTTACAGGCCGACGCCCACGTCACGGTCGTGATCCCGACCCTCGACGAGGGGCATCGCATTGGCGCCCTGCTGGCCGTCCTGGCCGGGGCGCCGGCGCTCGTCGCGCGCATCGTCGTCTCCGATGGCGGCAGCGTGGATGACACCGTGTCCATCGCGCGGCGTCACGGCGCGGATGTGGTGGCAGGTCCGCCCGGCCGCGGCGGCCAGCTTCGCCGCGGGGCCGAACGGATCGCCGACGGCTGGATCTGGCTCCTGCACGCCGACAGCGAACTGCCGCCGGGCTGGGCGGAATCTCTCCGCGACACGCTCGCCCGGGCCGACCCCGCGCGGGCCTATTATGGAAGGCTGCGCTTCGCATCGGGCGATATTCGCGCGCGGATCGTCGAGCGCCTCGCGGGATGGCGGTGCCGCGTCTTTCGCCTGCCCTATGGCGACCAGTCCCTGCTGATCCATGCGCGCCTGCTCGCGGCGCTGGGTGGCGTGCCCGACCTGAAGCTGATGGAGGATGTCGCGCTGGCCCGCCGCCTCGGCCGCCGCCTCGCCCTGATGGATCTCGTGATCGGGACCAGCGCCCGGACCTACCAGCGCGACGGCTGGTTTCGCCGGGCCGCGGGAAACCTCATCCGCCTGGCGCTGTTTCTGGCCGGGCGCGACCCGGCCAGGCTGGCTAAACTGAAGTTTTCACTGATTCGAAAGCAAATTCCCTGTATTTATCGGTGAACTTCGAGATCTGATTTTGCCGCTTACTGGACACGCATGGGGTCGATCCCGATCAGGGCGAAGGCGGTGGTTTGCAGCGGCGTGGGGTTTGCCAGAGCGGTGAAGGTGGCGTTCGGCGCCTTGGGTAGGGAGGCGGTGTTGAGGGTCTGTGTGGCGAGATGCGCCATCAGATCGCTGAAGCTCGAAATCGGCAGGTTCTGGTCGTTGCGGCGTCGCCCGCGCTTGCGATCGGCGGCCGGGGATATCGATGCGGGGGCAACCGGCGATGAGCGTTCAGTTTCCGCGCCTGGCCGGTCGTGATCCTGGAACAGCAGGGGCTTGAGGGCGTCGCGCAGATGCCATTCGACGTAATAGGCCATCATGCAGAGGAAGACGTGGGCACGCACCCGCGGCGAGAGCCAGTGATGCACCGGGCGGATCGCGAGATCGACCGATTTGAGGGACCGGAACGCCCGTTCCACCCGTGAGAGATCCTTGTAGGCTGACACCGCCTCGGTCTCGCTCATGACGTCCGCGCTCACACTGGTGCGGATGACATAGATCCCGTCGAGGGCCGCCTCGCGCGCGATGCTGGCGGCGTTGCGCTGGAAATCGAAGCGGCTGGCGGTGATGGTGAGATCGAAATGCTTGGCCATCTTGCGCTGGTTGATCACCGCCCCCACCGCCAGCCCGATCGCGGCCTCGCCATGAAGAGGAGCGCGTTTGCGCCGTGTCGCATCCCGGATCCGCGCCAGTTCCGTCTCGGTAGCCACGAGCAGCGCCTCGCGCTTGCGCCGTCGTTCGGTCGCCAGGGCGGCGTTGCGACAGGCGATCAGCCGCTCGCCCGGATAATCGGGCGACGTGATCGCGGCGATATCGCGCTCGTCGAACAGCGACATCTGCAGCGCTCCCTCGGCAAGATCCTGGATCTGCCCCGCGCGCAGGCAGCTGATCCAGTCCAGCCCCGCCGGCTTGATCGTCTCGCGGATCCGCGCCGTGGTGATCATCCCGCGATCACCCACCAGGACGACGCGCTCGAGATGGAACCGCCGCTTGAGTTTCTCCACCTGGGCGGCGACCGTGGCCGGATCGGCGGTGTTGCCTTCGAACACTTCCACTGCGATCGGCCGCCCCTCGCGATCGCACAGCAGACCATAGACGATCTGCGGCCGATCGGGCCGGTGATCCCGGCTGTATCCGTGGTGTGCCAGTTCGCAATGCCGGCCTTCGAGGTAGGATGAACTGACGTCGTAGAGCACCAGCGTGCCGTCGCGCAGATGACGCTTGGCGAACTGCCGCTCGATCCGGCCCTGCTGCGTGCTCAGCCAGTCCAGCGCCGCATAGATCTCGCGCTCTTCAATGACACCGAGATCGAGCATCTGCCCGAGGCTCGATGTTGCGGTCTCCGGGTTCAGGCCGCGCAGGGTCGAGAGCTTCGATCCCGGCGCGATCACCCGGCCCGCAATCAGCGCCAGGGCGAGATTGCGCTCGCGCGACGCCCTCCGGCCCAGCAGGCGGGGAATCTCA
Organism: Pseudomonadota bacterium; assembly: GCA_021799015.1. GTDB lineage: Bacteria > Pseudomonadota > Alphaproteobacteria > Acetobacterales > Acetobacteraceae > Acidiphilium. Next base: position 2,556 of record JAJZBH010000055.1, read on the forward strand.
AGCTTGCGCATCATCCCGAGTGCCGCCGCCACATGACCGTGCGGCAGCGAGCGCCGGATCTCGAGTGCCTGATCGGCACCACCGACCACCGCGCCACCCGCGAGCAGCGCTCGTAGGCCATCGATCAACGCGGGCGGCATCTGGCTCAGATTGGCGATGGTGCGCTTGTGGACCTTCCGCCCCTCGCGGAAACTCTCCCGCAACAGCACGGCCGGCGCCGATCGGCCATTCGGAACCACATCGATGAACATAACCCGAGCGAATCACAGATCGAGTCGCACCGCAAGCCCCATTTATGGACACAAAACGCTCGCAAGAAATCAGCGCTACGCGAGGCTATCCGCCACGTTCAGGTCATTCCCAAGTAAAAACTTCAGTCTAGTGCGGATCGGATAGAAGAAGATGGCGTCAAGCGCGGCTGATAATGAGGTCTTGCTCGACCTGCCGCTGGCTTGGCCACGGAACGACGCTGCTCCAGGCGGTGATGTAATCCTGCGTAATCATTCGTCGATCTCCTTCTGCGCGTCGTCCGCGGAAATGACTCCTAGACCGAAGTTTTTACTTCAGAATGACCTGAACATGGCGGATTGCCTCGCGTAGCGCTGTTTTTCTGTATTCTGTTTGTGTCCATTTTTCCGATATGAGGCTGCGGCTCGCCGAGGAATCACCATGCAGCTCTGCGGTAGCGAAAGGGCGGCGCGAAGCCCCCACGTAGCGCAGCGACGCTATTTCGCGGTCCATGTCCACGGCATCAACCTCAGCATTGCCAATAGGAGCTACTTTGGCTTAAATGGATTTTCAACTCGCGACGGGGCAGACCATGAAAACCATGTCGGCCCGCGATGCCAAGAACGGCTTTGGGTTGCTGATCGACACCGCGCGCGCGGAGCCGGTGCTGATCGAAAAGCACGGGCGCGGCGTCGTGGTGGTCGTCTCGGTAGAAGAATATGAACGGCTCTCCGTGCAATCTGGTCGCACGGACAAGAGGGAAACGGGGACCAAGGGGGCGTCGAAAGGTGGCCGGTGAAGCGTTCGCGCGCGTCAAGATAGACCAGCCTCTGAAGGACGCCGGCTGGCTGCTTACGGACGGCTACAGCGTGCGCCTGCTTCTTGATGGGGCGCGGGGACGGCGACGCAGGCCATGATCACCGACTACCAAGCGAATTACATCGCACACGATCTGACTCGGCGGCGATCGTCCGACAGCACCGAACGCTTGGCGGTCGCTGTTGCCGGCGCGCAGGTTGATATGAACCCGCATCAGGTCGATGCGGCTCTGTTTGCCTTCGCCTCGCCTCTGTCCAGGGGGGCGTTGTTTGCCGACGAAGTTGGGCTTGGAAAGACCATCGAAGCCGGGTTGGTCATTTCCCAGCGCTGGGCCGAAGGCAAGCGCCGCATCCTCATCATCGCTCCTGCCAATTTGCGCAAACAGTGGCATCAGGAGATGGCGGAGAAGTTCTTCATCCCCTGTACCATTCTCGAAGCCAAATCCTACAGCGCCGAGATTAAGGCCGGTAACCTCAAGCCGTTCCAGCCCCACGACAGCGTCGTCATCTGTTCCTACCAGTTCGCGCGCGGTAAGGCAGCGGACCTGGCGACAACGCCGTGGGACTTGGTAATCATCGACGAAGCCCACCGACTACGCAACGTCTATAAGCCGTCCAACGTCATCGCCAACACACTCAAGACTGCACTCACCGAACACAACAAGCTGCTGCTCACCGCTACGCCGCTACAAAACTCGCTACTAGAATTATTTGGTCTCGTCAGTTTTATCGACGAGCATTCGTTCGGCGACCTCAAGAGCTTCCGCGAGCAGTTCGCGGGCCTGCCGCAGGACCGCGCGTTCGGCATTTTGCGCGAACGGTTGAAGCCTATCTGCCATAGGACATTGCGCCGACAGGTGACAGCTTACGTCCCCTATACCAAGCGCCATGCCATTTTGCAGGAGTTCAATCCCGACGAGGCGGAGGACAAGCTCTACAATCTCGTCACCGCGTACCTCCAGCGCGACAATTTACAAGCTTTGCCGTCCAGTCAGCGCGCACTGATGACGCTCGTGCTGCGCAAGCTGCTTGCGTCATCGTCATTCGCCATCGCGGGCGCGCTCGCATCCATTTCGGATCGCCTGCAATCGAGGTTGGATAAGAGCCGTCCACCAACCTCGCTGACCGAAGCAGTCGAAGAAGACTACGAAGCTCTCGGTGAAACCGAGGAAGAATGGAACGAGGACAACGACGAACCGCTGAGCGAGGCCGACCAGCGCGCGCTCGAAGCCGAGATCGCCGAGCTGCGCGAGTTCGCAGCGCTCGCCACGTGCATAGAGCAAAACGCGAAGGGCCGTGCCTTGCTAAAGGCGCTGGAAGTCGGTTTCACCAAGGCCCGGGAGTTCGGCGCTGCGGAAAAGGCCATTATCTTCACGGAGTCCAGACGGACCCAATCCTATCTGTTGCGCGTATTGGCAGATAGCCCCTGGGCCGATGCCGTTGTCCTGTTCAACGGCAGCAACACTGATGATCAGTCGCGCACCATCTACAATGATTGGGTTGCGCGTCATGCCGGGTCTGACCGTGTCACCGGCTCGCGCACCGCCGACATGCGTTCTGCGTTGGTCGATTATTTCCGTGACGCCGGCAAAATCATGATCGCCACGGAGGCCGGTGCCGAGGGCATCAATCTCCAGTTCTGCTCTATGATCGTGAATTACGACCTGCCCTGGAATCCCCAGCGAATCGAACAGCGTATTGGTCGCTGCCACCGCTACGGCCAGAAGCATGACGTTGTCGTGGTCAACTTCCTCAACCAGAAAAACGAGGCTGATCAGCGCGTCTATCAACTCCTGTCCGAGAAGTTCCAGCTTTTCGAAGGAGTTTTCGGAGCCAGCGACGAGGTGCTCGGCGCCATCGAATCCGGCGTCGATTTCGAGAAGCGCATCGCCGAGATCTACCAGCAGTGCCGCCAGCCGAGCCAGATTCAGTTGGCCTTCGACGACCTCCAGCGCCAGTTAAGTCCCGAAATCAGCGAGGCCATGACGGTCGCTAGACGCAAGCTGCTCGAAAACTTCGACGACGAAGTCCGCGAGAAGCTGAAACTACGCAATCAGGACACCAACGAGCACCTCAACCATTTCGAGCGGCAGTTGATGCGATTAGCGCGGCACGAACTGGACGGAACCGCCGCCTTCATCAACAGCTCCTCCTTCCGGCTGGACACCTTGCCGGATTGGATCGGCGACCGCTCCATTCCGACGGGGCTCTACGAGCTTCCCCGCCGTTCCGGTGAGGCGCATTTCTTCCGCATGAACCATCCCTTGGGCGAGGCAATCGTCCG
>JAJZBH010000055.1:5895-15613 GCA_021799015.1 Pseudomonadota bacterium
TGGGACACGAGTTGCCGGTTGCCGATGTGGTTTTCGATTACGAAGGCCATGACGGGCGCATCAGCGCCCTCCAGTCTTTCGTCAGGAAGTCCGGCTGGATGACCGTGGCGCTTTTTTCCGTCGAGGCCCTTGGCCAGAGCGAAGATCACCTCTTGATCGCAGCTCAGTGCGACAATGGCGAGGTTTTGAACGCCGAGGCTGCCAGCCGTCTGCTTACAGTCGGGGCCGAGCCCGGGGCGCCGACGGCCTTGCCCGCTAACGTCGAACCGCAACTTGAAGCTCAGCTTCAGACGCAGCAAGACAGCATTCGCCGGAACATTTCCGAGCGTAACGCCCGCTACTTCGAGGCGGAGGCGAACAAGTTGGACGGCTGGGCCGATGATTTGAAAGTCGGCTTAGAACGCGAACTGAAAGAGCTAGACCGACAGATCAAGGAAGCCCGTCGGGCCGCCACAACGGCGCTGACCCTGGAGGAAAAGCTGGCTGGCCAAAAGGCGATCAAAGCGCTTGAAGCCGAACGCGCAACCAAGCGCCGAACCCTTTTCGACGCGCAGGATAGGATCGACGCGCAGCGCGCCGAACTGATCGCACAAATCGAAGGGAAGCTGGAGCAGAAGATCGACACCCGCCCGCTCTTCACCATTCGCTGGAGGCTGCAATGACCGACACGACGCCGTCCCAAGCACTCTCCGCCGAGGTTGTCGACCGTCTCATCAAGGCGAATTTGCTGCGCTCCGATAAGCGCGATGACCTGATCGCCAAGATCGCATCAGGCAAGATGAGCGGGCTGGATTGGAAACTTGAGATAGACCTCGCTCAGGGTAAAGGGGGCCAGCAATGACCGCCGCGTCGCCGCTCAAGTCACTCAGCATGACAGCGTTTCGAGGTTCGTCCACGACCTTCACGTTGCCCTTCGAGAAGGGCAGGAAACTCACCTTGATCTATGGTGAGAACGGCACCGGCAAAACCACCATCTGCGACGCTTTCGAATTTCTGGCGCATGAGAAGGTGTCGTCTCTGGACGGGTATGGCCTCGGAAAAGGGTTGGACAAATACTGGCACAGCGCAGGCAAGGACGCCGCTAATCTAGCCGTCGCGCTGGAGACTGGCGCTGGCACTTGTTCCGGCAAGATCGTGAACAAGAAGGTCGCGGTGACGCCCGCCGCGTCCCGGCCGCGCATCCAGCTATTACGGCACCAGCAGATTCTGCACCTGATCCAAGCGCAGCCGAAGGAACGTTACGACGCAATCAAACGCTTCATCGACATAACCGAATTTGAGGCATCGGAAGAAGCGTTGCGCCAGCTTGGCAAGACGCTCACGAGCGAGCGGCAAGGCGCGCAGCAGGCAGAAGGTCAAAGCCTGCAAGAGTTGCAGGGCTTTTATGAAACCGCTGGATCGCCGACCGGACTCAACGCCGTCACCTGGACAAAGCAGAAGCTGGCACAGCCGGCAGGGTCGTTGGACGCGGATATTGCCGCAATTTCCAAGCTGCGCACCGCGTTTGACGCCCTCAAGCCGTTCCCCGAGCGATTGCAAGCCCACCAAAAAGCGCAGACGGACGCGACCAATGCGCTGTCCCGCGCGGACGCCGCGCTAGCCACCGCCGCAGCGGCAGTGACAGAGGGCACCGCCGACCTTCTGCCCGTCCTGGAAGCGGGTCGTGCTTATCTACATGCGCACGCCGATGCTGAGGAATGTCCGCTGTGCGGTAGCGCCGAAAAGGTTGAAGGTCTGGCCCAAACGCTTGATACGCGGCTGAGCAATTTTGAGGCTCTACGGAACGCGGCAGCGACGCAGAAGAAGTGCGGCATGGAGTTGGCGGACGCACAAGCCGCAACGAAACGGCTCGAAGCGGACTACAAAAGGGCAGCGGATGCCTATACGGCCGCCAAGGATCGTCACGCCTGGAAGGCCGAGGTGCAATTACCTGCCAGCCCCGTCCCGGCCGATCTTTCCGCCCTTGCGAGTTGGATTTCTGGCAGCGATGCCGCCGCCCAGATCTGGCCCGCCGTCGAAGCCGCATGGCGCGACGAGCAAAAGTTCGTCTCGGCCCTGAAAGGGGCAGTGGAACGCTATGAAACGAACATTACCAAGCGCAAAGAGTTGGATGCGCTCGTACCCAAGGTCGAAGAGGCGCTTAAGCACTGCGTTGAGCAACGTCAGGATTTCACCAACAAGCTCATCGGTGCAATCGCGCAGGAAGTGGGCAAGCTCTACGAGAAGGTCCACCCCGGCGAGGGGCTGGACAAAATTGCCTTATTGCTGGACCCGAACAAGCGTGCCTCAATCGAATTGGGGGCGAAGTTCTCCGAGCTGGATGTTCCGCCGCAAGCCTACTTCAGCCAGTCGCATCTAGACACGCTGGGGCTTTGCGTTTTCCTCGCACTTGCGGCCCGCGACAAGCCGACCGAGACCATCCTCATCCTGGACGACGTGCTGGGCAGCGTGGACGAACCGCACGTCGAGCGGGTCGTCGGCATGATTTACGAGGTGAGTGCAAATTTCCGCCACACCATCGTCACCACCCACTATCGCCCTTGGCGCGAGAAGTTTCGTTGGGGCGTTCTCAAGCCTGATCAAGTTTGTCAGTTTGTCGAGTTAAGGCAATGGACGCTGGGGGGCGGTGTAGCGCTTACCGGCTCCATCCCTGAGATTGCCCGCCTCAAAACACTGCTGGCGGATCCCGACCCGGACATACAGGCCATCAGTGGTAAGGCTGGGGTGATCTTGGAAGCGCTGCTGGACTTCCTCACCCTGAAATACGCCTGTGCCGTTCCGCGACGCGCAGGCGGCGCCTACACCTTGGGTGAGTTGCTCCCGACCGTGAATGGAAAACTGCTCGCCGCATTGAAGGTGGAGGCGCTCGATCCGGCCGGCGAAGCTCCTGCCGCGATCACAGAGCTGAAGCCGATCATCGACCAGATCAGTGACATCGCCCAAACCCGCAACGTGATGGGCGCACACTTCAATACACTATCCTTCGACCTCTATCCGAAGGACGGCATCAAGTTCGCCAAGCTGGTCGAGCAGCTTGCCGACGCACTGATTTGTCCTGACCACGGCTGGCCCAACAAGGCCAAGACCGGCAGTTACTGGAACAACGGCGGCGATACACGCCGTCTTCACCCCCTTCAAAAACCGACTTCGTGAGGACCAGTTACTAATGACGGCCCTCAGTGCTCATAATATGACCCTGTTACAAAATGTGCTCGAGAAAGAATTCGTGCCGCATCTTCCTCTTTTGGAAGATCAAACCCAGCCCGTCGATCAGCAGGCGAAGAAAAATCTCTCTCGCGCGTTTAGCGCATATGCTCTGCAGAAACTCTGCGAGATATCGTCCGTGGACGCTGCCGCTGCAGTAGTCGACGATTTTGATGATTTTGGCATCGACGCCATATTCTATCACGGCAGCTCGGAAACGCTTTATGTCGTTCAGGGAAAGCTGAAGGCGTCTGAAACCTTCACCCAGGATGAAGCAAACGCATTCTGTCAAGGTGTCAGGCGCCTGATCAAGCAGGACTTCACGGGCTTTAACGGCCATGTGCTGAGCCGGCAAGCTGATATTGAAGGTGCGTTGGAAGCCTGCTCTCACATTCAATTGGTCATCGCACATACCGGCTCGGGTATCAGCAACCATGCCGAGACAGCGATTAATGATCTGCTCAACGACGATGATCACGGCGAAGAGCGGCTGAAGAAGGCAGTTATCGATTATGATTCTGCCCGTGTTGTTGCCGGACTTCAGGATGGACAGGCCTATCCGCGTGTCGATGCGGCGGTCACGTTGCACGAGTGGGCGTCCTCGCTAACACCAAGGAAAAGCTATTTCGGGCTTATGAAAATCGCGGACCTTGTTCGCCTGCATGAAAGGCACGGCAAGGCGCTCTACGCAAAGAATATCAGGGTCTTTCTTGGTCAAATGACGGAAGTAAATCGTTCGATCCGGGACACGCTCGCGACTAAACCTGCCGACTTCATGTATCTCAACAACGGCGTCACCGCTCTGTGCGAGCAGATTGACCCCAAGAACGGGAGTCGCCATGCGAAAAAAATCAAGGTTTCCGGTCTCTCCGTGATCAATGGGGCGCAGACCATCGCTTCGTCGGCCCGGTATGTTGCGGAGAATGCCAGGGCCGACATTTCAGCCGCGTCAGTCATGGTGACGCTCATCAAGTCGGATGCCGATGAGGCTTTTGGGAAAGCGGTCACGCGAGCCCGTAATCATCAGAATCCCGTCCTGCTCGCAAATTTCGCGGCACTTGACGATCAGCAGGAGCGACTTCGGCGAGAACTGGCCTACCTGGGTATCCACTATGCTTACAAGGCGGAAGGCCCCGACAACGCGCTGGACCCGACACGTATTCGGATCGACGAGGCTGCCCAGGCTCTGGCGCTTCTTCATACTGATCCGAGATATGTTGTTTGGTTGAAGAAGGAGCCAGCTCAGCTTCTGGACACGGAGTCTGCGGCCTATCAGAGCCTGTTCGGCAGCAAACTAACAGGCATCCAGCTGGCGAATGCCGTGCGTGCGCTGCGTTACGTTCAGGGGCGCATGATCATAGAGGCGAACGTCGCTAGTGGTATTGAACGGCTGACCTACAAGCATGGTGGCTATGGCCTCGGGTTCATTTTGGTCAAACGGATCAGGCAGGCGATTGCCGGCGCTGCGCTCATCGACGAAGCAAAACTACGAACTGAATTGGGAGGGCCATTTGATCAGGCCCGACAGGCGCTGTGGGGATCGGTCCAACCGAAAACCATGGCGAAGGGGCCACTCGCGATCTTCCGAAACCAGACAGATGCCATTCCAATCCTTCGCGACGTGATGATCGCCCACTATGGGCTCCTCGCCGATCCGGCGATCGCGCCGCTGCAGGCCAAGGTCGCTCCGACGGACCCATACCCTCAAAAAGCTCTGTTCGACTTTCTGTCGGCGAAGGCGCCACAGATCGGAAACATCACATGAAAAGAAAGCAGAGACTCGAACTCACCTGGGTAGGCAAAGATAACCGGCCGCGGCTGGAGCCGCGCATTCTGCTGGAAGATCCAGAGAAATCCTATCACGCCAAGCATCGCGTGACCGATGACGACATTTTCGACAATCGGCTGATCTTCGGCGATAACCTGCTTGCGCTCAAGGCGTTGGAGCAGGAATTCGCGGGCAAGGTGAAGTGCGTCTTCATTGATCCGCCCTACAACACAGGGAGCGCGTTTGCTCATTACGATGACGGCTTGGAGCACTCGATTTGGCTTGGCTTAATGCGGGACCGTATGGAGATTATTCGCAAATTATTGTCGGAAGACGGCTCTCTTTGGGTAACATTAGATGACAATGAGGCGCACTACTTTAAAGTGATGTGCGACGAGGTCTTCGGTCGTCAAAACTTCGTTGCCTCAGCTGTCTGGGAAAATTTTTACGGACGAAGCAATGCAGCGGCAATATCGCCGAGCCATAATTATGTTTTGATCTATTCGCCACTTGGACAGCAATGGCGTTTCAAGCGCAATTTACTGCCGCGCGATGAAGCGGCGGCGAGTAAGTACAAGAACGCCGACAATGATCCTAGGGGGCCATGGCGCCTGGGCCCCATTTTCGCTGCCGAAGAGCGTCATGATGGTTTGATGTATGCAATCAGGACTCCATCTGGACGCGAAGTACGCCCTCCCAAAGGGAGCCATTGGCGGATGACCGAGCCAGATTTCTGGAGAATGGTTGATGAGGGCCGCATCGTCTTTGGCACAAAGGGAAACAACAATCCTGCGGTTAAACTGTATCTGAACGAAGTGCAGGCTGGGATGGTTCCGCGAACCTGGTGGCCTCATACGGAAGTCGGGCATTCGCAGGAGGCCAAGCGCGAAATTCAATCTCTTTTCCCGGACACTCTCCCTTTCGATACTCCAAAACCTGAACGGCTGATTCATCGTGTGGTTCAGATTGCAACGAATCCCGGCGACATTGTTCTCGATTCTTTCGCGGGCTCCGGCACGACCGGCGCGGTCGCCCACAAGATGGGCAGGCGCTGGATCATGGTTGAGTTGGAGCAGCATTGTCACACCCATATCATCCCGCGCCTAAGACAAGTCATCGACGGCAAGGACGAGGGGGGGGTGACCGAGGCGGCCGGCTGGCAGGGCGGCGGCGGGTTCCGCTATTTCAAGCTGGCGCCGTCACTGCTCGAAAAGGACAAGTGGGGCCGCGAAGTCATCAGCAAGGTCTATAACGCCGAGATGCTGGCCGAGGCGCTGTGTATGATCGAGGGCTTCACCTATGCCCCGAGCGACAGCGTCTATTGGCAGCACGGCACCTCGACCGAGTGTGACTTCATCTATGTGACGACGCAGAGACTCTCGCCGGAACACCTCGACGCGCTGAGCGAAGATGTCGGCGAGGGCCGAACGCTGCTGGTGCTCTGCTCGGCCTTCCGCGGCAATACATCCGCTTGGCCCAACCTGACGGTGAAGAAGATCCCAAATCACATTCGCGATCGCTGCGAATGGGGGCATGACGACTACAGTCTCAATGTCGAGAACTTGCCGAAGGCACCACTCGCGGCGAAGGTCGCCGACAAGGTATCGCCTCATCCCGCCTCTCAGCCTGGCCTTTTCGATCTCACGGGAGACGATCAATGAACCGTCATGGCAATGCCATCGCCGGCCGTCTCAGCTTGCGCGCGCCGCAGCGGCAATCGCTCGAAATCCTCGACCGCGTCACCGAACTCGTACCGCCGCGCAAGGGCGCCGACATCGAGGAAACGCTGGCGGCGATCCGGAGCGAGTACCCGGGCGTCACGGATTTCGAACGCGACTTCCTAAGCCTGTGTTTTGCGCTCGCGACCGGCGTCGGCAAGACTCGGCTCATGGGCGCTTTCATCGCCTATCTGCACCTAGCTCATGGCCTCAACAATTTCTTCGTGCTCGCGCCGAACCTGACAATCTACAAAAAGCTGATAACCGACTTCACCCCAAACACACCGAAATACGTGCTGAAAGGCATCGCGGAGTTCGCGATCTCGCCGCCGGTCATTACCACCGGGGACAATTTCGAGCGCCAGATCGCCAGCGGCGGCAATCTGTTCCCAGTCACCATCAACATCTTCAACATCTCGAAGATCAATTCCGAGGTGCGCGGCGGGCGAAGCCCGCGCATCCGCAGTTTCAGGGAAGAGATCGGGGACAGCTATTTCGACTATCTCGCGGCGCAGAAGGACCTCGTCCTGATCATGGACGAATCCCATCGCTATCGTGCGACCGCCGGTGTCCGCGCGATCAATGAGCTGAGGCCGGTGATAGGGCTGGAGCTGACCGCGACGCCGTTCGTCGAGACGGCGCGCGGCCCGGCGCCGTTCCATAACGTGATTTTCGACTATCCGTTGGCCCGCGCCATGGAAGATGGCTTCGTGAAGGAACCGGCTGTTGTCACCCGCAAGGATTTCAACCCGGCAGGAAAGTCCCCGGAAATCGTTCAGATACTTAAACTGGAGGACGGCATTCGCCTCCATGAAAGCGTCAAGGTCGATCTTGAGACCTACGCGCGGGAGAACGGGGAGCGGATTGTCAAGCCTTTCGTGCTGGTGATCGCCCGCGACATTACGCATGCAGCCGAATTGATGGGCCTCATCCGGTCGGATGCTTTCTTTGAAGGTCGATACGCCGACAAGGTGATCCAGGTTGATTCGAGTGTGAAGGAAGAGGAAACGGTTGAGAAGCTGCTGACCGTCGAACACAGCGACAATCCGGTTGAGATCGTCATTCACGTCAACATGCTCAAAGAGGGCTGGGACGTGACCAACCTTTATACCATCGTGCCCCTTCGCGCTGCCAACGCCCGAACGCTCATCGAGCAGAGCATCGGACGTGGCCTTCGGCTTCCCTATGGTCGCCGCACCGGCGTCACCGCCGTTGATCGGCTCAATATCGTGGCGCACGACCGCTTTCAAGAAATCGTGGACGAGGCGAACAACCCAAGTTCCCCCATCCGTCTGAAGCAGCTCGTGCTGGATGACGCCGATCTGACGGAGAAAACCGTGACGGTGGTGGCTGCGCCGACGATCCTCACGGGGTTGGGGCTGCAATCGACCCGGACGGGCTATGCGCCGATGCCTGGCACCGCGGCGCAGCCGACAGCGGTTGCGCCGCCGGCCCCCGCGTTCACTGATCCAGATGAAATCAGGGTGGCGCAGCTTGCCTATGACGCGTTTCGCAAGCTGGCGCGGGAGCCCGACAAGGTACCGAGCACGTCCTATCTGAACCGCCCCGAGGTGCAGGCTCTGGTCGTGCGCGAGGTGCAGAGCCAATATCAGCCTGCTCAGTTGGAACTGGAGGCCGTCGGCAAGCCTGCGCCAGATGTCGAGGCCGTCATCGCGGCCACCGCAAAGCTGATGGCCGAGCGCACCATCGACATTCCCCGCATCATTGTGATGCCCAAAGGCGAGGTGAAGGCAGGTTTCCGACCGTTCACGCTCGACCTTTCGGGGATGCGCTACGCAGCGCCCAGCGAAGAACTCTGGGCCAAGCATCTGCGCACCGATCAGGTCGATGTGATCGGCCTATCGCGGGCTAATTTGCTTGAAGAGCGTTTGGAGGATTACGTCGTCAGCGGCCTGATCGACTTCTCGGACATCGCCTATGACGAGCACGCCGACCTGCTTTATGAGCTGGCCGGACAGGTTGTCCGGCACTTGCGTAGCTATTTGTCGGAACAGGAGGCAGGGCAGGTGCTCGCTCTCCATCAGCGTGAAGTCGCTCGCTCCGTCCATGCCCAGATGCAGGACCATTTCTGGTTGGACGACACCGTTGAATACCACCACGAGGTTCGGCAGGGCTGGACCGAGTTGAAGGAAAGCGCCTTTACGGCCGTCAACGAGCCGCCGCTGGACTACCGCGTTTCGCCCGCCGACAAGAGCAACATGGCGCGTTACCTGTTCGGCGGATTTGCAAAGTGCCTATCCACCATCACGAAATTCCACTCAGATTCGGAGCGAAAGTTGGCGGCCATTTTGGAACGGGAAGCCCTCAAATGGCTGCGTCCGGCGAAAGGGCAATTCCAAATGTTCTATCGCAGCGGTAGCGATCACCTGGAATACCAACCCGACTTTGTCGCCGAGATGAACGACAGCGTCGTGATGTTGGAACCCAAGATGGCCAGCCAGATGACCGACAGAGACGTGCTCGCTAAGCGCGATGTGGCGGTTCAATGGTGCGGCTGGGCGAGCGAGCACGCTCACACCTATGGCGGCAAGCCTTGGCGCTACGCTCTCATCCCGCACGATGCCATAGTGGAGAACATGACACTGGCCTTCTTACTCAAGCAGTACGAGGAAAAAGTGTAGAAGTGCCGCCTCTTTCGGCCTGCTTTCTCCCAACGCTCGGATATACTGACGTTACTCATACCCACGAAAATCGAGAACAGTCCGCGCCAAAGCAAAAAGGGCAGCCCAACAGCATCTACCGCATTTCTGACTTTCAAAGTCGATGCTTTCAATGCTCATCGGAGGACCATGTGCCTCACTTATGGCGCTGCTGCGATGAAGAAATTGTTGCGTTTCTAGGAAGCGCCTTAGTTTACAGGAAGCAGCTTCGAACCCGGGAAATGGCCGACTTATTGACGCAACAGGACGGTTGCGTGCTAAAATTCTGGGCTTTTCAATACTCTCTCGCACAGTTTACGTGCGAGGTACGCATAACCGTGCTAGTGTCCTGCCCCTGAAATTCGTGG
>JAJZBH010000056.1 GCA_021799015.1 Pseudomonadota bacterium
GCAATCGCCTCCACGTCCCCGACCAGGTCGTCGTCCCCTACCTGCCCGATCTGCTCAGAGCTCGCGCCCACCAGGCTTGACCAAAATCGCCCGGGATTCTGCCCCGGTTACACTTTTCGCATCTAACCCTTTGAAAAATTTGCAGAGCGATTAGGTGATGGTGCCCAGGGGCGGAATCGAACCACCGACACTGCGATTTTCAGTCGCATGCTCTACCAACTGAGCTACCTGGGCGGCGGCGTTATTGGCGCCAAGAGTGGGGATAGCCGAACCAAGCGCTGGCATCAAGCGCTTAGCGCGATGCGCGGCACCTTGCGCTACTGAACCACGGCCAGGCCTAAAGCGGTGCTTTGGATTGGTCGGCTAGGTGAGTCACCTGGTTTGGCGTGGCTCACGATTAGGCGGCTCGTACTGCTTCAGCGCGCACAGTTCGGGCGCGTTCTGGACGAGCTGCCAGAGGCCATGCCGAACCACGTGGTTCATCTGCCGCAACGAGTTTCATGAGAGCTATGCACAATTCAGGACGCTGTGCATGCAACGCTGCGCTCGCCATCTAGGTTTCGGCAACATTTTGTCGAGACTCGCCTACCACCCAAACCAAGGCGCCGAGGCGGCTGTTGCGGTCATTTCGACGCAGGTTACCGGCCAGAGCAAGTGGCGTTCCGTTGGGTGGTTTGCGGACCCTGAAAACAGTGCCGACTTCAACGTCGCCAAGAATATTTTAAGGCTCGGCCTCGATACTGGAGAACTTCCGAGGGATGAAGATCGAACTAAAAGGGCGTCGGGACAAACAGAAAAGCTGGTCTCAGGGTAAGGAAGTTCGGTCGTTCATGGCCCAGCGTAATCACTGTATTGGCGTAATCGTCGTGCCGGTGACGTATGCCAGGCCCTTGTTCCCGGCATCAAGATCGACGGCCCAGAATGAGTTAGAAGACCGACCGCAAGAGATCTCTCGAATAATCGAGAATCGTGACCAACGCGCCATCAAAAACTGCCGAGACACAAACACGCTATGAAATAGCTCTTGCGGAATAAACGGGAACTCGCTAGTGCTTCGGGCGGGCCACGCCCCCCCACCGGGGCGCTTTTCTTCTGCAAGGGAGAGCACCGTTGTCATATCCGCAGGCGGCCAAACCGCAAATCCTTCCGCGCAATCCGAATTTCTCCTGTGGGCCGTGTACTAAGCGGCCGGGTTTTTCTCTGAGCGCACTCGAAGGAGCGCTTCTCGGTCGATCGCATCGTGCTAAGGAACCGAAGGCGCGGCTTGCCGAAGTGATTTCCCGCTCGCACAGGCTACTTGGGTTGCCGCAAGACTGGCGGATCGGGATTGTACCAGCATCTGATACTGGGGCTGTCGAAATGGCGCTTTGGTCGCTATTGGGCGCGCGCCCTGTTGATGTTCTTGCTTTCGAGAGCTTTTCTGAAGCCTGGGCTTCGGACGTTATCGAAGAGCTCCGCCTACCGGGCGCGCGGATTCTCCAGGCCGATTACGGTAGCCTACCAAATCTGGCGGCCATTAACTTCAGTCACGACGTAGTACTTACGTGGAATGGTACTGCCTCGGGCGTTTGCCTGCCAAATGGCGACTTTATCCCAGCAAACCGCACAGGACTGGTAATCGCCGACGCAACGTCAGCGGTATTCGCGATGGATTTACCATTCGAGAAATTGGATGTCGTTACTTGGTCGTGGCAGAAAGGTCTGGGGGGAGAGGCAGCGCACGGTATGCTGGCACTGGGGCCGCGCGCTGTGCAGCGTCTGCGTACGTACAAGCCAGCATGGCCGCTGCCGAAGATCCTCCGGTTAACATCCGGAAGTGAACTGATCGACGGAATTTTTGTAGGTGAAACGATCAATACACCGTCAATGCTTGCCGTGGAAGATGCGCTTGATGGGTTGCGCTGGGCTGATAGTATTGGGGGATTAAAGGCATTAATCAGGCGTAGCCAGTACAATCTATCTCTGGTTACAAAGTGGGTCAACCAAAATCCCCGTATAACATTCCTTGTCGAAGACCCCGCGATTCGCTCCTCGACGTCAATCTGTTTGACCATTGCCGCCCCTTGGTTCAAAGTCCTAGACGAACGATTGCAGGCAGCCGCGGCGAAACATATTGTTGCGCTGTTGGAGGAAGAGAAAGCGGCGTACGACGTCGGCGCCTATCGTGACGCTCCCCCAGGTTTGCGGATTTGGGGCGGTGCGACGGTAGAGCCTTCCGACATTGAAACTATGCTGCCTTGGATCGATTGGGCAGTTGACAGTGTGGCCAGCCAATTCGAAAAGGCCTAGAGCTATGCCGAAAGTATTGATTAGTGATAAACTTTCGCCGGCGGCAATCGACATTCTAAGGCGTCGCGGCATAGACGTAACTGTCAAGACTGATTTGGCGCCACCTGGTCTGCGGGCGATCATTGGTGAATTTGACGGGCTAGTCATCCGCTCTGCAACCAAAGTCACTCGCGAATTGCTTAACGCCGCGACCAAGCTTAAGGTTATCGGACGGGCGGGCGTTGGTGTTGATAACATCGACGTTAAATCTGCAACCGCACGGGGGATCGTAGTCATGAACACGCCCCATGGAAACGCTATTACCACTGCAGAACACGCAATCGGATTGATCTTCGCGCTGGCACGCCAGCTTCCCGAAGCCTCTGTATCAACAAAAGCAGGCAAGTGGGAGAAGAATCGCTTCATGGGCGTCGAGTTAACGAATAAGACGCTTGGTCTTGTTGGAGCAGGTAATATTGGATCAATCGTTGCAGACAGGGCGTTAGGGCTAAAAATGCGCGTCATTGCGTTTGATCCGTACCTCACTGAAACACGGGCCACCGCTCTTGGCGTCGAAAAAGTCACCCTTGAACAGCTTCTCGAACGCTCGGATTTCATTACGCTGCATACGCCGCTGACCGAACAGACACGCAACATTCTATCCCGGGATGCTTTGGGCCGGACAAAGCCTGGTGTACGGATCGTCAATTGCGCGCGCGGCGGATTGATCGATGAAGAAGCACTGTATGATGCGCTTCTTTCGGGGCATGTCGCAGGCGCTGCACTTGATGTGTTTGATACTGAACCTGCAACTGAAAACAAACTGTTCGGCCTCGAAAATGTTGTCTGTACGCCGCATCTTGGTGCGGCCACTGCTGAAGCCCAAGAAAATGTGGCGCTCCAGGTTGCGGAGCAGATCAGCGATTTCTTGATCAACGGCGCGGTCACAAACGCAATCAATATGGCGAGCGTGTCGCTGGAGGATGCCCCAAAGCTTAAGCCGTATTTTGAACTCTGTCGCTTACTCGGCAGCTTTGCTGGGCAGCTCACTGAAGCGCGGCACGGAGTGCTGCGCCGTGTTTCCTTCGAGTATGAAGGGGCCGTCGCGCGGCTCAACCACCGTCCATTGAGCGCCGCCCTGCTAGCGGGCCTTCTGTCGCCATTAACGGAAGCTGTTAACATGGTTAACGCGCCAGTTTTCGCGCGAGATCACGGTATTGATGTTGCAGAAACCGTTCATGACCGAGATAGCGAATATCAGACCTTGATCCGCATTTCGGTGACGACCGATGATCAAACCCGTACGGTATCAGGTACATTATTTGGTGGTTCGAAACCAAGGCTTGTTGAGGTAAAAGGCATCAAGGTTGAGGCCGATTTCGGTCGCCACATGCTGTACGTGACGAACAAAGACAAGCCTGGGTTTATTGCACGCTGCGGTGCTATTCTCGCTGAGCAAGGAATCAACATCGCTACATTTCATCTCGGTCGCACGAGCGCTGGTGCCGATGCCGTCTGCTTGATCTCGGTTGACGAACCGATACCTGATGCAACATTGAGTGCCATACAGGCGCTGCCACACGTCATGCAGGCGACGTCCCTGAACTTCTGAAGATCAGACTCCGTTAACGTTCTCGGGTAGTAGAAAAGGCGATTTCCGGCCAGCGTTCTGATGCAAAGCGGAGAGCCCAGCTGTCGCGGGCGAGAAAGACCGGCGCATTGTCGCGATCGTGGCCGATATTGCTTCGGTTGTTTTCGATGAACTCGGAGAGATGCTGCGCGTTGGTACAGGAAACCCAACGCGCGGTGCTGTAGGGTGCGGCCTCGAACCGGACGGGGATCTTGTATTCGACACCGATGCGCGCGGCAAGAACATCGAGTTGTAGGGCACCGACAACACCAACGATCCAGTCAGATCCCATCATGGGGCGAATGACCTGCGCGACTCCTTCTTCAGCGAGATCCTCAAGTGCCTTGCGTAACTGTTTGACACGCATCGGGTCAGCGAGAACGACGCGCTGAAGGATTTCAGGAGCGAAGTTGGGAATTCCAGTAAATTGAAGCGTCTCTCCCTCTGTCAGCGTGTCACCGACGCGCAGTACGCCGTGATTAGGGATGCCAATGATATCTCCAGGGTTTGCTTCCTCAGCGAGCGCCCGGTCCTGTGCGAAAAAGAATATCGGAGCGGCAATGGTAATGGCCTTGCCACTGCGGGTGTGGAAGAGCTTCATACCCCGTGTGAACTTGCCGGAACAGATCCGGGTAAACGCAATACGGTCGCGGTGGTTCGGATCCATATTTGCTTGCACCTTGAACACGAAGCCGGTCACCTGCGTATCGCTGGCGTAGACGAGGCGTGGTTCAGCCCGTTGGGCGTGAGGCGGCGGAGCTTCCGCTACAAGTAGGTCGAGTAGTTGCGCCACCCCAAAATTTTTGAGAGCGCTTCCGAACAGAACAGGGGTTAAGTGACCAGCTAGGAACGAGCTCTGATCGAAAGGTGGATAGGCAGCGCGCACGAGCGCCACGGTTTCCTCAAGTTCTTCCTTCTGCGTGACAGGGATCGAAGTGACGCCGGTTTCACCGTCTACCGTCCATGCGCCGATCGCCTTCTCGGCAGTTACATCCCAGCAGCCGCGAAAGGAATGACCCATGCCGATTGGCCACAGTCTGGGGCACACATCGAGGGCCAAGGTATCTGCAATTTCATCAAGGAGGGCGAGTGGATCTAGGCCATCCCGGTCAATTTTGTTGATGAACGTAATGATCGGGACATCGCGGAGACGGCACACCTCGAAGAGTTTAAGGGTCTGCGTTTCAATTCCTCGAGCAGCGTCTATGACCATGACGGCCGCATCCACGGCCGTGAGCGTGCGATACGTGTCCTCACTGAAATCTTCATGGCCGGGGGTATCAAGAAGGTTGAATACCGTATCGCGGTAAGTAAACGTCATTACCGAGGAAGTAACGGATATACCTCGCTGCCGTTCAATGGCCATCCAGTCCGAGCGCGTACTGCGCCGTTCACGCCGGGCTCTGACCATGCCCGCTTCCCGGATCGCGCCACCAAAGTAAAGCAGTTTTTCCGTGAGAGTTGTTTTTCCTGCATCTGGATGCGAGATGATCGCAAAGGTTCTGCGGGGAAGAACCTTGTCCTGTGCATCGTTGATCGTTGGAGTCGGAAAGAATAGGAGTTGATCAGCCATACGGCACCTATAGCTTCATGGCCACCCGTTGTGTAGACCGAGTAAAATGCTTGCGCGCAGCAACGGCGTGAAAGCGAACACGCGAGTTCACCGGAGTTGCTGCGATGAAGCTTTTGTTCGTTGCTCCGGCCGTATCTTATTGGTGATGATGATGTTTATCCGCGCTGTTACGCGCCTTGTTGGTGCGGACAGATATGGGCGACCAGGCACGAGCGGACAAGATCAGGGTGCCATGGATCCCTGGTATGGCCGCTCTTGGGCCTTGCCTGCGGGGGAGCGCAGTATTCGGTCAGCCCAACTGCACAATTGGAAGTTTGGAAACGTTGTGAGGTGTTGCGCCGACGTTCTTGGCTTCGGAAGGCTGCAACGTTGTTTGGCCTTGTCTGACGGCATCGCATCGAATTGATGGTGTCTATAACAGGGCCCCTAGAGCGCGACTGTTGAGCAAACCCAGCGGTGCATTTCAACGAGTAATCAGCGTCGGACGGCTCAAAGGTGAATGGAACAGAAACGACGATTTGTGTCGATTGGCGTGCATCAGCGAACGCGAGCCATTACCTTGAAACTGTCGCATATGGAACATCGTGATGCGTGCTGACCGCTCGACCAACTGTCGCGTGGGAATCAAGATGGAGGTTTTCGAATTGGTGCGGGCCTACGAAGACCAGCTTTCGTTTCGACCGCTGAGTGCGGCGTGGATGGTCTAGACGTTACTCCGCGGAAGCAATATTTTCACTGCGATGGAGCCATCGGCTTAGTCTATTTTTCGTAAATTCGCGCAACCACGTGGCCTGAGCAGTATTGACGTGTTGGCAGCAGGACGCGACGGATTGATTGGTGGAGACTAGGCGATGTGTTCGTTGCTTCGCAATTACCGTATGCGTTACAGGTTGGAGTAAGTGAATGACTAGAAAGCGAACATATCTTTATGCCGCCATTTCGATGGTATTAGTTTCTTTTGGGGTAGGGCGGGCGGCGAACAATGTGCCGCAACCGCAGTTGCCAACCGAGACGCTGGTTATCATCAATCAGCATGGTAAGCCTTACAAGTTTAAGGTAGAACTTGCGATGACACCGCAACAACAGAAAAAGGGCCTGATGTTTCGGAAAAATCTTGCCCCTGACGCGGGCATGTTGTTTCTTTGGCCACTACCCCAAGTGTCGGAAATGTGGATGAAAAACACCCTCATACCCCTGGACATGGTGTTCATTGGCCCCAATGGGCACATTCGTCATATTTCAGATGACACCGTGCCTGAAAGCTTGCGCGTTATCTCAAGTGGAGGCCCTGTTGCGGCAACGTTAGAACTGCAGGGAGGCATAACAGCGAAGGACGACATCGACGTTGGCAATAGGGTTATTGCGCCGCAATTTAGAGCGGGATTACCCTTACCTGAATCGCATTATTAACTTTCCGACGCGGCGTGACATGTGATTCAAACTACTGGCTGGTATGGAGGCCAGTATGGATGGCGAAGCCCTATTCTGTTGATTTACGTGAGCGTGTTGCATCTGCAGTGGGTCGGGATGGGATGTCACGGCAGGCTGCGGCTCGACGTTTTGGGGTTGCGGCGAGCACCGCGATCCATTGGGTGAAGCGTTTTAGCGAGACTGGCAGCTTAGCACCTGGTCAGATTGGCGGGCATTGCGAGAAGAAGATTTTTGGCGCGCATCACGAATGGTTGGTGCAGCGTTGCCAGGGGCGTGAATTCAAGCTGCGCGGTTTGGTGGCTGAACTGGCTGAGCGCGGTGTCGTTGTCAGCTATAGAACGGTATGGAAGTTCGTTCACGCCTCGTCCAGCGTTATCCGCACACAGGTCTCCTAGTGACACGAAAGTTAGCAACTAGATTTCGCGTTTAAGGCTGCTTTGGTTATCGCCGCTCGTTCCGGAATTACGATGAAGGGATCGTGCCTGATACGGCAACAGCCAGCGCCGGACCGGGTTGAGACTGCGGATTTTAAAATCCTATGATATGCTCCGCTTTGCAAAGCCGATGGTCGTGATAAAAAGGCATGTCATCCTAGGGCTGCGAGCGCACCATTGAGGTCGTCAATGAGATCGGCGACGTCTTCTAGGCCGACGGACAGGCGAATCGTACCGTCGGTAATCCCCAGCCTAGCTCGTTCCTCTTCGCCTATGCGCATATGTGTCGTGGTCGCAGGGTGTGTGGCCATCGATTTTGAGTCGCCTAGGTTATTGGAAATGACGATTAGGTCAAGTGCGTTCATGAATTTGAAAGCCATACGTTTGTCGCCGCGAAGCTGAAAGGTCACGAGTGTTCCGCCGTCTTTCATTTGTGCCCGGGCCAGCAGGGGCTGAGGGTGATCAGAGCGAAAGGGGTAGATGACCCTGGAAATGTGTCGTGACGTTGACAGATGATCCGCGATTATTGCTGCGGAGCGGCACGACTGGGTAACGCGGAGCCCCAGAGTTTCCAAGCCTTTTAGAATAACCCAAGCATTGAATGGTGATATGGATGGCCCAGTATTACGAATGAACGGCTGAAGAGTTGTATCGATCCAGTCTTTGCGGCCGAGAACCGCACCCCCCATAACCCGGCCCTGGCCATCCATGTGCTTTGTTGCGGAATACACGACAACATCGGCACCGAACTCAAGTGGTCGTTGGAGAAACGGAGTTGCGAACACGTTGTCAATGACGACAATAGCACCTGCTGCATGTGCCAGATCGGACACGGCCCGGAGATCAATAATATCGAGCATAGGGTTTGAAGGAGTTTCTATGAGTGCAAGCGCTGTCGGGTGCGCTAGGGCAGCTTTCCAAGCGGCAATGTCGCTGCCGTTAACGAATGTAGTTTTGATTCCGTAGCGGGGGAGCAGCGTCGAAACAATCCAGTGACAGGAGCCAAACAGAGCACGTGAGGCGACCACACGATCGCCGGTCTTCAAGCAAGACAGCAGAGCGGCATGTACAGCGGCCATCCCGGTCGCTGTCGCACGACAAGCTTCAGCACCTTCGAGTGCGGCGAGTCGTGTCTCCAGCATTGACACCGTCGGGTTGCCGAAGCGTGAGTACTGATAGTGCGCAATCTCGCCCTTGAATGTTGCTTCCGCTTGCTCGGCGCTATCGTACACAAACCCGGAAGTCAGAAACAGGGCCTCCGCGTTCTCGTCGTAATTGGAGCGAGCCTGGCCAGCGTGTACAAGTTGCGTCGCGAGGCGATACTGTTTGCTTTCCATGCTTTACTATATCGCGCCGATCAGCGGCGACAATGGCTTGAAGCTTGATGCATCCACGCGACATGATTGGGTGGCGTTCCGCGCATGGCGGAGTTTGTTGGATGAAGGGGCGCGGTTAGGGGCGCGCTGGCAAAGAGAGGGGGCAGCGACGAACTGCATTGGTGAGGTGGCATGGTGCGGAGGGAGCGGATTATCTTGATGCACGAGATCGCTCAGGGCATGGCAAACCCGCTTTTTTGAAGCGCATCCGCTGGCGAAGACAGATCAATCTCGTTGACCACGATTGGTCATGTCGTCATTTATATCGTCAAATTAATCTTGAGATTTGATATTCTTGGCCATCGGCAGGAGGCTAGGGATGGGTTGCAACGTTTCTCCTTGAGAAGCGCGGTGACTTTCGTTCACAAGAGTGGCAGCCGTGGGGTGGCTGCGAAGCTGTTTGAGGTTGGGTAGGCGACGACCTATCGCTGGGTTGGAATGTCGGATTTGCTTTGGCACCCTGCGAAGACACGCCGGCGCAAGCTGGATAAAGCTGCGCGTGCGGCGCATATCCGCGACTTTTTGGGGTAACAAACAATCCGATTTGGGTTGCCTTGAAGATATTGTCGATCACCAAAAAACGACCAACTGTCCTGCGCCGTTTGTGCGCATGGGTTTCCGAGGGCGGCTGGAAGAAAGTCGTATAGTTCGATGAGAGTGCCTTGGAGGCCGATGGGTATAGACCGCCATGGCGGGGCGCTCCGAGGGAGGAGAGGTTTTTGCAAAGTGAACAGCAATGCCCATAAGTGAACTAATCTCATTAGGGCCCAACGTGAACATGATTAGATCACACCCATGCTGTTCGGGACGTGACGCACTCACCTGGCGGTGACCGCATGGGTGAAAGAGGGGCTGTTATCTGCGCTCAGGCGGCAAAGCCTTATCGTCATGGATAATGCGCCATTTCACAACAGATCGAAAATCACCGCGCGTCTCAAGGATCACGGACACCGCCTGCTGCCGTCAGACGCGGTCGGCGAGATGGCTATTCACCAGACAGTTCACGCCTGCGCTGGTCAAGTTCCTCGGTATAACGGCGCAATGCATATTGCTCGGTTAGCACGCCCAGTACACGTCGGGAATCCCGTCGATCAAGTACCGCCAGCACATCGGATTCAGCGTGTTCAAAGGCAAGAATCGCTTCTTTTACTGTCATCTCCGGGACAAGAAAATCATCGCCATGGCGGAGGAAATCATGTACGTGTTGGTCTGGCGATGCGGTCGGCGCGTGCAGTTCCGCGGGATAGGCGAGGCCGGCATAACGTTCGTCTGCATCGACAGCCACAACGTATTGTGTGCGTCCCAGAGGATACTCGCGCCGGAAATCCGCGATTTTCATATCCTCGCCGGCAGTGTAGTTTACCTTGCGCAGCATGCGTCCGACTGTGAGGTTGTGGATCCAACCGACATCGACAGCGCTTCGGATGCTTTCGCCGCGGAGGTGGAATCGCCACGTAGCAAACGAATACCCAAAAAACCGGCGCACGGTAAGAGAGGCTGCGATCGCAGCCATGAGGACCGCAATTGTTATGCTAAAATTGTTGGTGCTCTCCAAGGTAAGAAACGTCATCGTCATGGTTCCGCTTACAATTGCGGTGGCGAGAGCGGCCATACCAACCACAGCATAAAAGCCAATTGGGACGCCGTGTTGTATGGGGAGCAGGACTGCCAAGTCACCAAAGCCGCGGCCAAGGAGGGACCCCATGAATAACGAGGCAAAGAACAGGCCGCCGCGGAATCCGGTCGCAATTGAAAACGAAGACGCAATCGCCTTCATTAGCAACAGTGACATGACCATCGCAAAAGGATAGACAACGGCCAATTCGGTGTGCATCGCAGAATTGCCCGAAGCAAGGACTTTAGGAGATATGCTTCCGAGCAAACCAACTACCGCACCGCCGAGCATGGGCCGGAGCCAAATCGGCACCCCAGTCCGCCGGAACATTGTCTCCAACGCGGTGACGCCGCGCATGATTGCGATGCCTCCAAAGCCCGCAATAATGCCGAGCACAACCGCCAGCAAATAGGCATAGCCCGGGACCCTAGTCGGCAACACCACGTCAAGCGGCGGTACGCCACCTCCTAGCAGCCGCTCTACTACCAGGGTTCCGGCTAGGGACGCGATGACCACCATGGTCAGGCTCGATAAGGAATATGTCCCGATTACCAATTCGATACCATAAAACGCGCCACAAAGCGGCGCGTTGAAGGCACCCCCAATTGCCGCGCCGGCGCCACAACCAACTAGAACACGAAGATCGTTACGCCGAAGGCGAAGCATCTGACCAACAAATGACGCGACACCACCACCGAACTGTGCGTAACCTGCTTCCTGACCTACTGAACCACCCACGCCATTCGAAAACGACGTCTGCATCGCGACGATAATCGAATCACGTAGCGACATCTTTCCGCCGTACAACGCGTTCGCCTCGATCGGGTCCACAAAATTTCCCGGGCGTAGCTTGGCCAGCAGCCAAGCGACCGAACCTAGGGCGGCACCACCGAGGATCGGCACTGCAATCGCGCGAATTGGGTCTATTGTACTTTGTTGCGATAACCCCTCTCCCAACCGAGGCAGGTCAAAAAACCAAAAATGAAAATGATGGCTCAGGAAGTCCATGATGTAGACGCAAATTCCTGAGAGTATTCCGATGACGCCTGCAAGAAACGCAAGCCACAATTCATCTGCGCGAACCAAGGCGCGCAGGTGTGTCCACCAAGCTGTCACGACGAGGTCGTGCCGCTTAAGCCAGACAGTTAAGCTTCGGCGCCGATCGCTTTGAATCGAAATCCCCGCCATGACAGTCCAAAAAATAGTAATAGCGGTCTAAACGCCCGCTTCGTTGGTTGGATGCCGGCCTTAGGTGTCAAGCTCTCCCGTAGCCTGCAGTGGGTTTCTCTTGGACAGACCAGTATGTCAGCATCATGACCAAAACTTGATTGCCGGAGGGTTTTTGGTCGGTCAACAAAGATTCGAAAATCTTTATCAATGGTTCTGATCCATTCGGCTTATGAACCATACGCTGCACTGCCACGTGCTCGCGCATTAGCATTACTATCTGGTTACCTCAGCCAACCACCAGATCTGGTCATACGTTGCCTTTGTCAGCCAAGCCCCAAGAGGCTATTCCACCTAGGCGGAGATTGGTCGATCACGGGTCGGCGGTGGAACGGCTTGCAACGAGTCGGGTGCTGAACCCCCTTCGGTCGTTGAAACGCTGCGCCTGTCGAACGGCGTTGGTGGCTTTTCGACAGCAAGATGACCGATTGGCAATGCTCTTCAGGCCCGCGAACCAAGTAGCTGTGTGGGTTCTAGCCGAGCGGAAAAGCTTCTTCTGGGACACCAAATCATCGACGAGAGATTTTTAGATCGAATCTCGCGGGATCCGCCATGACACGCTGCAACAAAGGCGCGAGATCTTCAGCAATCAGATTCTGTGGTCCTATTGTGGCGGCGGCGCCGTGGAGCCAGACACCGGCACAGGCAGCGTCAAAAGGTGTCATATTCTGGCTAATTAATCCGGCAATGATGCCGGCAAGGACATCGCCAGTCCCCGCTGTCGCGAGCGTAAAGGGAGCATTATCGTTGATGGCGGCACGCCCATCCGGTGCGGCAATAATGGTGTCAGCTCCTTTCAGGACCACTACGCTGCCGATCGCCGCCGCCGCCGTGCGGGCAGCGGCGAGCTTGTCACCCGTCAATGCCGGGAAAATTCGTGCAAATTCTCCGATATGCGGCGTAATGACCGCGACACCTCGAAGGCGCTCCGGTGCATCCGCGCAGGCGGTAAGCGCATCTGCGTCCGCTATCACGGTGCGCTTGGCAGCTAGAAGCTGCGCGAGTTCCACGGCTGCACGATCGATGCCAAGCCCGGGGCCACAAAGCCATGTCTGCCGACGATTGTCCTCGAGCAGCCCACGTGTGCCTTGTGAGAAAAATAGGATACCGGCTGGCGCACCGATGGCTGGGGGGGGGCCAGCGACAGCCACCAAACCAGCGCCAACGCGCCGCGCCGCTTCCGCGGCGAGCAGCGCGGCTCCAGCCATCGCGCCGATGCAAATTGTCAACGCGCCCCGTTTATATTTGTGATCCGTGGATTGTCTCAGCGGCAGATGCCAGAGGGTCGGAGTGTTACGCCACGTCTTTATGGCAATTTTTGCCATTGCGGCTGACGGAATTCCGATGTCTGCACAGACTATTTCGCCACAATATCCTCGACCTGGATAGAGGAGGTGGCCGGATTTAAGCGCCTCAAAAGTGACCGTCACGTCGGCCTGCGGGGCAAAGCCACGAACAGCTCCAGTCGTTCCGTCAATACCGCTCGGGATGTCCACAGCAACTAGGCGCGGAGCTTCGCTGAGAAGTTCTGCCAGTTCAGGGGAGATATCGCGCGATAGACCTGCACCATACACCGCGTCGATCACAAGATCGGCCCGGCAGACTCGCTTCCGCTCCGGTTTTACTAGCGGTCCATCCCAGCGGGAGGCGGCCACCGCAGCGTCTGAGCCCGGGCGAGGCGGTGCAATTGCCGCAACCGCTATGGGCCACCCCCAATTTTTCAGTAAACGTGCCGAAGCGTAGCCATCTCCGCCATTATTCCCTGGTCCCGCAAGCACGAGCACTCGGCAGGGTGGAAACCGAAGCCGAATAGCGGCCGCAATTGCATATCCAGCATTCTGCATCAGCGTTTCGGTGGAGGCACCAAGGTTTGGTGCCAGCAAATCGATTTGCATCATTTGCGCAGGAGTAACTACAGGCTCCATTAGCACACTCTATCACATTCGGGACAAGGAGCGACCATGTGGGGCAATGTTGCTCGATCGACGCGGGCATGGACGCGTCCCAGCGTGTTGGAAGACGGGTACGTCTTGGGTATGGGAATGTGCAGTTCCCCACGACCTTCGGCGCCTTAATTTTCACGCTGATAGCGCATTGGTGGAATCTAGAACCCTGAGGTTAATCGACCCGAGTGCTAAAGTAGCTCCACGTCGGATTCCATGCCGAGTAATTCGGCGAGACGCGCAAGGCGTCGGGTTATAGCTTCCCCGGCGAACACACCGCTTGCCGCGTTCAGAGATAGTACCAACCGATCGCCAACAATGGCTAAACGTGTTGCGGCCAGAAGAGCAGGCGTTCCAGCTGAGAGAGTATACGCAAGGCGGAGGGCAGCTCCGAGCGCTTCGGCCCGGCGGGCTGCATCCATCGCCAGGAGCGCGCGTGCAGGTGCTAGGAACCCTGCTTCGCTCGGCGCTTCATAGCGCAGTGCGAGTGTCAGTCCGAGGAATGCTCGCGCATGATGATCCAATGCAACGCCGGTCTGACGCAGCAGCCTGAGAAAGGCTTGTTCGGCTCGATATTCCGGGTGCTCGTGATTGCCGATATCGGAGAACCAGCATGCGGCCTCCCGCAGTCTTGCTTGATGCGGCGTTTCTGTGGGGAAGAGGCCAGACGTCCAAGTTATTAGTGCACCGGGAAGGTTGGGATCGCGTAAGGATGCGATTGAGAGGTCCCGCGCAGCAGAGATCAACGGATCTTGGTCACGTAATGACAAGGGCAGTTGGCGCATGAACCAGCCTTCGCGCAGGCCATTGGCCGAGAACACGACGCGATCAGCGCCTGTTGCTCGGAGAAGCCGGCGGAGAATTACCGCGGCAAAGGGAAGATCACCAATGCGCTTGCGTGACACTCCGGGTAGGCGCTCGATCAGCTTACGGCTGGCTCCGCCGATTACGCCAGCGAGATCGCGCGCTTCTTCACGGCCAATAGTATAATGATGTACAACGGCAAGCGGGTACGACGTTTGGGCAATATGGATGCGGGCAAGCGCGCGGAACGCTCCCCCCGAGAGGTACAGGTCTCGACCTCCGCCGACGTTAACAAAAGCCACCCGTTCAAGGGTGTCAAGGACTATGCCGCGAGCGCGTTGCGGATCGCCGCTCGCCTTTTCTGCAAGGCGTATAACGCCGATAGGCAACGTTGCAGCCAGCCCGATAATACCGCGCTCCAGCCCAACGAGTTCCAGCGAGCCACCGCCAAGGTCAGCCAGAATGCCATCGGCGACCGGGATGCCGCACAACACCCCCTCTGCAGACAGGCGTGCTTCGGCTTCGCCCGACAGCACAGAAATTCTGAGGTCGGGCACCGCATCAGAGATCCGGGCAATGAATTCTGAACCGTTGGCTGCGTCACGTACCGCCGATGTGGCGAGGCCTTCAAAGGGGTTGGCAGCCATTGCTCGAGCGATGGCAGCATACCGCTTCAACACGACGATTGTCTCATCCATCGCCACGGAATCAAGAAGGTTGGTGTGGATCAGGCCACTGGCGAGGCGGAGCACAGCTTTTTCATTGAAGATTTGTACGGGGTTACGTAGTTCGCCTTCGAATACAACAAGCCGCACGGAGTTCGAGCCGAGATCAACGATGGCCCGTCGGGTTCTTCCTCCTGCAGCCTGTCTTGAAGAGTCTTTCTGCATGCATTCCTCTACAGCTAGCATTGCGGCATTGAGTGCGAACGTCGTGGCCCTTTGACGTTCGCTTGGTGCTCGCCATCGATACGGAAAGGCATTAGCTGATCGGCCACAGAGTCCAAAGCGGAGAAAAATGGCGAGTGAATGCAGCTTATACCAAGCTGCGGGTCAGTTGACTCGAATGTGAATAGGACCGGCTCGGCGGGCCGTGATTCGCTGTTGCCATGGGGAGGCGATTGGCGATGACGGTA
>JAJZBH010000057.1 GCA_021799015.1 Pseudomonadota bacterium
CCCGTTCGGCCAGCGCACCTGCTCCAGGTACGCCCAACACGCATCATCATCCGGAAATTGCCCGAGAAACGCCCCGATCGACATAAGAGAACAATACAAGAACATCCCACGAAGGTCAATAGGTCCGAGTTGGTTTACCTCGGTCTCATGGACAGGCAACTGTTGGGTTGCTAGACGAAGCCGGATTTCTACGTCGGTCGGGATCAACCCATGAAGATTGTCGCATGTAATAGCAATCCGCCGCTCGCGGAGGCGGTTGCGGAACAGCTGGGCTTGCCGCTCACAAAGGCGGTTATTCGCCGCTTTGCCGATATGGAAATCCATGTCGAGGTGCAGGAGAATGTGCGCGGCGAGGACGTTTTTGTCATTCAGTCTACCGCGTTTCCTGCGAACGATAACCTGATGGAGCTGCTGATCACCCTTGATGCGTTACGGCGCGGCTCTGCGAGGCGGGTGACCGCAGTGATTCCATATTTCGGCTATGCGCGACAGGACCGAAAAACGGGGCCGAGAACACCGATTTCTGCGAAGTTGGTCGCAAATATCATTACCGAGGCGGGGGCAAATCGCGTACTGACCATTGATTTGCATGCCGGGCAGATTCAAGGGTTCTTCGATATTCCCGTTGATAATCTCTACGCTCAAGCGCTTTTTGCGCGGGACATCAAAGCGAGGTTTGCAGGGCGTGACATCATGGTGGTGTCACCCGACGTTGGCGGTGTGGCACGAGCTAGAGCGATTGCGAGCCGACTCAATTGTGATCTCGCCATCATCGACAAGCGACGCGAGCGCGCTGGCGTGTCCGAGGTTATGAACGTGATAGGCGATGTGGAGGGTCGTAGTTGCATACTTGTGGACGACATCGTCGACTCTGGGGGGTCGTTATGCAATGCCGCGGAGGCGCTGCTACGGCAAGGGGCGGGATCGGCATCTGCCTATGTCACACATGGTGTCCTTTCGAACGGGGCGGTCGCACGGATCGAGGCTAGCCCGATCGAAATGCTTACGATTACCGATTCGATTCGCGCCGCTCCCGACGTGATTGCGACAAGGAATATTCGGGTACTGCCGATTTCCCCGCTTTTGGCGGAGGCAATGCGTCGGATTTCTGACGAAACGTCGGTAAGCTCACTATTCGACTAGATTAGGTACCCTGTCAGATTCAGAGGAAGATCATGAAGCTGCTTTATGCTCCGGGGGCGTGTTCGCTCGGCATCCACATTATACTCGAAGAGATTGGCGCTTTCTATGAGGCGCAGGCGGTTAATCTGCGGGCGGGCGAGCATTTCACAACAGAATTCCGGGAGATCAATCCAAAAGCAAAAGTCCCAGTGCTCGTGCTGGACGACGGTTCGGCACTGACCGAGTGGTTGGCGATCGCCCTGTATCTCGCGGAACAGGAGCCGGCGGCTGGATTGTGGCCGCCGGGACCACTTGAGCGGGGGAGAGCCCTGGAAGCGATGGCTTACATAAATTCGTTTATGCACGGACATGGATTCGCCCGGATGTTCCGGCCGGAGCGGTTTGCACCTGATGCTGGGCAGCACGAGACGGTACGAACGGAAGGTCGGCGAATTTTTGCTGAAGGATTTGAGTTGATCGCTGGCCTTCTTGGGGAGCGGGACTACTTGCTCGGCACGTTTTCGATCGCTGACGCAGCATTGTTTTATGTTTCGTTCTGGGGGGAAGGGCGGAAAACTTTGGAATTACCGCCGCGGATTGCGGCGCATTATGCACGCATGCTGGAACGGCCCGCAGTGCGGCGGGCGATGATAGCTGAAGGGTTGGCAAGCTGATCGCCCAGCCCAGGCGATGACACAGACTCTACGCATGACTGCTAACGACAGCAATCGAGCGGATCCGGGATTGCAGCTCCAAGCAGCAGATGCCCTGACGAGGTGGGGGAGTCACCTAGGTGTTTGTCTACCCTGAGGCTTGTTCCCTCAAAATGTGGCGGCAATTTGCGGATACGATTGGATCTTTGGTGGGTCGGATTGCCAATCGGTGAACCAGCACTGGAGATCGACACCGGGCATCGGGCGGGCCAGAACGAAGCCTTGTGCATAGCCAACGCCCAGCGCAAACAAGGTGTCGAGAACTAAGGAATCCTCAATGCCTTCGGCGATAAGATTGCAATGCAGCTTTTTGGCGCGTCTAACGATGTCGACCACGAAGGTTTCAACTGACGGATCGTGGCTAAACATTCTGGTGACGCTGCGGTCGAGTTTGACTGTACTGAACGGCAGTTTGAACAACGAGTCGAGCGCTTCCATCGCTGGTGAAACGTCATCCAGTGCGACGCGGTAGCCGCGCTGCCGCAGACTCCTGATAACTGCGGCGGCGCGCTCAAAATCCCGGATGGGTTTGGTTTCAGTCAGCTCGAAGCTCACTTTGGGCGGATCTATGCCAGCTTGTGCCCGGAAGTAATCGATCCGCTGCAGAAGATCAGGCTGCATCAATACATCGAGAGGCAGATTTATCGCGTAGATCAGGGGTACGGCCCGTAGGTGACCGGCTATGATATCGTGGATAATGGCTTGCACGACGAAATTCGTAAGGCGGCGTGCAGATTCCCCCTCATAAAGCGCGCTTTTAAAGGTTTCGGGGCCAAGTAATTTGCCGGTTTGTCCCCGGCGCCGAGCCAACACCTCTGCCGCGATCGGTCTGCTATCGCGCAGCCGAATAATTGGCTGATAAAGGCAGGCCACATCTGCGGCGTCGAACGTTTCAACTTCATACGCAACGAGGGAATCGGCCATGTACAAGATTTGACCTAATCACCATAAATTAGCAACTGGCACAAAATAATTTAAAATTTATATTATCTATATTTTTGAGACGCTGTCAGGGGCGTTTGGTCTCATTATGTAGAACGTTGTTGTCGCGAATTTGGCGTTGCGGATTTTTTTGGAACGGTTGGGTCGTCAACCGGCTTGGCGCCGCCCCGGCGTAGACGATGTTCGCCAAGAAGGAGCAGAATGGGCGCCGCAATATAGATGGAGGAGGATGTCCCAACGACGATGCCGAACAGCATGACCCATGCGAAACCTGCCAGAGAAGCGCCCCCGAACAGTGCAAGAGGCAGGGCAGCGAGAAAGACAGTTCCAGAAGTGCCAAGGGTGCGGTTCAGTGTTTCATTGATCGATAAATCAATCAGGCCTCGGAGCGGCATGGTTTTATACTTGCGGAGATTTTCTCGCACGCGGTCGTAGACGACGACCTTGTCGTTGGTGGAATAACCGATGACCGTGAGGATTGCGGCGATTGTAACGAGATCGAATGGAATACGCGTGACGACCATGAAGCCGATGGTTTTGGTTGCATCAAGAACGAGGGTGGCGACGGCGCCAACGGCGAACTGCCATTCGAATCGGAACCAGATGTAGATCAGGATCATAACGAAGCTAAGCCCAAGAGCTGTCAGGCCTTGATCGAACAGCTCTGCCGACACCGAAGCGCCAATTGCTTGTGTCGATAGGATCTTCGCGTCCGGTAGGGCCGTTTTTATCGCAGCTTGGGCTTCCCTAAGAGACTCCTGCGTTGCTTCAGCGTTATTCGCCGACTCGAGGCTGATTAATACCCCCTGATCGTGGCCGTAACTTTGCAACCCGGCACCGGCGAGACGGTTGGCATCGAGGGCGGTTCGCAATTTCGCAAAATCTGGTTTGGTGTGGGTTGCGACTTGAATCACGACGCCGCCCCTGAAATCAAGACCGAGATTGAGGCCGGGATGGAAGAAAAGGATTACAGATGCGGTGGATAGAAATGCGGAGACGGCAAGACCGATGAAGCGCCCTCTCATAAAGCGGATTTGGGTCCCGTCCGGCACAAAACGGAAAGCGGGATGTGTAATGAATTTCATGATAAACTCTCGGCGTTCAGAAGACAGGTAGCTCTGCTGGGCGACGGGCAACATACCAACGCGCCGTGATCAGACGGACCAGGACGGTTGCGGTGAAAAGGGTAGAAATGATGCCGACGCAGATGGTTACTGCAAACCCCCGTACTGGAGGGGAGCCGAAGATGAACAAGGTGATGTGGGCAAGCAGAGTGGTCACATTCGAGTCGATGATCGTGCCGTAGGCGCGCTTGTAGCCAGCTTCCAGGGCGGCAAGCGGCTTTCGGCCAAGCTTTACCTCCTCGCGCACGCGTTCGTTGATCAGGACGTTGGCATCAACCGCCATGCCGAGCGTAAGCAAAATGCCGGCCATACCTGGAAGTGTTAGTGTTGCTCCCATAAGTGAAAGGATTCCCAACATCATGAGCAGGTTGACCACCAGCGCGACATTGGCGAACCATCCGAATAGGCCATAGAAGCTGGCCATGAAAACAATAACCAGGGCAAAGCCGACCGCCAGGGAAATGATGCCCGCTCTGATGGCATCGGCACCAAGCTCGGGACCAACGCTTTGTTGTTCAACTACGGTGAGCGGTGCTGGCAGCGCACCTGCGCGAAGTAGGAGTGCTAGGTCCGTCGCAGAGCGTGCCGTAAAATTTCCGGAAATTTGGCCGCGTCCACCGATGATTGGTTCACGGATCACAGGCGCCGAGATGATCTTATTGTCTAGCACGATGGCGAACGGTTTGCCGACATTGGCGGTTGTAACAGCAGCAAATTTCCGGGCGCCGCGAGCATTGAAGGTGAAATTGACAACCCATTGGCCTGTTTGCGGGTCTTGGCCGGCTTGGGCATTGGACAGGTCGGCGCCATCAACCGAGACGCGGGAGCGAATCGCCAAGGATTGGCCAGGATGGTCCTGCATCGGCAGGATTTCTACGCCTGGCGGCGGTGTTTTTATTTCGGGGGAGATGTTGGTCGCGACCATGTGGAAGGTCATGTGAGCGGTCTCGCCCAAGAGTCTCTTGATCCGGTTGGGGTCGGATACGCCCGGGAGCTGAATGACGATGCGATCACGGCCTTGACGAGCGATTTGGGGATCGACGACACCGGTCCCATCGATGCGGCGTTCGATAATCGTGATGGATTGACTGACCGCTTGGCTCGCCTTGGCGATAAGGGCGGGACGCGACAGTGTCAGCCTTGCGTTGCCCGACCGGCTGATGGTGATGTCGAGGTCAGGAACGCCTCCGGCGGCCTCGACCGGTGTAATCAACGGGGCGAGCAGTTTCCTGATCGCGGCTGCGTCGAAGGGCGCGATGAGGTGGAAGCTGACGTCTTTCGCGCCAGCATTCGACCCGAGATCAGTGTACGCAACGTTGGCCTTGACCAGAGTGTTACGGACTTCGTCGGTGAGGTCAGCCAAGTCCTCCCGAATGACCGCATTCATGTCGACCTGCATTAGCAGGTATGACCCGCCACGG
Source organism: Pseudomonadota bacterium (assembly GCA_021799015.1). Taxonomy (GTDB): domain Bacteria; phylum Pseudomonadota; class Alphaproteobacteria; order Acetobacterales; family Acetobacteraceae; genus Acidiphilium. The sequence goes on from JAJZBH010000057.1 coordinate 5,323, forward strand.
AGGTCGAGGCCGAGGTGAATTTGTGGCCAAGGCAGCCAAGGTGCCGGGCGTGCAAATAGATTTGGGACCGCTAGGCCTACGCCTGTTGCGCAAACCAGTATTATCAAGAGAGTTTTTAGGCGGCTGAAGTATAGCATCGTCCGGTTGTGAGGCCTCCGAATTCCTTTACGACAAGGCTTTACAACGCATGATGCCGGCCGTTTTGTTGATACGGTTCTGGCAGCATACGCGGTTGCGGTGGTATGGCCGCCAGTTCCCCTAGGCGCAAGGGGCATGTTGCTGAATGGCTTGCACAGGCGGAGGTTTGACGGCACGGAAGTGCGCAGAGACAACGGGAGCGGAACAAATGGCACAGTTGCGGGTGGGGGTGATTGGAACTGGGCATTTCGGTCGTTACCACGCTCTAAAAGTGGCGGGAGCGGAGCGCGCCAGGCTGATTGGCGTGTACGATATCGACTCGGCGCGGGCTGCACAGGTCGCGCAGGAAGTGGGGACAGCAGCGCTTTCGCTTCCGGAACTCTTGGCGGAAGCAGATGCGGTGGTCATTGCTGCCCCAGCCGATGTGCACTTTCCGACCGCGATGCAGGCATTGGAGGCAGGCCTGCATGTGCTCGTCGAAAAGCCGATTGCCGCGAGCCTTGAGGAGGCGGATCGCTTGGCGGCTGTGGCGTCGGCACGTGGTTGCGTGTTGCAGGTTGGTCATTTGGAGCGGTTTTCTGCAGCGCACGGTGCTGTTTCAGCGAGGATGGGGCGGCCACTCTACGTTGAAGCGGTTCGGGTGGCTCCGTTCAAGATGCGGGGCACAGATGTTTCCGTCGTTCTGGACCTAATGATCCATGATCTGGACCTGATCCTTGCACTTGTCGATCAGCCGATCGAAAGCGTTGACGCTGTTGGGGCAGCTGTTGCGAGTCAATATGATGACATTGCCAATGCGCGGGTACGCTTCGCGGACGGCTGTGTCGCGACGATTACCGCCAGCAGAATTTCATTGAAGACGGAAAGAAAGATGCGGATTTTTTCTGAGGCAGGATATCTGAACGTAGATTTTTCCGAGCGTAGGCTAAGTTTGGTTGGACGTGGCAGGGGTGTAGCTCTTCCCGGAATCGGAGACTTCGGAATGGAACAAGCGAGTTGGCAGGATCATGACGCCCTCGCGGCCGAGCATGCGGCATTCTATGCGTCGTGCCTCGATCATGCGCCCGTGCTAGTCGATGCCGCTGCAGGGCGGCGGGCGCTGGCTGCCGCCACTGCCGTTGCAGAATCAATCAAGGCAAGCCGAAATCGTGCTGAAGCCAGCGGCTTAATCGGGAAAAGCATGTGGAGCATGAGTGAGAACGGGGTTCCCGCACCGATTCGTTAGGGCTTGGTATAGTCGGGTCGCACGCCAAGGTGGATCGACAATACGCTGGAATCTAAGGCTAAACGGGAAACGTGTGGGTGAGATGTACGCCCGTTATTGACGCGAGGGGGTGCAGATCGCTACGCACTTGATGTGGTAACCGGGCTTGTCTCACTACCGTCGATTCGCGTGCGAGGCCGTTCGTTGATGGCGCTCGTGGTTGCGCCTGAATCGCCTCTTGATGCGTGGCTTGCAGCACTTGATGAACAAATTGCGCGCTCACGCGCTTTTTTTGCTGATCGCCCAGTGGTCATCAATTTTCTTGCGGGTAATTCGGAGATGCCTGCGCCGGCCGAAATGCTTGACGATCTGGCATCGCGTGGGCTCAAAATCATTGGCGTCGAAGGTGTGCCGCGCGAAGCTTTAAAGGACTCCCGATGGCAGGATGCATGGATATTAGGTCCCTCCAGCAGAGATCGGTTAGTTTCACTTCCAGACGATCAAGCGGGGAAGGCAGCAAAGGAAGAGTCGGTATCAGAGTCTGAGCGTGAAGCACCGGCGGCGCCGACGTTGATTGTGGATCGACCGGTCCGGTCAGGACAATCGATCGTCTCAGAGATGGGCGATGTGGTCGTGATGGGGGCAGTAGCTTCGGGTGCCGAGGTGATCGCGGGTGGTTCAATCCATGTCTACGGCGCATTGCGTGGGCGAGCGGTAGCGGGCGTTCAGGGTAGCAATTCGGCGCGTATCTTTGCCCGCCGGCTGTTTGCGGAATTGCTTGCGATCGATGGCCTTTATCGGACCGCGGAGCATTGGGGCGAGGGGCTGCATGGCCACGCCGTACAGGCTCGACTTGACGGGGAATCGCTGCGCATTTCGGCGCTGGATTAAAGGAGCGGAGAGGGATGGCGAAAGTTTTGGTGGTGACCTCGGGAAAAGGCGGCGTCGGTAAGACGACCTCAACTGCTGCGATTGGTGCCGCGCTTGCGCAGGCGGGGCAGAACGTCGTGGTGGTTGATTTCGACGTAGGGTTACGCAATCTCGATCTGATCATGGGGGCAGAACGGCGTGTCGTTTATGATCTGGTGAACGTTGTCCAGGGAGATGCGAAACTGGCGCAGGCTTTGATCCGGGACAAGCGTGTTGACACGCTCTCACTGCTGCCTGCGTCGCAGACGAGGGACAAGGACGCGTTGACACCCGAAGGTGTGGAACGAGTTGTCGGCGATCTTCGTGACAAATTTGATTGGGTTGTCTGCGATAGCCCGGCAGGGATAGAGCGGGGAGCAACTTTGGCAATGCGCCACGCTGACGTTGCAATCGTCGTCACTAATCCGGAAGTCTCTTCAGTCCGGGATTCGGACCGAATCATCGGTATGCTGGACTCCAAAACAGCGCGGGCTGAGGCTGGCGAGAGGATTGATAAGCATTTATTGTTGACGCGCTACGATACCGGGCGGGCGACTCGCGGTGAGATGCTAAAAGTTGATGATGTGCTCGAAATCCTTGCGATCCCATTGCTGGGAATCATTCCTGACAGTGAGGACGTTTTGCGGGCTTCAAATGTCGGTTGTCCAGTTACGCTGCACAATCCGTCATCGGCGCCCGCGCGAGCGTATTCGGAGGCAGTGCGGCGGTTGCTTGGCGAGGCTATCGACGTCTCGGTCCCGGTCGAGAGGAAAGGGCTAATGAGCAGGCTGTTCGGGCGGAAGGTCGCATGAGCATCTTTAGTTTTTTCTCCCGTCCGCGTTCGGCGCCAATAGCACGCGAGCGGCTACAGTTATTGTTGGCCCATGAGCGAGCCTTGAATGGGCGGTCGGATCTTGCAGCCGTGCTGCAAGAGGAAATCCTCGCCGTGATCGCTCGGCACATAGCGATCGATCGGGACAAGGTGAACGTGAAGCTTGATCGCGGCGGGTCTGTGTCGACGCTGGAAATCGACATCGAGATGCCGGTTAGTCTGTCGCCCGTTAAAAACTAAGCTAAAGCGTCGCGCAGGCGGCCGCCTGCTTGGGCGAGACGCCGATTGGCCGTGTCGATGTCCACGTTCAAACCGATCATGATGACCGCCGTTTTGACAGCATAGTTTGCTTGTGCCAGCGTCGATGCCGCACGTTCCTCGTCGCACTTGGTAATGGCGCACACGATACGCGTTGCTCGGTCACGCAGCTTTGCGTTGGTGGCCTGTAACTCGACCATGTAGGTGCCTAAGGTTTTTCCAAGACGGATCATTGCGGTCGTTGAGAGGATATTTAGCGCAATTTTCTGAGCGGTTCCGGCCGATAGTCGAGTGGATCCGGCGAGAATTTCCGGACCTGTATCGAGAACGATCAGGTGGTCTGCGGCGCCTATAATCGTACCGGTCTTGTTATTGATAATCGCAGCAGTGATGGCACCGATGGCTTGGGCATATGCAAGGCCTGCCCGCACAAATTCCGTGTTTCCGGAGGCGGAAATTCCGATAACGAGATCGGTTGTGTTGAGGCCGTGAGAGTCAAGCGCCTTAATTGCAGCTGCTCCATCGTCCTCGGCCCCCTCGGCTGCCCGAGTCAAAGCTGTGTCCCCACCTGCAAGAAGGGGGACGATGATTCCAGGAGGAAGGGAAAACGTTGGTCCACATTCGACGGCGTCTAGCACTGCTAAACGGCCTGATGTGCCGGCCCCCAATGTGAACACACGCCCCGCGTTTGCGATTGTACGGGCTACAATATCAGCGAGTTGGGCGAGCTGTGTTGTTACGCGTTGCAAACAAGCGTGGGTAGCAGCTTCCTGATCCAAGAGCGACTGAACGATCACTTCGCTTGGCTGTAGATCAAGATCCGAGAGCTCGGGTCGAGCGATTTCGGTTGGCAGCAGCAATGGAAATATTTGTTTTTGCGTGCCGATGGTGCCATGTACGGCACGACCGCCGATCCAGGTTTCGAGAGGTGAAAAGTTATCGTCAAACCAGACAAGATCGGCGCGTGCGCCTGGCGTGATTCGGCCGCGGTCGCTCATACCAAGGGCTCGGGCAGCGGCTGCCGTGGCCGAGTGCAGTGCCGCTTCGGGCGGAATGCCAGCGTCAATGAGCCGGGTGAGACCCTGATCAAGCGTGATGGCGGCACCGCAAAGGGAGCCGTCCGCTCGGCGCGCCGCTCCGTCGCGTAGGATGGCTGTCGCTCCTCCAAACGAAGCAGTTGCTCCGCTTGGGAGGCCGGCTAGGCTAATGGAATCGGTAACGGCGACAGCACGACTGGCCGCGGCGCTGTAACAGAGGCGGAGTATTGCTGGGTCGAGATGGACGCCATCAGCGATGATGCACACGGAAACGCGAGGATCAGTGAGAGCGATACCGCAAAGGCCTGGCGTACGGTGGTGTAGCGGCGCCATGGCATTGAAGACGTGTGTCGCGATGCTGGCGCCCGCGGCGACAGCGCGGAGCGAGGTGGCAGAATCCGCGCCGGTATGTCCTAAGGCAACGAGAACGCCGCACTTGTGCAGCCGGGTTATTGCCTCGAGCGCTCCAGGCAACTCGGGCGCGATGGTAACCAAACGGAGTATCTGCCGAAGCGTCTGGCTGCCCAGCAGGGCGTTGAGATTGGCTTCGGATGGCGGGACTAGTAGCTCGGCTGGGTGCGCACCCCGATATGCGTGGGAGAGAAAAGGACCTTCCAAGTGCAGGCCGAGTATGGACGCTGCGTCGGCACCGGGATGAGCGGCTGCGATTCGGGAGGCTGACTCGTGCAGCTCGGGAATTGCTGCCGTGACGATGGTCGGGGCAAAGCTTGTAACTCCTTTGGCGGCAAGCATACGGGCGAGGTGGAGAATGCCGGAAGGGTCGGCGGTCGCACAATCAATACCAAACGCTCCGTTATTGTGGATATCGATAAGGCCGGGGGCAAGAAAGCCGTGATCGAGTTGGATGACATCGCGGGTCGGGCGAAGCTGCCGATGAACGGCGGTAATGCGGTCGGCTTCGAACTCTACGGCAGCGGAAGAGATAAAAACGCCATCAATAAAAAGCCGTGGTGCGGCTATGATCATGGCACAGTTAGCGGGTCAACATGGGGCCAAGCGGCTTCCCCGCGAAGAGATGTATATGGAAATGCGGGACCTCTTGGTGACTGTCCAAACCGGTATTAGCGAGAAGACGATAACCTGTCTCTTCTACCCCAAGTTCTCGCGCCACGCTGCCAATCGCGCGTACGAATCCGACAATCTCGTTGCTGCTGGCGGTTGACGAAAAGTCACTGAAAGAAATGTACCGGCCTTTTGGGATGATTAGAATGTGAACGGGTGCCTGCGGGTTGATGTCGTAGAAGGCAAGCGCGAATTCATCCTCATAAATCTTTTGACATGGCAATTCACCACGCAGGATCCGGGCAAAGATATTGTCATCATCATAAGATGGCTTGACAGGAATGCCCCTTGAACTGGAGTTTGTCGTCATGGAATTTTCCGGGTTTCAGCGATTAAAACGGAAACCTTGCGCGCGGTTTTTTCAGCGATGCCGCTCACGCCTTCGCGTCGGGCCAGCTCGACCCACACCTCTTCAGGCCTGATGCCTGAGGCGACCAACATCACGAGAAGATGATAGAGAACATCGGCGGATTCAGCCACGAGAGCTGTACGGTTTCCTGCAACTGCCTCTATCAGACATTCGACGGATTCCTCGCCAAATTTTTGGGCGACTTTGTTGATGCCACGTGACAGGAGGCGGGCGGAATGGCTGACGAGTGGATCCGCGTCCTTACGTGAGAGAATTGTCGACCACAGCCGATCAAGCACCCGCGCATCCGGAAGGTCGGGATTTAGTGGTGAGACAGGTGGCAACTTCTTGCTCTGCTTTGGGGCCAAAGATGGCTGTCCGGCAGGTATCTTGAGCTGGGCCTTTCCAGATTTACTACGTTTCAGCTTGCGCGATTTTAGAGCCCGCGAATCGAGAGCCTTTTTTGCCATGAGGTTGAGTCTAGGCCGAGGTGCGCGGGGGCGGCAAGCGCACCGGTAAACCCGCCCTAGCTAGCGCGGATTTCACTTCAGTAATTGTAAATGTACCGAAATGAAACACACTCGCGGCGAGTAAGCCAGTCGCGCCTGCTTTGGCGCCTTCCACAAAGTGTTCGAGTTGGCCGACACCGCCGGAAGCGATTAATGGTACGCGGGTTGCGTCGGAAGCTGCGCGCAGAAGTGAGAGATCGAACCCCCTGCCCGTGCCGTCGCGGTCCATTGACGTGAGCAGGATTTCTCCGGCACCGCGCGCCTCGACTTCGCGGCACCAGGCAATTGCGTCGATTCCGGTTGGTCTGCGGCCACCATGACTAAAGACCTCCCAGCCACCGCTCGGATTGGCCCGCGCATCTATCGCTACCACAACGCACTGGCTGCCGAACTTGCGCGCGGCTTCGTTGATTAGATCGGGATGGGCTATGCACGCAGAGTTTATGCTGCACTTGTCCGCACCTGCCAGCAGTAGGCGACGCATGTCGTCAGTGGTGCGGATGCCGCCACCGACGGTGAGCGGCAGAAAAACGCGGGCCGCCGTTCGGGTGACAACATCAACGATGGTACCCCGATCTTCGTGGCTCGCAGTAATGTCCAGGAACGTGAGTTCGTCCGCACCAGCTGCGTCGTAGATGACCGCCTGTTCGACTGGATCTCCCGCGTCGCGCAAGGATACAAAGTTTACGCCTTTGACAACCCGGCCATCTTTGACATCCAAACAGGGAATGACGCGGAGCTTCAGCATGTTGCGGCGGCCAAGGCAGTTTTCGGCGCGAGGCTGCCATCGTAAAAGGCTCGGCCAACGACGGCGCCCACGAGATTTGAATGTCGCGAAGACACTTCACGGAGGCGCACGATATCTTCAACCCCTGCAACGCCACCCGACGCGATAACATTGATGGCTACGGTTGCCGCGAGCGCTTCTGTTGCTTCGAGGTTGAGGCCGGAAAGCATCCCGTCGCGCGCAATGTCTGTGTAGATGATTGCAGTAATAGCCGAGTCTTCAAGGTGTTTTGCGATCTCGGTTGCTGTCAGAGTCGACGTTTGTGACCAGCCTTCCGTGGCGACCATGCCGTCACGCGCATCGATAGCCACAATAATCTGCCCCGGAAAAATTTTTGCAGCTTGTCGCACGAGTGCAGGATTCTTCACTGCGACGCTACCGAGAATAATGCGGGAAACTCCCAGTTCAAGCCATGAGCTGATGCTGGCCATGTCGCGGATACCTCCGCCGAGCTGTACCGGGATGTGGCACGCTGAGAGGATCGCGCGGACAGCGGTAGCGTTCATAGATCGACCAGCGAAAGCACCGTCGAGGTCAACGACATGCAGAGCCTTGAAGCCGACGGATTCAAAAAGCCTTGCCTGTACAGCGGGATCATCGCCGTAGATTGTGGCATCTTCCATGATACCGCGTTTTAGACGGACGCATCGTCCATCCTTCAGATCGATTGCTGGATAGAGAGTGAGAGCCATGGCGTCAGTCGGGTTGCAGCATTTTGTAATAGAAATGGCCTGCTACGGTTTGCCCCTCTATACGGGCATAGGCAGGATGTGTGCCCCAGCGCGTGAAGCCTGCTGCTTCGTACAGCGAAATCGCTGCAGTTTGGGAGGCTCGGACATCGAGGTTGAGCACTTTGAAGCCGAGGGCACGTGCACGTTCCTCTATACGTGCGACGATCAGCCGAGCAAGGCCGTGGCCGCGGGCATAGGGGGCGACAAAATTGTGCATCAGTGTCGCGCAAAATGCCTGAGCTTCGTTGTGGCGGGGGGGACGCACCAGTTGAGCGGCACCGTAGATCGTGTCATCCATCCGGCCAACAAAAAGCTCACGCTCAGGCACCAGCACGAGGCCCCGAAAATATTGCTCAAGCGTCGCTCGCCGAGGCGCACGGACCCAACCAAAGCCGCCGCTATCAAGGATTGCAGCGTCCGCAGCTTCGCATAAGGCGTGCAGATCGTCATCACTGAGATCAGAAACACGATCTACGGTGAGAGATTGGGGTGGTGGTAGATCTTGCGTCTGCGACTGGTTCATTGAGGAGTCCAGCGGAGGAAATTGCGCAGGATCGTGAGGCCGACCTCTTGGCTTTTTTCGACGTGGAACTGAGTACCGGCACAGTTCCCCGATGCGACCATCGCAACGATTGTGTCTCCGTAATCGGTGGTGGCGATGACATCAGCTGAGTTGGCGCCGGTCAAAGCGTACGAATGCACGAAATAGGCATGGTCCCCCGGTTTAATACCGTCAAGCAGTGGGTGCGAGGCCCGAAAAAAAAGTTCATTCCAGCCCATATGAGGCAAGCGCAAGCCTGTCGGTCGTATTGGGCTGATGTCCCCCTGAATCCAGCCGAAGCCTTTGGTCGTCCCGTGCTCAAGGCCGCGTTCGGCCATTAACTGCATACCGACACAAATTCCAAGAAACGGTACTCCAGACTTGACGCGGGCGAACAGCGCTTCCCGAAGCTGTGGCTTGATCGCTAGGCTTTGGGCACAATCAGCAAATGAACCTTGGCCCGGAAGAACGAGTCGCGAGGCAGTGGTCACGATGTCGGGGTCGTCTGTAATGACGACGGTCGTAGGGATGCCGATGTCAGCCGCCGCGCGCTCAAGGCCGCGCGCGGCAGAAGCCAGATTGCCACTACCGGTATCGATAATGGCGACGGTCACAGAATGCCTTTGGTGGAGGGGACGTTTTCCATCTGGCGTGCATCGGGTTCCACAGCCATCCGCAGTGCACGAGCTGCAGCCTTGAAAGCGGCTTCCGCCACGTGATGCGTGTTGCGCCCGGCACGGCGGCTGAGATGGAGAGTAAACTGGCCGTTCGTGGTAAGTGCCCGGAAAAATTCCTCCACTAGTTGCGTGTCCATATCTCCTAGCATTGGTCTCTCAAAATCGATGTCGAATGCCAGGAAGCCGCGCCCACAGAGGTCGACTGCCGCTTCAACGCGGGATTCGTCCATCGGCAGGATCGCATGGCCAAAGCGTGTAATGCCGCGTTTATCGCCGAGTGCTTGGTGCAATCCGCGACCGAGGACGATGCCGACATCCTCAATCGTATGGTGGGCGTCAATATGCAGGTCGCCTTCTGCATGGATGAAGAGATCGAAAAGGGAGTGACGGCCCAGGGATGTAAGCAGATGATCAAAAATGCCGATGCCCGTTGCGACGTCGGTAAGGCCAGTTCCGTCGAGATCAAGGCGGACCTCGACAATC
>JAJZBH010000058.1 GCA_021799015.1 Pseudomonadota bacterium
GATGTGACAAAGCGGCCGCGAGCGCGAAAGGATCAAGATAGCTTACGTGATTGGGACAGAGGAGGAAGGGCCTGGGGGGCAGTGACTCCTGTCCAACCACGCGCAGCCTGAAAAAGGACCGCATCACGACACGCACAGACGCTTCGCCCACGCCGCGGAGAGCACGAATACCGACCCCGTAATCCTCGAGCCAGCGGTTTTCGCTTTCGACGATGACTGGCGGGATTTCCGAGGTCGCAGGTGCCTGGATCGCTTCCCGAAGCAAGTCGCGCAAGGTCATAACGCGCGCAATCTGCCGCTCGGTAAGAGAAATGCCGCATTCGCGTTGGAGTGCTAACGTAAGATCGATCCATCCCAGCGAATCAATTCCAAGATCGAGTTGTGGGCTCGTTTCAAGATCAATCGAATGATCGGGGAAGCGGCTTTGTAGCCATTGCCATAACCTCCCGCTCCTGGCCTCGTCCAGCAACGCCTTATCCGCTGCCGCCATTGGGGTGCCTTCGCGCCTGGCCGGTGGACTATGCGCGACAGCGTAGAGCGCAGGCAATAAATGCCTCCGAAGTTTGCCGAGCTGGGTCCGCGGCAGCGGCGAACGCGTGACCGAAAAGCCGGTCAGCCTGAGGTGGTGCGGCAAAGTTCTCGCGCGCTTGTTCAGAGCGTCCCTGATCAATCCTTCCAGCCGGATTGCTCCAGCATCACGGGCAATTTCTTCGTTCGGAACAACCAGCGCGACCAGGCCTTCCCTCATCCCGAGCAGACCAATTTCGCGGATCAACGGATTTTCCGAATATGCGGCTTCCACGATCTCCGGATAGATCTTCTTTCCATTTGATAGCACGATCGTCTCGGTTCGGCGCGCAATAACAAATAGATAGGAATCGCGATCAAGTCGGCCGAGATCGCCGGTTCGAAACCATCCGTCCGGTGTGAAAGCCGCCTGCGTTGCTGCGTCGTCATGGAGGTAACCAGAAAACACGCTGCTGCCATGTGCCTCGATTTCACCAACCCCGGCTGGGTCTGCGTCGGCTATACGGAGACTAACATCAGGCAGCGCCTGACCGGCAGAGCCGGCACGACAGTGGCCAATGCGGCTGAATGTAAGTATAGGCGATGTTTCCGTAAGTCCATACCCCGTTAGCACCTGCCAGCCAAACGCCGTGAGACCTGCCTCGATATCTGTCGGCAGCGCCGCTCCGCCACAAACCATCAGCCGCAGGTGGCCGCCAAATTGCCGATGCACGGAGCGAAGCAGCCGACGACCGAGCGGCCACCCCAGCCGATGTTGAGCAAGGCGCGATAAAGACAACAAGGCCGAGAATATAGATTGCGTCAAAGGCGGCCGTGCAGCGGCGGCGCGGAGGATTCCATCAACGAGCGCAGTGTACAGGCGGGGGACGCCCAAAAGAACGGTTACACGGTACCGCTGCAGCGCCGTCACCAGTTCCGGCCCACTCAGGCCGGCCGGAAGCACGATGCCGGCTCCACAAGAGGAAACCGTCAGAAGTCCTACGGTAAGGGGGTAGATGTGGTGAAGCGGCAAGGGTATCAACACACGGTCATTTTCACTAATAAAACCTTCGTGTGACAGGGCATTGACATTCGAAAGAAGGTTCGCATGGGTGAGAGGAACTGCTTTGGGCAAACCCGTCGTTCCTGACGTAAAGGCGAGGATTGCGATATCGTCAGGTCGGGAAAGAGGCGGGTGCGGAGTCCAGACTACACGCACCTGATCCTGCCGTTCCGCGATCTCGGACGCGATTGCGTCGAGATCAATGACCTTGAGCGCCTTATGGATAGCCTGGACGGGTTCGACCCGAGAGCCGGGCGTCAGTATAACGTTACAATTAGCGATCTCCATCATGTGCGCGATGTCATCGTGACTTGCGTGCCAATCAATTGGCATAACAGCCATTCCTGCTCCAGTGATGCCCCAAAACGCCTGGATCCAGGCCAAACTGTTCGGCGCGAGCAGGCCGACGACTTTGCGCCGGTTTGATGGATGTTCTCTTAAGTGCTCCGCAAACGTCTGGGCGGCCATCGACAATTCCGCGAACGTTGTTCGGACCTCCCCATTCTTCTCCACCATCTGGAGGACCGCAGGGGCGTCCCCAAATCTGTCCATTTGGCCGAGAACATCCTGAAGAGTGACGAGGTGTGCGGATAGGCCGGCATCACGCGGCATATTAGAATTCCCGGAAAATCGCAGACGGTGCCGATCCCGGAAATGAGTTGCCGGCCATCAACGGCGCTCTGGTTCCGGCAACGCGCTTTCGAGGATCTCGAAGATTTGAGCTGCTCGGCCACTAGGCGAGCGATGCAGTCTGCGATGCAAATAGTCATCTGACATCAGCCATGTGTACGCTTCGAGAACTTCGTCATACGTTCCGCCCACGCCGAGTATTTGCATGACCAGGTCGTCGTCGCATTGACCGATTATCGTCCGAATTTCGGTTGAAGTGGCGGCTTTGACATGTCCGGATTCATTCATATTCCACTCCGTTGTCCACGCGATTCTAACATGCCGGAAATGGATGGCGGTTGTACGGCACGCGTCCATGGCATTGTCCCGCCCCCTTTATCAGGGAGCGGCGGTGCCATCCTAGCGGTATTTCTGAGGCAACAACCATCGGACGCAAAGAAACAGCAAACACATTTGACGTCCCGGCAAAATTGCCTGGCCGCGTGTTCGGATACAAGAGCTGCTTCTTGGGCAGAGAATAAATTCGGGTTGACACGGTGTTACACTCCGATTTCGGCTTCGGGGGACGCCGGCGCTGTTTTCGCCTCGGGAATCTCCGTCATCGTCGCTTCCGTCAGCAACAGGGTGCTGGCAACCGAGACGGCATTTTCGAGGGCTACGCGTACGACTTTGGTGGGATCAATGATCCCCGCTTCGAAGAGATCGACGAATTCCTTGCGGCCCGCGTCAAAGCCGTGGTTGCCGGTGCTTTCCATCATGCGGGCGACGACGACTCCTCCGTCCGCAGCTGAATTTTCGGCGATTTGGCGCGTTGGCGCCTCAAGCGCGCGTTTCAGGATCTGTACGCCGGTCCGTTCATCACCGTCACATTTGGCTTCTTCCTGTGCGACGGCAGCAATGCCACGTAACAGTGAGAGGCCACCACCCGGAACGATACCCTCGGAAACAGCCGCCTTGGTGGCGCTGATGGCATCGTCGAAAGCTTCCTTTTTGGATTTCATTTCGGCTTCTGATGGCGCTCCAACGCGGATGACGGCGACACCACCAGCCAGCTTTGCCAGGCGCTCCTGCAGTTTTTCCCGATCATAATCGCTCGTGCTCTTGTCGATTTCGCGACGGATCTGCTCGACCCGTGCACTGATTTGCGTGTGGTCGCCGGCACCGCCAATAATGGTTGTACTGTCCTTGTCGACGACAACCCGCCGCGCTCTCCCCAACTGCGCTAACGTCGCATGATCAAGCTTGAGACCCAGTTCCTCCGAAATCACCTGACCACCCGTTAGTATCGCGATGTCCTGGAGCATCGCTTTCCGGCGGTCGCCGAAACCTGGAGCGCGGACTGCGCAACTCTTGAGCACGCCACGAATTTGGTTCACGATGAGGGTCGCCAGCGCTTCGCCTTCGATATCCTCGGCCACGACGAGGAGTGGCTTTCCCGACTTTGCAATCTGTTCAAGCAAGGGCAGCGTGTCACTCAGAGCGCTGATCTTCCTGTCGCAAAGCAAGATGGTGCAATCCTCCATGACAGCTTCCATCGCTTCGGCATTGGTAATGAAATAGGGCGATTGAAAGCCACGGTCAAATTGCATGCCTTCCACGACGTCGAGGACCGTTTCAGTTGTCTTTGATTCTTCGACCGTGATGACGCCTTCGTTGCCAACCTTGTCCATGGCATCAGCTACCAATTCGCCTATCATCGGGTCATTGTGTGCCGAGATTGTACCGACCTGGCTCTTTTCCTTTCGCGTTGCCACGGGTCGCGACAAGCCGTGCAAGGATTGAATGGCGGCCTTAGCCGCCCGATCGAGGCCCCGCTTGATGTCTATCGCGCTCGCTCCAGCCACGACGTTGCGAACCCCGTCCGCAAAGATTGCGTGCGCAAGGATCGTCGATGTGCTCGTGCCGTCGCCCACCATGTCACCAGTTTTCTCGGCGGCTTGACGAAGCATGCGCGCGCCAAGATTCTCTTCCGGATCCTTGAGATCGAATTCCTTGGCGATCGTGACTCCGTCGTTGCAAACGATTGGAACACCCCACTTTTTCTCGATCAGGACGGATTTGGATCGCGGTCCCAGGGTTACACGCACGGCATCGGCGAGTTGCGTGGCCCCTCGCAGTATTTTTTCACGGGCGGCGGAGCGGAAGAGAACCTGCTTGTGGGCCATGCAACCATTACCTCTTGCGTCAGAGGTGCCGGGAACAGCCCGCGCGAAGTGTGAAAAACTCCCGAACCCTCCAGCGAATGTTGATAGCGACGGTGCTGAGAAATTCCTTGATCTGGGTCAAGGCAGCGCCGCCACTCCTGGTTCAGTTTGGCAGCGCTCGTAGTCCAGAAAGGAGGTTCGCTATGCCTGAACCATCAAGAAAAGTTGCTGTTAAGGCGGGAAGCGGGGGCACGCCATCGGCGCCTCAACTCTGGCGGCCGTTCGACGCCCTCCGTCAAGAGATTGACCGGCTGTTCGATGATTTCGATGGCGGCTCGTGGCTGAGACCATGGCGGCGATCGTTTTTAAATGTCGAGCCATTTTGGCAGCGCGAGGCTGAGTGGTCTGCAGAACCGGCCGTCGACATCGTGGAAAAGGAGGCGGCGTACGAGATTACCGCGGAACTGCCAGGGTTCGATGAAAAGAACGTCGAAGTCAGTCTGGCTAACGGCGGCCTCGTGATCAAAGGCGAAAAATCCGCGGAGAAAGAGGAGAAGGAAAAGAACTATCACCTTCACGAACGCCGCTTCGGCTCTTTTGAGCGGTATTTCGGCCTCCCGGAAGGCACGGACGCTGACAAGATCGAAGCAAGTTTCAAAAAAGGCGTCCTTACGGTGACGCTACCGAAAAAACCCGAGGCCCGAAAACCCGAAAAGAGAATCGCGATCAAGAGCTCCTGATCGTTGCGGGGGGTACTATCGAGTTCGTTCTTTCGGCTACCCGATTGGGTAATGGCGTTGTCCTCGGCCTCCGAGGCGCAAGTAGCGTCGCGCCGGGGTAGCGAGCGCTCTATCAGGGGTTGGCGGTGGGAACCGGATCGGGTGCTGAATCCTATTCGCTCGCTGAACCGAGCGCACCCGTTCAGCGAAAACTGACGGCTTCGCGTGGAAAAGCCGAAGCGATAAGCGATGGACGGGTAGCCGGTGTTCCGTACCGCGTTGCCATCGGCGTATGTCCTAATAATTGCCGTGCCCGCGTGACAGGCACGGAAATTTGTCTGCGGACGGGGCGCCTGTCTACGCGGTCGCAGTCCGCGAAGGTCTGCGACGAGTAGGCGGGGGTTGATGAGCTCTCTCGGTCGCGGCCTTGATGCCGTCTACTCACCGGCGCTGACCAGGGGCTGCCAACCGGATGGAAGGAGCCGCCCGATGCCTTCGAGCGCGCGTTGAAATGGCTGCGGCAGCGATCTGATCTCCTTGCGGGTAAGGGACAATTGGCCCCGGACGGCAACTGAGTTTCTGAACCCACCGGACGCGGGAGGTGGCAGGTTGTGCTTGCCCGGCCCGGCAATCCGCGCTAGTTCCCCGCCGGACAGCGGCGCAAGCGACTTGTGCGTGATGCCTTGCTGCACGTCGATGTCTTGGCGCGGGCGTGGTGGAATTGGCAGACACGCCAGATTTAGGTTCTGGTGGCGCAAGCCGTGGGGGTTCAAGTCCCTCCGCCCGCAGGCCCGCTACCAGTTGAACGAATACGAGTAGATAAGGATTTCCTTGGCGATGCAGGTTACCGAAACCCTGACCAACGGGCTGAAACGCGGCTTTACCGTGACTGTTCCCGGTGCCGACCTCCAGGAACGGCGCGACAAGCGTCTCACGGAGCTGACCAAGACAATGCGCATCCCGGGATTTCGCCCCGGCAAGGTGCCGCTAAACCTGGTTCGCAAGCGCTTTGGGGAGGCGGTCGATGCTGAGGTCATCCAGGAATCGGTGAACGAGGCGACAGACAAGGTTTTGTCCGAGCGAAATCTGCGGCCTGCCGCTTCACCCAAGGTCGAGGTGACGCAGCAGGGAAGCGGATCCGACCTTGAGTTCAAGGTCGAGATGGAAGTGCTTCCTGATATCGTGATTCCGGATTTGACGGTTTTGACGTTGGTGCGGCTTAAGGCTCCTGTAACTGAGCAGGAGGTTCAGGAGGCTCTCGAAGGCTTTGCTAAGCAGCGCGCAACGGCCGAGCTGATCGACGAGACGCGCCCGGTCGCAGAGGGAGAGGTCATAACCGTGGATTTCGCCGGGTCGATAGGAGGCGAGGCATTCGAGGGGGGGGACGCTACGGACGTCGATATCGAGATTGGTGCAGCCGGGTTCATCCCCGGGTTCGTTGAGCAGATCTCCGGCATCTCGCCTGGCGAACATCGGACGATCTTGGTAACGTTTCCCGAGAATTATCAGGCCGCGCATCTTGCGGGAAAAGCAGCCGAATTCGCGGTCATTGCGAAAGCGCTGAAGCGAAAGCGTTTGCCGGATCTGAACGATGCGTTTGCCGAAGAGCTTGGTTTCGAGTCGCTGGCAGATGTGAAGAAATTCTTCCGTGAACGGCTTGAGGGCGTTCGCGCCGGGGCGAGCAGGATGAAGTTGAAGCGCGCCCTGCTCGATCAACTCGCGGAGCAGGCCAAGTTCCCTGTCCCCGAAGGCCTCGTGGAAGCGGAATTCTCGGAAATCTGGCGGCAGGTGGAAGCGGAACGTCAAGCGGGCCGATCGGATGCGGAAGACGCGGGCAAAGACGAAACGACATTGCGCAGCGAGTATCGGGCAATCGCGGATCGGCGGGTTCGGCTCGGGCTGCTGGTTGCCGAAATCGGTCGGCTAAACAAGATTGAGGTCAGCGAGTCGGATGTGCGACGGGCAATGATGGCGGAGCTGCAGCGCTATCCGGGTCAGGAAAAGCAGATCATGGATTTCTATCAGAAAAACCCACGCGCATTGGACCGGCTGCGCGGTCCTATTTTCGAGGATAAGGTGGTTGATTATGTTGTCGAGCGTGCGCAGGTGACGGACACGGAGGTCACGTTCGCCGAACTTATGGAAGATGTGGACGATCAGGGGGCGTGACGGGGCATTACAGGACAGGGCTGGACGGCAGCCGCAACAGCGCTACAGTGATGACGAATGGCATTGCACGACACGTGCTGCGAGGCGCGGCGAAGCGACGCCATTTGATTGGGAGTGGTTGAATGGATCGGGATCCGGTCGATTTCTACATGAGCAACCTGGTGCCGATGGTGGTCGAGCAGACCGCGCGCGGTGAACGGGCATACGATATCTATTCGCGACTCCTTAAGGAGCGGATCATTTTTTTGACGGGCCCGGTGTTCGACCAGGTGGCATCCCTGATATCCGCCCAGTTGCTGTTTCTGGAGAGCGAGAACCCGACAAAGGACATCGCTTTTTATATCAATAGCCCTGGTGGCGTGGTGTCCTCTGGACTCGCGATCTACGATACCATGCAATATGTTCGGTGCGCGGTTTCGACGGTGTGCATTGGTCAAGCGGCGTCAATGGGCAGCCTGCTGCTGGCCGCCGGAGAAAAAGGCAAACGCTTCGCCTTGCCAAATTCGCGGATCATGGTGCATCAGCCGTCCGGCGGCGCGCAGGGCCAAGCGGCCGATATCGAAATACAGGCGCGCGAAATACTCACGCTCCGACAGCGATTAAATGAGATCTATGTTGCTCATACGGGACAGACGCTCGAGACGATCGAGCGTGCTCTGGAGCGCGACCGGTTCATGTCAGCTGTAGAAGCGCAGCAATTTGGGATTGTTGACGAGGTTGTCGTTCGTAATCCGGCGTCCGGTGAGACCAGGGGCACCGGCATGGCAGCAGCATAGAAGTCGGCGGATACCGGCGCTCGGCTTGATCATCAGCGCGGTGCCTGCCGCAAGTATCGGGCGGGTGACACTGGCGGACGTTCACGAAATGACGCCTGTGAATTGGCGCTTGTATGATTAGCCCCCCCGGTTTAGGTTAATCCTCATGGAGTGTGTCCGATCGACGGGCGGCCCGTTGGAGCGCGTATGAGCAGTAAGTCTGGAGAACCGAAGAACACGTTGTATTGCTCGTTCTGTGGGAAGTCACAGCACGAGGTCCGCAAGTTGATTGCAGGTCCAACCGTGTTCATCTGCGACGAGTGTGTCGAACTCTGCATGGACATTATCCGTGAGGAGCATCGCACGCATCTGGTCAAGTCCCGTGATGGCGTGCCTACACCCCGTGAGATTTGCAAGGTTCTGGATGATTACGTGATCGGACAGGATCTGGCCAAGAAGGTGCTTAGCGTAGCCGTACACAACCACTACAAGCGCTTGGCGCACGCACAAAAGAACAACGACATCGAGATTGCGAAGTCCAACATCCTTCTTGTGGGACCTACCGGTTCCGGCAAGACGCTGCTGGCCCAGACACTTGCACGAATCCTGGACGTGCCGTTCACGATGGCCGATGCGACAACACTGACCGAAGCCGGCTATGTTGGTGAGGATGTCGAAAACATCATCCTCAAATTGTTGCAGGCGGCCGATTACAATGTCGAGCGCGCCCAACGAGGCATTGTCTATATCGACGAGGTTGACAAGATCAGTCGCAAATCTGACAATCCGTCAATCACGCGCGACGTTTCCGGCGAGGGCGTTCAGCAGGCGTTATTGAAGATCATGGAAGGGACGATTGCTTCTGTGCCGCCGCAAGGTGGACGGAAACATCCGCAGCAGGAGTTTCTTCAGGTCGATACCACCAACATCCTCTTTATCTGCGGTGGAGCGTTCTCGGGGCTGGAGAAAATCATCGCGCAGCGCGGCAAGGGTTCGGGGGTCGGTTTCGGCGCCGTTGTGCGCAGCCCGGAAGAGCGGCGTACGGGCGAGGTTCTGCGCGAAGTCGAGCCCGAGGATTTGCTTAAATTTGGCCTGATACCCGAGTTCATTGGCAGATTACCCGTCGTGGCGACGCTGGATGATCTCGATGAAAGCGCATTGATCGAGATTCTGACAAAACCAAAGAACGCGCTGGTAAAGCAATATGGCCGACTTTTTGAAATGGAAGGCGTCAAGCTTAATTTTACGGAAGACGCGTTGCGCGTAGTGGCGGCAAGGGCCATCCAGCGGAAAACCGGTGCGCGGGGATTGCGTTCCATAATGGAACAAATCTTGATCAACACAATGTTCGATCTTCCCGGATTGGACGGCGTTGAGGAAGTCGTGATCAACGGCGAAATCGCCGAAGGGCGTGCCAATCCGCTGTTCCTTTATGGCAAAGAACGTGCCGAGGCGGGGTCCTGACCCGCGAGAGGTCTGCGTCGGACGCATTGCCTTGCGGCGTGTGCCAGGTCCATTGTCAAGCTTTCTCCGCGATCCCATATCCTCATCGTTGCCGGGTATGCCGGAACCGCAATCTGTGCCGCGCTCGGGCAGATCGCGTTGTTGAAGGAAGGTAAGAAATATTATGTCAGAGACCAGTCGGCCTCCCAGTTCCGTAATCGTGGCGCCATCACCCCCAAGTGGTGCGCTGCCGGTATTGCCGTTACGTGATATTGTCGTCTTTCCGCACATGATCGTGCCGTTGTTTGTTGGCCGTGAGAAGTCCGTGCGTGCTCTCGAGGGAGTCATGAAGGACGACAAGCAAATTCTGCTGGTCGCTCAGAAGAACGCGCAGCAGGATGATCCGCTGGCAGACGATCTCTATGATGTTGGGACCATCTCGACCGTGCTCCAGCTGCTCAAGCTGCCCGATGGCACGGTAAAAGTATTGGTGGAGGGGGTTCGGCGGGCGCGACTCACGGGCTTCAAGGAAATTGACAGCCACTTTGAAGCGTATGCCGTGCCCCTAGATGACGATGTCGTCACCGGTGCCAAGGAGATAGAAGCGCTTTCCCGCACCGTGGTGGGGCAGTTTGAGCAATACATCAAACTGAACAAGAAAATTGCCCCGGAGGTGCTGGTTTCGATCAACCAGATCGATGACCCCTCAAAACTGGCGGATACCGTGGCGAGCCATCTGGCATTGAAAATTGCCGACAAGCAGGAACTACTGGCGACGGTGCCGGTTGCGGAGCGGCTGGAGCGGGTCTTTGCTCACATGGAAGCAGAGATCGGCGTCTTGCAGGTCGAGAAGCGGATCCGCAGCCGGGTCAAGCGGCAGATGGAGAAAACCCAGCGCGAATACTACCTCAATGAGCAGCTCAAAGCGATCCAGAAGGAGCTTGGTGAGGGTGAGGAGGGCAAGGACGAGACCGCCGAGCTGGAAGAGAAGATCAAGGCAACCAAGTTGTCCAAGGAGGCGCGGGACAAGGCTATCGCTGAGCTCAAGAAGCTGAAGACGATGAGCCCGATGAGTGCTGAGGCCACGGTGGTGCGCAATTATCTTGACTGGGTTCTTGGTATCCCATGGAAGAAGCGAAGCAAGGTCAAGAACGACATTGTAGAGGCCGACGCAGTCCTGAATGCCGACCATTATGGTCTTGACAAGGTCAAGGAGCGAATTCTGGAGTATCTCGCGGTGCAGGCACGGAGCCCGAAATTGCGTGGTCCGATTCTGTGTTTGGTGGGACCTCCGGGAGTTGGCAAGACTTCGCTTGGCAAGTCGGTCGCTCGGGCCACCGGGCGCAACTTCGTTCGCATGTCGTTGGGCGGGGTTCGCGACGAAGCGGAGATCCGGGGGCACAGGCGCACCTACATTGGGTCGATGCCCGGCAAGGTGATTCAGGGCATGAAGAAGGCAAAAACCTCGAATCCGCTGTTTCTCCTTGATGAAATCGACAAGCTGGGCGCAGATTGGCGCGGCGATCCGACGTCGGCGCTGCTTGAGGTGCTCGATCCCGAGCAGAATGCAAACTTCAACGATCACTACCTTGAGGTGGACTACGATCTGTCTGATGTGATGTTCGTGACCACCGCAAACAGCCTCAACATGCCGCAGCCCTTGCTCGACCGGATGGAGATCATTCGTATTCCGGGATACACGGAGGACGAGAAGATCGAGATTGCCAAGCGGCATTTGATGAAGAAGCAGGCCCAGGCGCATGGTCTAAAGCCGAACGAATGGCTCGTGTCTGACGACGCGCTGCGAGAACTGATCCGCACCTACACGCGTGAGGCCGGCGTTCGGAATCTGGAACGCGAGCTGGCAAATCTTGCCCGCAAGGCGGTCAAGGAAATCGTGACCAACAAGATCTCCAAAGTCGAGATCACTACGAAGAATCTGGAGAAGTTCGCGGGCGTGCCGCGCTTCAGATTCGGTGAGACCGAGGCGGAGGACATGGTAGGCGTTGTTACCGGGCTTGCGTGGACAGAGGTCGGCGGCGAAATTTTAACGATCGAGAGCGTTCTGCTGCCGGGCAAGGGAAATGTGAAGCAGACCGGCAAGCTTGGCGACGTGATGCAGGAAAGCGTTGCGGCGGCAATTTCATATGTGCGGTCGCGCTCGCTTCAGTTCGGGATCAAGCCCACGCTGTTCGAGAAGCGCGACATCCACGTGCATGTGCCTGAGGGGGCAACGCCAAAGGATGGTCCTTCGGCGGGAATTGCAATGGCGACGTCGATTGTTTCCGTGCTCACGGGAATACCGGTACGTAAGGATATTGCGATGACCGGAGAGATAACGCTTCGCGGGCGCGTATTGCCGATTGGCGGCTTGAAGGAAAAGCTGCTGGCAGCTCTTCGGGCGGGAATCGTGACTGTTCTGATCCCCAAGGACAACGAGAAGGATCTGGCGGAAATTCCCGATAATGTGAAGCAAGCATTGAAAATCGTGCCGGTCTCCCATGTTGATCAGGTCATCGCGCAGGCACTGGTGCGAGCGCCGGAACCGATCGCGTGGGAGGAGCCCGCTGAGGACATTGCGGCTCATGTAACCCCAACGGAGGCGCCCGCTTTGCCTCACTGACCAGATTTTTGTTAAATTGTGTGCAATTTCGAACGGCGCGCATGGGATTTGCGCGCCGTTCGCGTTGACGAACGGGAATCAGGGCCTCTACTGTACGGCCGCAGTCGGAGAGACTTTCCGGGCTGCTCGCAGATGCGGGGGCGAGGATAAGGGGCTCGCGACTTCGTTATATTTGGGAGACTCAAAGTGAACAAAATGGATCTTGTCGCCGATGTGGCGGAACAGGTGGATCTTTCAAAGGCGAAGGCCGCCGAAGTGGTTGATGCGGTATTCGCTGCCATCGAGAGCGCTCTCAAGAAGAAGCAGGAAGTCCGCCTCGTTGGCTTTGGAACGTTCGCGACAGCGACGCGTAAGGCTGGCACGGGCCGCAATCCGCGGACCGGGGAGGAAATCAAGATTCCGGCATCGACATCTGTTCGGTTTAAGCCCGGTAAGACCCTCAAGGACGCGGTAAACTGATTTTGTAGCCGCGCGACGATGCGCGGCGCATGGCGGCATTACAGGCCCGAATTACTGTAGTAATTCGGGAGTTTTTCCCACGTCTGATTGCTTTTGGGCGGTTAGCTCAGCGGTAGAGCGTCTCGTTTACACCGAGAGGGTCGGCGGTTCGAACCCGTCACCGCCCATTCAATTTCGGCAGGTCGGCTGGCTTGACGGCATGGGGGGTGCGATCTACTAGCCTTCGCATCGCGCGGGTGTAGCTCAGCTGGTTAGAGCGCCGGCCTGTCACGCCGGAGGTCGCGGGTTCGAGCCCCGTCACTCGCGCCATCGCGAATAAGAAACGACGTACGGCTGGTTGTTCGGAATGTCCGGACGGGGTATCGTGCAGGGGTGGATCGTCGCGGCAGGCCGGTTTTGTCGCGCCGTGTGGATGTGCGGTGGGGGAAGCAAGTGTACCGGCGCTTACGTCCGGTGTCGCTTCTGAGGCGTTACTCAAGATTGAGGAGTGATGAGCGGTGCAACCCATCTTGGACCAATATTTTCCAATCCTCGTGTTTTTCGGTATCGCTGCCGGGATAGGGTTCGCCTTCGTTTTGGGCTCGTTCCTGGCGGCGCGGCAGAATCCGTACGCCGCCAAGCTGTCTGCCTATGAGTGTGGCTTTCCGGCGTTTGATGACGCTCGTCGACGCTTTGATGTCCGCTACTATCTGGTGGCCATTCTGTTTATCATTTTTGACGTCGAGATAGCGTTTCTATTTCCGTGGGCGGTCAGCCTGTCGCACATCGGCATGTTCGGGTTTTGGACGATGATCGGTTTCCTGGCGATCCTGGCAATCGGGTTTGTTTATGAGTGGCGGAAAGGCGCTCTGGACTGGAGTTGAGATCAGTGGGTTCTGGGGCCGAAGCAGGATTGAGGAGCACGATGACAATGGACGGTGCGCAACTCGCGTGGAACACGCAACAGCTTGAGCCGGGGGAAGAGCAGGAAGCGGTAGTCCGCGCGATCACTGGGGAGATTGCCGGCAAGGGCTTCGTCGTTGCCAACCTCGATCGTGTTGTAAACTGGGCGCGTACGGGCAGTCTCTGGCCGATGACCTTTGGCTTGGCCTGCTGCGCGATCGAGATGATCCACGCATACATGCCTCGCTGGGACCTCGATCGACTTGGAATTATCCCCCGCAATTCGCCCCGCCAGAGCGACGTGATGATTGTTGCTGGGACTCTGACCAACAAGATGGCGCCAGCCTTGCGGCGCGTTTACGATCAGATGCCCGAACCACGCTGGGTGATTTCGATGGGAAGTTGTGCCAATGGCGGCGGCTATTACCATTACTCCTATTCGGTGGTTCGCGGCTGTGATCGGGTTGTTCCCGTCGATATCTACGTGCCGGGGTGCCCTCCCACTGCGGAGGCACTGGTCTACGGGATTCTGCAGTTACAGAAGAAGATTCGCCGGACCGGGACAATCGTTCGTGGCTGAGCAAGAATAATGAGCGAACAACAAGAGGCCGGGATGGCTGACTCTACCGCTGATCCCTTCAAAGATGAGCTGCTTTCGCTGATGGGGGTGACGAACGTCACCATGGAACGGGACGAGCGGGTCGCGCATGTTGACCGTGCCAGGCTGCTCGCCGTGATGGAGATTTTGAAGACGGATCCCAGGTTTTCATATGAACAGTGCATGGACGTGTGCGGCGTCGATTGGCCCGACCGGACTGAACGTTTCGATGTCGTCTATCAGCTGTTGTCACTAACGCGCAACGATCGGTTGCGCGTAATTGTTGCCACTGATGAAGAGCAGCTTGTACCGAGCGTGACACCTATTTGGTCAGGTGCTTGCTGGTGGGAACGCGAGGTTTGGGATCTGTTTGGCGTGCGATTCGATGGGCTTGTGGATCATCGCCGTATTCTTACGGATTACGGATTTGAAGGGCACCCGTTGCGCAAGGATTTCCCGCTCACGGGTCACGTCGAGGTGCGGTATGACGAGGATGAGAAGCGGGTGGTTTATGATCGCGTTGCCTTAACGCAGGAGTTTCGGCA
>JAJZBH010000059.1 GCA_021799015.1 Pseudomonadota bacterium
GGAGCAGAACCGTATGGTTTGCCAAAATCTTGCTCCCAGTAGTTGCTATCGCTCTTCTGGCGGTCCTTGCTGTGGTCCCCACCCTGCGGACCAATGGTTCTGTGGGACGTGCCACCTATCCTCGGGCCGGCTCGGAGGGCGCGCCGATTTCACAACTGAGAGAAGCTCGTTATCACGGCGTGAACGCGCAGGGCGAAAAGTTTGAGGTTCGAGCAGCTAAGGCGACGCAGGTCAGTGATAACCTTTTTCGATTGTGGCGGCCTTCCGGTGACATAACGCTTGATTCCGGCACCTGGTTAATGCTCAGCGCCGTGCGGGGGCTGTATCACCAGAAGGAAGGGGATTTGCAGCTGAATGGCAAGGTGACCTTATACCGGAATGACGGCATAACGGTGCGCACACAGCGTGCGTTGATTGATTTGCATACCGATGCGGCCTCAGGTGACAGAGCCGTGCTTGCGTATGGCCCGTTCGGGACGCTGCATGCAGAGTCAGGTTTTGCCGTCATGGATGGTGGTGGCCGGATTCTTTTCAGGGGGGGGACGCAGTTGATTCTGGATGACGCAGATAGCGACATCAAGACTGCAAGCCTTCCTTCGGCCGGAGCACTAAAGTGACCTTGCGGCACTGGGCAACGCTGGGCGTTGGGTTGCTCGGAACATTAATCTTCTGCGCATCAGCGCAAGGGCAGATGCTTGGTCTGGATCAGCCCACCGGGGTTTCTCCTGTCCCGATCAGGATCACCGCAACAAACGGTATGGAGTGGGATCAGCAGACACGGACTATGATCGCCAGTGGCCATGCCAAGGCAGTTCGTGGCTCGGTGACGGTGACAGCGGACCGGCTTGTTGCCCATTATGTTACGAAGGCAACTGCGGGAAAGTCCTCGCCTCACGAAGGTGACGCCAGTGGCCCTCTCGCGAACTTCAGCTTCGGGCAATCTCAGCTTTCCGAACTGGATGCATTTGGGGACGTACATATCTTTAGTCCAAGTCAGCAGGCTTTTGGAGCAAAAGCAGTTTATCATATGGCATCTGGCGAATTGGTGCTCACGGGCACTGGCCTGCGCCTGATCACGCCAGAGGAGACGATCACGGCGAGCAAGGCACTGGAGTATTGGTCGCACAGTGGTAAGGCAGTAGCTATCGGCCATGCGCTGATCGTTGCGAATAATCATCGGTCAATTTCGGCTGATGTATTGATTGGATATTTTAAGCGATTTGAGGCCGATCCGAGCGTGCATGGGACGGGACAACAAAAGAGACAAGCGCAAGGCACTGGCGGACAATTGCGTAAGGTCGTCGCGCATGGGCATGTCGTTCTCCATACCGCTACTGATATCGCCACAGGAGACAACGCGGAATATAATCCTGAGACGGGAATCGCAGTACTTGCAGGAAACGTGCATATCACACATGGGCGGAACGAGTTGATGGGAGCTAGGGCGCAGGTCGATACGAAGACCGGGATTGCGATGTTAACGGCCGCTACGGGCACACGCGTGCAAGGGTTGGTGATGCCCAACTCAGCAAAACCGGGGACGGTTGGGTCACCGCAATCGGGGCGCAAGGCGGATGGATCATGAACGAGACATTGCGACTATCCGATCACCTTCGCGAGGTGGATATTCAGAATGCCGGTCTCATCGTGCGCGGGGTTGGAAAAGTGTTTCGAAAACGTCCCGTTGTGCGCAACGTTTCTCTAACGCTGCGACGAGGTGAAGCAGTCGGTTTACTTGGTCCAAACGGTGCAGGAAAAACGACAACATTCTACATGATCGTCGGCCTGATCCAGCCCGATGCCGGGACCATTATGCTTGATGGCGCCGATATTTCGATGCTGCCGATGTATAGACGGGCACGGCTTGGTATCGGTTATCTCCCACAGGAGGCGTCGGTGTTCCGTGGGTTGACGGTTGAGCAGAACATCGCTGCAGCAATTGAGGTGGTTGAATATGATCGTGATCGGCGGGCAGCATTACTTGACGAGCTACTGGCGGAGTTCGGTATTTCTCATCTGCGCCGTACGCCGTCGTTAGCATTATCAGGCGGTGAGCGGCGACGAGTTGAGATCGCCCGTGCTTTGGCTACCGGGCCTCGCTATATTTTGCTTGACGAACCATTGGCCGGCATCGATCCGATTGCGGTTGGAGAAATCAGGGATTTGGTTGCGCACCTCAAGGATCGTGGTCTTGGCGTTATTATTACTGATCACAACGTACGTGAGACGCTTGAAATCATCGACCGCGCCTATATTCTGCACGATGGACAGGTACTGATGGAAGGAGAACCGGACGCGGTTGTCGCTGATCACGATGTTCGCCGAGTATACTTGGGCGAGCGATTTTCCTTGTAGTTGGGAGGTTAACGTAAGTTCTTTTTAATCGGTGTATTCCTGGTTGCGGCAAAATTGCCGGGAGAACCGTCGTACGTTTTTTCCTAAAAAGGAGCTTGCAGTTGGACATGCAGCTGTATCGACGGCACGCGTAATTTCAAGCAAGCGTTTCTCTCGCAATAAGCGTTATTTCAAGACCACAATAATTATCAACAGATGATAAATTCAAATCTTGTGACGCACGGAATGATGCCTTGTATGGAGGCGGCTTTGGATCGGCGTTAACATTACGTCGATCCTGTGCCTGGGCACTATCGAGTTAGCTCAACCGCCACCAGATCTGGTAGCGGCCTTGCTTTCGACATCCGAGCCGCTGTTGGCTTTTCCCCACTGAAGTAGGGATTGGCCAATCGCGGGTCGGCGGTGGAACCCCTCCCACCGGATCGGGTGCCGAGCACCCTTCGCTCGTTGAACCGGCGCACGGATTCAGCGAGGATCGCCGCCTTCGACTGGAACACGGAACCGATAGGCGACGCACGGCGTCGCCCGATATTCCGTGCCGCATTGACATCGGCGTGCATTCTTTGGCCGCACCACAGGCAATGGCAGATGCCTTGTGACGGGCGATTTCGCCTGTCCACATAGCCGCAGCGCGAGCAGGTCTGGGACGTGTAGGCCGGGTTCGCCTCTTCGGACGTGACCCCGAAGCGAGCCTGGAGATCGGCCAGCTTGGCGCGGATCACCGCTCGACCGCAGTTCTGGATGATGCGGTTCAACCGAGACGACAGCGCCGGGTTCCGGAAGTCCAACCGCTCAAGCACCAGCGCCGCCGGCCGCCTGGCAGTGACGAGCGCGTTCAGGACGCGCCCGCATACATCTCGTCGATCTCGACAATGCCCGAGAGGAGTGGATTGGCCTCTGCCATCATGGCGCGGATCCGGTGCCCAAGATGCCATGCCGTCACCTAATACACGTCCAGCATCTCACTCAGCTTCACGGCCGAGATGCCCTTCGACGAGGACACGGTCAGATAGATCGCCTGAGCCCATGTCAGTAGCGGCAGATGTGTCCGGTGCATCGGCGTGCCAGCCGTGACGCTGAACTGCCTCCTGCATGCCTTGCAGTGCCAGAACCTGGTCTTTGGCATGTAGAGCGCGTTGCCAACCGCCCCGTAGTGATAACACTCGGGGCCGCTCGGCCAACGCGCCTTCTCAAACCATGCCCGTGCAGCATCCTCGTCGGGAACATTTCGTTGAAGGCGCACAGCGACAGGTTCATGATTTGTTCTACATGTTGTGGTCCGCTTAATCAATTCGAGAGTGCCGGAGGCCGTTATGGCCCCCAACAACCAGTCGCCTCTGAACACCTTACGGTGCGACAGCCTCACTGAGCATCGAGAAACGCGCGCCCGTCCAGAAAGAAGAACGGGTAGCACGACTTCGCATGAGCGCTTGCGCGGGCAAGCTCGTGGCCGGGACAAAAGGAAGCGACCCCATGGAAGCCCGCCGCGATTCATCAAGGAGAAGACGTTGTCCGGGTTATGGTGTAGCCAGAAAAAATGCTGCCAAAAAAGCGCGGAAACGGCCGCCGGGCCAAAACCTATCGAACCGACCGTCAGCCGGATTCGCCTTCCGCACGCCGCCATCCGGAGCAGCGGCGAGCCGGAAATCGGCCGCCGGTAATCCGGCTGGGCGCCCCGCGTCGCGGTTGGCACGATTTGTACCACGGCTTCCTCGTGTTGCCGTGGGGTGCGTTTCTGCTCACCCTGGCCGGGTTCTATCTCCTACTCAACCTCGGCTACGCCGTGCTGTTCGCACTGGGTCCGGGCAGCGTTCATGGTGCCAGGCCCGACTCGCTGCTTGATGCGTTCTTTTTCAGCATCGAAACAATGTCGACCGTCGGTTTTGGCGAAATGTATCCCGCCACCCTTTATGGGCATGTCATCGTGACCTTTGATGTTGTGACGGGGGTGTTGCTGGTGCCGCTCGCCGTCGGCCTGATGATTGCGAAGTTCACCTTGCCAGTGGCCCACGTGATGTTCAGCCGGAATGCGGTCGTGAGCCGGTTCGATGGCAAGCCAACATTGATGTTCCGCGTCGCCAATGTGCGTAAGAACCAGATCATCGAAGCTCGCCTGAAGCTGACCTTGCTGCGAGATTATCAAACCGTGGAAGGATACCGTTACCGCCGCATGCTGGATCTGCCACTGAGGCGGGATACCAACCCGTTTTTTGCACTGAGCTGGACAGTCATGCATTCAATTGATGAAGCCAGTCCCTTCTACGGCCTGGGCCCCGACGACTTCCGCGCGGAGGCGATGCAGTTGGTCGCGGTGCTCACCGGCATCGACGGCACTTCCTCCTCGACCGTGTACGCCCGTCACGACTACGCGCCTGGAGACATTTTGTTCGACCACGTCTTCGAGGACGCTGTCGAGGTGAATGAGGATGGCACGGTCAGGATCGATTTCCGTTGTTTTCACGCGACCCGCCCGGTTGTGCGGAAACCGCCTTGATAGATTGTTTGCTGGAACCCGTGCCCTACCCACGTCCCACGCGCGCGAGAATCGCTGCGGCGGGCCTCATCCCTCTCGGGTCGACTGAGCAGTTGCCAGCCAACAAAACATTGCCATTGATATCCTCCCTGGCCTGAAGGCCGGAGAGCCCTGCTGCGCTCAGGTTTGGCATTGAGTTGCTCCTGGGTCGCTTCGGTGGGTTTCCTGCTGCTAGGGGTATTAGCGTACCGCTCACTTCACAGGCGATCCGGGGTGTGCTGTCGCACCGGAACGAAGCGTCGTTCATGTCCTGCCCTTCGTACCGCAACTGCTGTATCCCGCGAAAGAAGATGCTGATTGCACGAGCCACGTCGGCGTCGTCCTCGTGGCCACATTCGACACAAGCGAACCGGGCCTGGGTCCGCCCGTTGTCCGCCGAGACGTGTCCGCACGAGGGACAGGCACGGCCCGTGTTCCGTGGCGGCACCGCAATGAGGCGGCCTCCACCGCCACGCGGAATGCTTTGCTTGAACAACAATACGGACAGCAATAATAACTGCGTATTATTATATTTGTATTCCTTCTAGCGTGACGACAATGTGACGCCATATGAGCGGAGAGGAACGTTTTGATCTGATTTTTGGGATTGATGCGGCGTTTGTGGCCGGCTTGGCCGCTATAGCCTCGTGCGGCCGCAGGTCTCCTGTCGAACCAGACCAAACAAAACAGTCTTAAAACGCGTCATTTATATAATCGTCCAAAGGGCCCGGATCGAAGACTCTCAACGGTTAATTTGGCAACAAGGTGCGAACCTCGTCAGCCTCGGTCTCTCGGCTCTGCTGAGCTTCTGCGTCGAGCGTTATTCCGTTGGTCTCAACTCCCAGCCATTTCGTCAGAATACCACCGCCCAATGCCGTACCTGCAAGCGCTAGTATCGTTACAGCAATGCCGAAGAGGTGAATCGCCAGCGGAACGGCGACCGCAGCCAGAAGTCCTCCGCTGTGCGCAACCGCAGTCGATACCCCTTGCGCCGTCGCACGAATCCGGGTTGGAAAAAGCTCAACCGGCAAAATCCAACTAGTGATGCCAGGTCCTGCGAAATTCGAAATCTGATAGATCGTCAGGCCGGCGGCAACGCCGTACAGGCCTTTTGATCCGTAATGCGAAGCAGCCGCCACTACCAGCAGCCCAAATGCACCACCCAAAAACCCAAGGGTCTGCAATCTTATTCGACCAAAACGATCGACAAGAAATACGTTCAGGATCCACCCGAAGACGAACATCGAAAAAAAACCTGCGTCCCCGAGTGCAGATTGTCGAGAGCCATGTAACCCGAGCGTTAGCAGGAGTAGCGGCAGGTACAGGTGCAAGGCATATCCCGTGACGTCCAGGCAAAAGCGAGGTACACACGCAAGTGCCCACCGCCGCACTTCCGTCGGGATATTCGCCGTTGCGACCATCAGCTTCTGGCGAAGCCATAATGGTGATTCCGGAAGCCTTTGGCGGAGCGCCAAAACGATTGCTCCAGGTGCGGCACCGGACGCTACCATCCATCGCCAATTGTCCGGGCCGACACCCATCAGCGCTACACCGACCAAAGCCGAACAGATGGCTCCGGCCATCCAGAAACCCAAAGACAGCGAGAGAATTTGTCCCCGGTGGGTCGCTGCTGCGCACTCTGCAAGATACGCAGAGCTTAGCGGGTAGTCAGCTCCTATGGCCATCCCGAGCACGAAGCGAAACAGCACCAGGACCGCGGCATTCCATGCCGCCCCGCAAAGCGCGGACGCACCAACAAATCCTGCAATGTCCAGCAAAAAGATTGCCTTTCGTCCAAATCGGTCGGACACCGCCCCGCCAAGCGCCGCACCGAGAAGGCTCCCTGCCACAGCAGCGCCTGCAATCAGGCCGACTTCCCCGGGCCCCAATCGCCATGCCGCGCGCAGAGGTGCCATCGCCACGCCAATTATCGTGAGGCTATAGCCATCGAGAAAGTTCCCGAGGCCCGCCGCCCAGAGCACCTGCCTGGGAAAATTCTCTCCCGATATGGCCGCCACTAATCAGAAATCCGCGGTCAAATCCGCGTAAACCGATCGTGGTGCGCCCGGGAATCCGAGAACCTGACCAGCACTCGCGGGGCCAAAATACCCGCCAGCAGTAATATACTCTGCTGCATTATACTGGTTATTCGTAATGTTCGTTGCCACGAGGTTGAGACTCACACCGCGCAGGGGCCTAGCGAAAGCGCGGGTAAACTCAATGATTTTTACAGCCGCGTTGAGGACACCGTACCCGGGCATAGTAGTCGTCGTTGGCGCTCCAGTCAGATCACTAAAGAGATACTGCTTCCCGGTATATTGGTACCAAATCCGGGGCACAAAAAGGGCATTCCCGTAGTTATAATGATATGAGAAGCCAACATTAAAGGTCGCGTTGGCAACGTTAGAAACCGGCAGCCCATCATACGAGACGCCGCCAACGACGTAATTCAAGAATCGTGCACGCTGAATGCTGATATTGCTAAACACGTGGACGTTGTAGAGTGGATCGTCATGAACATAGAAATTGATTCCATGGTATACTGAACTTCCGCTTGCAGTCAGCTCGTATGGTTCATTAAGAACCGGGATCGGAATAATCTCGTTGCTGTAGAGCAAATGATAGTAATTCAGCCCCAACAAAAACCTGTGCAAATACATGGCATGAATGCCATGCACTTTAAGTCCGACCTGGTAGCTCGTTCCTTTTTCGAGCTTCAGAGATGATGCGAGAAGCGATTGGTATGGCCCGCCGCCGCCGCCGTTTGGCGGTTGCCGATAGGAAAAGCCATAGTTGCCGTATAGCGCCAACCATGGCGCGGCCCGCCAGTTTGCCGAGATATTCGGCTCAACCGCATTGAAATCTGTCGACGCGTTGGGAAGAATCGCTTCGTTGTTTGCCGGGTTAGCGCCGGGATAAGTCGCAGCCCCATTATTTTCATATTGTGTCTGGAAATTTGTCAGGCGAACTCCAGGCACCAAAGAAAGCCGACCTAGCAGCGCGACACGGTCCTGAAGATAGACGCCGACATTGGTCTGATACCAGAAATCGTTCCGGTACCCAGCCGGATAACTCGGTGAAGTGCCTTGGGACGTGCTCCAGAACGTATTGTGGCTGTTATAGGTATTGTTTAGGACGAACCCTCCGAACTCAATGGTGTTGTACGGCAACGGGGCCGTGAACTGCACCTTGTCGCCAATCGTATGTGAATAGGGGTTGTTATATTCGATCTGGAACGGATCCACGGCAAAATATTGATCATTGTGGCTGTGAAACCGATTCCCATGCCGGTAATACAGCAAATTCGTGAACCTAAGATAAGGCGAGATGCGCAGGCGAACGCGGTTGTAAATGAGCCACGTCGCATTGAGATCGAGCTTGTGAATAAGCCCATACGGCAGCGAACTATAGAAGCCGCTTGTGCTCTCACTGTAGAGCAGACCAGGATTTGCTGTTCCTGCCGCATTAAATCCATTCACCGTCGCACCAGAAATTGGCTCAACAGGAATCGGCAAAGGTCGGTAGGCATCAGCACGGGCATCATACGCTCCGAAGCTGATTGCACCGTTAGAGAATTTTTTTCGAAGCTTGAAATAGTAGGCAAATGCTTGTCCCGGATTACTGAAGCCATAGCCCGTTCTGTAGCTGTCCGATTTTGTTTCTCCGCCAGCAAAAACGGCGGCCCATCCGTCATGTAAGCCGGTGTTTACACTGAAGTGGAAATTTCGTGTGTTAAAGCTTCCGTAGCCGCCACCGATTGTTGCACCTGGCTTTGTTTTCGGCTGCAATGGTACAAAGTTGATGGCGCCCCCGATGTTGTCGTACCAGCGGTCCGCAACAGGTCCTGGCCCGTAGGTAATTCCAATCCCCTGGATGAGTGAAAGTTCCGGCAGCTCATTGGCCTGCCACAGGCCCGTTCCGGGGTTGTTCAGGGGCACCCCATCGAACGTTACCATGACACTTCCATTATCCACGTTGCCTGCCCCAAACCCTGCCCAACCGGTTTTTAGACCGTTGATGCTGATCGAATACTTGGCACCTGCACTATTGCTGTAGCTGCTGATGTTAACGCCGGGAGCAAGAGCAAGCGCCTGCGCAGCATTTCCGCCATTGTTAACACTCTGAATGGCATTACGCCGGATGATCTTTTGCGTTTTTCCGGACCGCAGAACTTCCTTTGAGGTTGGAAGTCCAATCTCGAATTCTGTTGCTCCAGCCGACGCTGAGACGGTGCCAGCATTCACATCTTGTGCATGAGCCAATGTCGCTGCACCTGTACTTGATAGAAGCGCAGAAAGGAGAATTGGCGACACTCGCAGTTTTGGTGCTGT
Source organism: Pseudomonadota bacterium (assembly GCA_021799015.1). Taxonomy (GTDB): domain Bacteria; phylum Pseudomonadota; class Alphaproteobacteria; order Acetobacterales; family Acetobacteraceae; genus Acidiphilium. The sequence goes on from JAJZBH010000059.1 coordinate 9,199, forward strand.
TCGAGACATTGAATTCCTACCGCAACAAAAATGATTACGTTGAGCAGACGCTATTTTGTTAAGGAAGAGCGATCTGTTCAAGGATACGAATGTGAAGATGACGTGACAGTTTGCAACGAACACAGCTCTGTGAGCTGTTAGAATGAAGGTACGCTTTGGGGGAGCGTCCGGCGTTAATGGTGCGTTAGTATGTCAAGAGCATGGGAAGCTTTGGCTGCCGGTATGCTTGATTGAGGCCCATGGAAGTCATCATCATTGACGAAGAAGTCGATGCGTTCGTCCCTCGGGTCGTTGGCTGCTCGGATGCCGAGAATGTTAAACACCATGCCCGGAGCGAAAAGTCTCCGCCTGTCCCAAGGCCCTCTGAAGTGCCGTCGGAGCAGGCGAGGGCGTTTCGAAGCAAGGCGTGGACGAGACCGATGCGGAGGAGCGCGCAGAGCAGGACAAAGGCGGTGGAGGCAAACCAGAGGTGGAGCTGGTTGGCGCGCATGGCGGCGCGGAGAAGACAACGCACGATCGCGGAAACGGCGCTCTCGATCCAGCCAGAATCTGGTCGCCCAGGCCTGTTAAGGATTCAGTGCCCGCTTTGCCCCGACCTTGCGTCCAGAATTCCATGCCGGCCGCTCTCGCATGGCCGGGTCATAAGCTGAATGTCCCATTTTCGTTCTCTTGACGGCCAAGATTGGCACTGAGGAGATTTGTGTGCACTGGCCCCGGAACCGGTCGCTGGCGGCAGATCACTTCATCTGGCCGGCTCTAACAGGCCTGCATCGTTGTTTGCTGGCCGGTTGACTCGCGTGCCGACAGGCCAGATTTTCAGGGTGCCGGCTTCGGGCGGATGCAGCAGCGCTCGCGCATCGCCCTCTACATCGCCGAGCCAGAGCGGCCACTCCGGCTGTTCGAGAATGACCGGCATCCGGTCGTGGATGGGCGCCATGTCCTTGTTCGCCGCGCTCACGACGATCGCGAAGGTCCGAAAGGTTTTGCCATCCGGAGCGCGCCAGCCTTCCCAGAGCCCGGCGAAGGCGAGCACCCCGCCGTTCGCACGTGCGGCAGCAAAGGGCTGTTTCGGGCCATCGTCGCGCGGCTGCCATTCGTAGAAGGCATCGGCCGGCACGATGCACCGGCGGCGGCGAAACGCATCGCGGAACATCGGCATGGTTGCGACGGTCTCGGCCCGGGCGTTGATTGGCTTGCGGGCGGAATGAAGGTCCTTGGTCCAGTGGGGCACGAGGCCCCAGCCCAAGAGATCGAGGCGGCGTTCGCCGTTTTCTGGGTGGCGGCGGACTACCATCGCGTTCTGGCCCGGCGCCACGTTCCATGACGGCGCGACGTTCGGGACCGGCCCTGTCGTCCTGAACAACCGGGCAATGGTATCGGGAGGTGTTGTCGAGGCGAAGCGGCCACACATGGTAGGAGGATAAGCACGGAAGGCTCTATTTGCCACCACGCCTCGCGGCGCCGACTGACGGAATTCGCCGCAAGATATGGTTCGATTTCCCGCTTGACTCTCAGGGCAAGATGTAGAACAAATAGTGAACATTATTTACCTGGCCCGAAAGGTAGCCTCGCCGTGCGGTCCCGCTCCGCCATCGAATCCCTGCGCGCAAAGATCGAGAAGATCGAAGGCCGAAAGCCGTGCCCAAAATCTGTACTTCCCTTCGGAATCGACAAAGTGGACGCACGCCTTCCCGGCAGGGGCCTGGCGCGTGGTTCGCTTCACGAGATCGCTGGCGGTGGTAACGGCGCCATTGATGGTGCCGCCGCTGCGCTCTTCACGGCAGGTATTGCGGCACGCACAAGCGGCAAGGTGCTCTGGTGCATTACACGGCCTGACCTGTTCGAGCCGGCTCTGGCCCAGGCAGGGTTGCACCCCGATCGCGTCATCTATGTCGAGGCAGGTGACGACAACATCGTGCTGTCCTGTGCCGAGGAAGGGCTGCGGCATGGTGGGTTTGGTGCCGTCGTCGCCGAGGTGGCGCGGCTCTCCATGACCGCTTCGCGGCGCCTTCGGCTCGCCGCGGAAGGCACCAACACCATTGGCATCGCCCTCCGGCGGTGGAGACGGCAAAGCGAGGCCGTGGATTTCGGGCAGCCCACGGCGGCCGACACGCGATGGCGCGTTTCGATAATGCCCTCAGAACCGCTACCGGTGCCCGGCGTAGGTCGGCACCGGTGGCTGGTCGAACTGATCCGTGCCCGTGCTGGCGAAAGTACTGATTTCGAGCTGGAGGCGTGCGATGCAGCGGGTCGTCTCGCTCTTCCTGCCGACGTGGTCCACGGACCGGCTGCGGTGGAAGGCTGGCGACGCGGCGCCTCCGCGTGAGACGCCGCTCGCCTTGGTGGGTTACAATGGGCGGCGCCGTGTTGTGCTGGCGGCCAACATCACGGCACAAGCCGCCGGCCTCCATGTCGGCATGGCCGCCGCCACTGCCCAGGTGCTGGTTCCCGGTCTCCTGATCCGCCCAGCCGATCCAGCAGCCGATGCGACGGCACTCAACCGGCTGGCTCTCTGGGTACTCCGTCACTACGCACCGATTGCTGCTGCCGATCCTCCCGACGGTATCGTCATCGATACCACCGGCACAGATCATCTTCACGGCAGCGAGGCAGCGATGCTCTTCACCATGATCGAGCGGCTGGAGGCCTCCGGCTTTGCCGCTCGCGCGGCCATTGCCGATACTTGGGGGGCGGCACATGCGCTGGCGCGCTACACGGACCGGCCCATCCAGATCGTGCCGCCCGGCAGTACAGTCGCAGCCATCGCGCCGCTGCCGATCGCGGCGTTACGTTTGCCGCCGACCATGATCGCCGAGCTACGGACACTCGGTTTCACACGCCTCACTGATCTCATGGTGGCACCGCGTGCCCCCCTGACACTACGCTTTGGGCCGGAGGTCGTGCGCCGTCTCGATCAGGCCCTCGGGCGGGTAGCCGAGGTTATTGACCCGATCCGCCCTGCCGCGCTGATCGAGGTCCGCCGCAATTTTCCGGAGCCTATTGCCGCCGCGGAAACAATCGCACGCTATATCGGCAAGCTGGTGGCGCAACTGTGCACGATGCTGGAAGCCAACGGCCTCGGTGCCCGACACCTCGACCTCATCTGCCACCGCATCGATCGTCGTGCACAGGCTGTCCGGGTTAGCACCGCCATGCCGACCCGAGACGTCAAACGCCTGGTCCGGTTGCTCCACGATAAGATCGAGACCATCGATCCTGGCTTTGGGATCGAGACCCTTGACCTGGCCGCCACGCTTGCCGAGCCTTTCAACATGAAGCAGCACGCCTCGACGCTGGTCGAAGATGCCGTGCCGGATGTTTCCGACCTCATCGACGTGCTCGCCAACCGGGTCGGCGAGCACCGTGTCTATCGCGCCGAACCCGTCGTGACCGACGTGCCGGAGCGCAGCGTCCGCCGTATCCCGGCCCTGACGCCGGAGACTGGTGCGACTTGGCCGACGCAGTGGCCCCGACCGCCACGCCTGCTGACCCCGCCCGAACTGATCGAGACGGTCGCCCTGTTGCCTGATCACCCGCCCGTCTCCTTCACCTGGCGAGGCATCCGGCGACGGGTGAAGCGCGCCGACGGGCCGGAGCGCGTCTTCGGGGAGTGGTGGAAACGTGATGCCGAACTGGCGGCAGTGCGGGATTATTTCAGGGTCGAGGATGACTCCGGGGAGCGGTTCTGGATTTTTCGGGCTGGTGACGGTCAGGACAGCGCCACCGGATCACACCGCTGGTTCCTGCATGGAGTGTTCGGGTGAGTGGTCCGCGCTATGCCGAGCTTCAGGTCACGTCACATTTCAGCTTCCTGCGCGGGGTGTCCTCCTGTGAGGAACTGTTCGCTCAGGCCGCGGCACTCGGCATCGATGCGCTCGGCATCGCCGACCGCAATTCGCTTGCCGGCATTGTCCGCGCGCACGAAGCGGCGAAAGCGACCGGCATCCGGCTGGTCGTCGGTTGCCGGCTTGATCTCGCGGACGGCGCCTCCATCCTGGTCTATCCCACAAACCGACCCGCCTATGCGTGCCTCTGCCGCCTGCTGTCTCTCGGCAAGCGCCGCGGCGGCAAGGCAAAATGCCATCTCGAATGGGACGATCTTGTCGTCTATCAGGAAGGGCTGATCGCTGTTCTTGTTTCCGACATCGCCGATGAGACGTGCGGGTTTCGCCTGCGGCGACTCCGTGAGACCTTCGGGGACCGCGCCTATCTGGCGCTCACTCTGCGCCGCCGGCCCAATGACCAGCTCCGGCTCTGGGAACTGTCCAGCCTCGCCGCACAGATGCGGGTCGCTACCATCGTCACCAATGACGTGCTGTTCCACACACCGGAGCGGCGCATCCTGCAGGATGTCGTCACCTGCATCCGGCACAATGTCACGATCGACGGTCTCGGCGACAGGCGCGAGCGTCACGCCGATCGCTACCTCAAGCCCCCGGAAGAAATGCACCGGCTGTTCAGTCGCTACCCCGAAGCGCTCGCACGCACGGTCACGCTCATGGAGCAGTGCAGGTTCAGCCTTGATGAGCTTGCCTACCAATATCCCGAGGAACGCGCCGATCCAACGCTGACACCGCAGGAGACACTGGAAAAGCTGACCTGGGAGGGCGCGGCAGTACGCTACTCCGAAGGGATTCCCGGCCACGTGCGGGCGGCCCTCCGGCACGAACTGGAGCTGATCGAGAAACTACAATACGCGCCGTATTTTCTCACAGTTCATTCGATCGTCCGCTTTGCCCGCTCTCGCAACATCCTGTGCCAGGGTCGCGGTTCGGCCGCCAACTCGGCCGTCTGCTTCTGCCTTGGCATTACCTCGATCGACCCAGACCGCAACGACTTGCTATTCGAGCGCTTCGTCTCGGAAGAGAGGCACGAACCGCCCGATATTGATGTCGATTTCGAGCATGAGCGGCGCGAGATCGTCATGCAGTGGGTCTTCGAAACCTACGGCCGCGATCATGCCGCACTCTGCGCCACGGTCATCCGTTATCGGACGAGGGGCGCGCTCCGTGATGTCGGCAAGGCCCTCGGTCTCACCGAAGACCTCATCAGGACGCTCTCCGGTCAGGTCTGGGGGTGGTCGGAGGACGGCGTCAAAGAAGAGCAGATCAAGACACTCAACCTCAATCTCAAGGATCGCCGCCTGCGCCTCACGCTCGATCTTGCGCGCCAGCTCATCGGCACGCCGCGCCATCTGAGCCAGCACCCCGGAGGTTTCGTGCTGACTCATGACCGGCTTGACGACCTAGTGCCGATCGAACCGGCGGCAATGGT
>JAJZBH010000060.1 GCA_021799015.1 Pseudomonadota bacterium
GCCATCAACGCCATCCTCGCCGGCGTCGGCCACAACCTCCGCCTCCTCCGCAGATGGCTGATCAGTCTTCTTTGCGCCTTCGTCGCATGGCTCGCCGCCACAAGCCGCTCACCAAGCCTCAGTATCAGCTAACCTCAGATCACATAATTCACAGACGACCAGTCTATATCACCTCCCTACTACAAGAAGAGGCCTTACGCCGTCTTCTGGTAAGCAGATTCTCCTTAGCCTGTTACCGCGCGACACCCTTGCCAACAACCTGTCTGGAAAGGGCCGGCGTCAGGACGCGCATGCACGCCAATCCAGGGCGGGCATCGGAGGCCGACAAAGGGCGGCCCCTGTCTTCGGCGTGGTGCATCACCCGATGGTTTACGGCCCAACAATCGCCGCATTAGAGCCACCACCTGAGAGGGAGCGCTGCTGCCGCTCATTGATCAACATCAATGCAAGTGTGCCTACGCACGTCGTACAAATCCATTGTCGGGCAAGTTTAATTCAGAGGGTTCAATCAGCGCAAATTTTCGACCCGGCGACCCAATTCTCTCCGAAAGGAACGCATTATGCTTGCCACGCCACTGGATCTGCTGACCTACATCGTAATCAAGGCCCGAGAATTTGACGCCGAAGTTGCGCCTCAGGAACTGGAGGAGGGTTCGAACGCGTCCGACGACTATAACGTCGGCATCCTTGAGGACACGACTGATAACCCGACACGAACGGAGCTGACCGCCGCACTCGAAGACCTCAATGACGACCAGAAAACCGAATTGCTGGCGCTGGTGTGGCTCGGGCGAGGCGATTTCACGAGGCGCGAATGGCCGGCCGCACTGCAGGCGGCACGCGGCGCGCTCAACGAGCGCAGTGTGGCTTATTTGATAGAAACACCGCAACTTGCCGATCTGATGGAGCAAGGCCTCGCGGAGCTCGGCTATTCCTTGCTCGATGAGGAAAAAGACCGCCTGTGACGTTACGAACGTTCGAACACCTTGTTCCCGAAACGATCACACCGAGCTTCGGCGGACCGTGTTTACGAGCGCGGATGCCATCTCCGATAGATGGAAGGCCTAGCATCCGGCGTCAAAACATTACTACTGCCTCCGTTACGGCTATGACGCCTCGTTAGTAAATAGCGCACCAAATCAACTCAATTTCATACTTCACTGTGATGGCAGACGTCTTTCCTTGCTCGAGGCATTTCAATGATGAGCACCCGCTCCAATTCCTCACACCGCAAAAAAAAGCAGTGGCAGACGCACCAGAAGACGATACCAGACGTCGCGCATCAAGCGGAATAGCAAACACCGCCTGTTTTTCGATTTTATGCATGGGGGCATGGTGATCTTTCCTGCGAAAGATTGGTTAGAAAATCCATGGTCCCAAGCTATCCAAATCACGTTCAGCACCACCATCATAGCACGAAATACTGAAAAGCACACATCAAGATGGTCAGGTCGTCATTTCAACAAGATGCTGCATAATGTGCTCAAACATGTCCTGAGTAAGACGCCCAGTGTTGGTATTTAGCCGAGAAACATGAAAACTATCGACCAAGAAAGCCCCTGACGGCAATATCTGCTCTTGGCCATGGCGAAATGCCGCAAAGCTCCGAGGCAGCTGAAACGCATGCAGCACAGCCTGATGAGCAATGGCACCAAGGGCCAGAATTGCGCGCGGCTTCACATTCGCAATCTCGCTCCGAAGAAAATCATTACACATTCGGATCTCGGCGGGAAGCGGCTTGTTCTCAGGCGGCACACAGCGGACGGCATTTACAATCCTGCAGTTCAGGAGCACCAACCCGTCGTCGGGCCTTGCACCGTAGCAGCCTTGAGCAAAACCGAACTTTAACAACGTGCGATAAAGAAGCAAGCCCGCGAAGTCCCCGGTAAACGGTCGCCCCGTTTTGTTCGCGCCGCGCAACCCGGGAGCAAGCCCCACGATCAGCAATCTTGCTGTCACCGGCCCGAAGCTAGGCACGGGCCCATTATGCCAATCAGGAAATTTGCGGCGATTTTGCTCTCGAAATCCTACCAGCCTTGGGCACAGGCCACAATCAGGGCCAGGTGCACAAATCACTCCACCTCATCCTCATCGTGCCCCGACCGTACTCGCGAGTCGGCCGGTCGCCTAGTAAACTCGCCTGCGATATCGGCCAGCTCAACAAACTGGTCCGCTTGCCGCCGCAACTCATCTGCGATCATAGGGGGAGAAGTTTTCACCGATGAAACCACCGTCACGCGGACGCCACGACGCTGCACGGCTTCGACTAACCGACGAAAATCCGAATCGCCCGAAAAAAGCACGACGTGATCGAGATGGTCTGCCAGTTCAAGCATGTCGATCGCGAGCTCAATGTCCATGTTTCCTTTGACCCGTCGCCGCCCGCTGGCGTCCGTGAACTCCTTGGCCGGCTTAGTAACTAAGGTATAGCCATTGTATGCTAACCAGTCGGTCAGCGGCTTGAGCGGTGAATATTCCTCGGTATCAAGCAGTGCCGAATAATAATATGCTCGGACTAGATTTACGCGCCGAAAGAACTCCAGGAGCCTTCGGTAATCGACGTCAAAACCGATCGCCCGCGACGCCGCGTAGAGGTTCGCACCGTCGATAAACAAAGCGGTCTTATCCTGTGGCAATAGCCGCATTGCAATTTTTTCCTTCTATAAAAAAACGAGCCGATGATATGAGCGTTCTATCACGCGCGGCGTAATTTTCTCCTGCCAAAAGCCAAGAATAAGCTAAACTACGCGTTCTGAATAGGCCAGATGAGAACACCGATGGATCCAACCCTTATCGCATTCGGCGCTAATCTGCCCGCTCCCGACGGTAGCGGGCCGCTTATGACCTGCCAAGCCGCCCTCGTTGCCATCCGAGGTGTCAAAGGCCTTAGATTCGTATCGGTATCCCGTTGGTATCGCACCGAGCCGATCCCTCGTAGTCCGGGCCAGCCGGATTTTTGCAATGGCGTCGCGCGATTCGAGGCTGACATCGATCCAGAACGTTTGCTTATGGAACTGCATGACGTTGAGCGCCGCTTTGGCCGCACTCGTTTCACGCCAAATGCTGCACGTACCATTGATCTCGACCTCATCGCGATTGGCTCTTTGGTACGCGAGGCCACAGCTCCTATCCTGCCACACCCCCGAATGCATGAGCGTCGGTTTGTACTCGAGCCGCTCTGTGACGTTGCAGCGAATTGGATTCACCCAGCACTGGGTCAGTCTGCGGCATCTCTTCGTAATTCACTAGCAGCCGCAAATAGTCAGAGAATTGCGCTTTGGTCCGACTGAGCGTGTCGACCAAGCCAGGTTCGTCATTCCCAACCGCTTTATTCTTTCATGCCGTGCCGCCCCAACAGACGACTATTGTCACATAACACTAACGATATACCCATCACCTCTGCTCTCCGCCCGCCGAAAGCTTCTCCGGGAAATTTCTCCGGAACGTATCATGTCGAAACCTGAAGCATGTCCGGCAGATCTCGAGTCGCTCGGATTGCACTGCGGAAACGACTGTTCGTACCCACAACGTTCTTGTTCGTGCGCCGCGGAATAGCGCACTTTCCTGCAAAAGTCGATCAATGTTTCTGTGTTAGAATGAAGCCGTTGAAGCGTGCTTATAACCTTTCCGGAACGGGGAATTTCCTAGCGCCATTGTGCTGCTTTCACAGCAGGCACAAAGACGCCACGATCGCAAGCAAACGTTCCTTTTTACGGCCTCTCAACGTCGTCGAGGCTAAACTGCTGAGTTTCCTCGTCGTAGGAATAGATTTCGGCGTAACGCCCCCAAGAAATTGCGGTTCGCAACGTTTCCTCGGCACGCTCTGGCGACATATGGTCCTCAAGCTCATCGCGGAAGCGCACAGCCGACGCTCGATGATTCCATCGCTCGTCGAGCACCTGCCTGATCGCTGCGACCAGTTTGACGTGCGCAAGGGCCACCTCCGCAAAGATCTTCTTGCGTCGATCAGTGCCGGCATGAACAAAGCTACGCCCTTGTTCGGTAAGGCGAATGTCTCCCTCTTCAAGCTCGGCAAAACGCAGCAGTTGCAAGGTTTCACCAAGTGGCAGCAGTTCATCCGCCTCGTACTGTAACACTGCAGCCAATGCCGGCAAATCAGCACGGCCATAATACGGTGGGCCTGCAAGCGTTTCCATCAAGCCTGACATTAGATTCGTCCCGATCGGATGCAGCGGCGCAGCAAATCCTGTAGTCGGCGTCGCAGTTGCCCGCAAATCGGCTGCGCTCTTGCGTCTTGTCATTACTGCATAGATATCATCAACGACTTGCCGGAACGCAGGATCCAGACGGTTGCGCGGATGCGCGAAGTGAATTGAAATCTCATGGGCAACCCGGCCTGGATCAGAAGAAAACACGAGAATGCGGTCGCACATCAGTACCGCCTCCTCGATGTTATGCGTAACCATCAGCATCGACTTCACCGGCAATTTTCCGTCGGACCACAAATCGATCAGATCTGTACGCAGTGTCTCGGCGGTCAATACGTCCAGCGCAGAAAACGGCTCGTCCATCAACAGAAGATCCGGGTGCGTAACCAGCGCACGAGCCAATCCGACGCGCTGACGCATCCCTCCCGATAACTCTTTTGGGTAAGCGCCATCATAACCACCCAGTCCAATGAGATCGATAGCAGCCTCTGCACGACTTTTTCGTTCGCGCCTCGCGACCCCTTGGGCTTCCAGCCCGAGTTCGACATTTTCCTGCACTGTCAACCACGGGAAGAGTGCAAAGCTCTGAAACACCATCGCCACCCCCCGCACAGGACCACGCACCGGTTCGCCTTGCCACGTCACTTCGCCATTTGTTGGCCGCAACAATCCCGCAATAATACGCAGCAGCGTTGATTTTCCGGAACCGGATCGTCCAAGTAACCCCACCATTTCTCCTTCGCTGAGGCGAAGGTTAACGTCGTCAAGGACAATCAACTCGTTATTGGCCTCTTTTGGATAAGCTTGCCGACAGTGGCGTACTTCGACCAAGGTGCGCGTATTGGCAGACCGATCCATCGTAGTTCCTTATTGTCCGAGATTTGTCCGGCGGCTTGCATAGGCGTAGAGGGGACGCCAAACTAGCCGATTGAAACTCAGGACGAAGACCGACATTACGGCGACACCCAGAACAATATTGCTGGCGCTTCCCCGGCTCGTGGCGTTGGCGATATAAGCGCCAAGCCCCTGCGCTACCAGGGTCGTTTTTCCCCAGCTTGCAACTTCCGCTACAATCGAGGCGTTCCACGCAGCGCCCGTCGCAGTAAGCGCGCCGGTAACGAAGTAGGGTAAGATACCGGGAATGATAAGGCGGCGCCACCATAGCACTCCGCCAAGTCCGAAATTGACTGCAACCTCCTTTAAGTCACCAGGAAGTGCTGCCGTGCCAGCAACCACGTTGAACAGGATGTACCATTGGGTACCGAGCACCATTAGCGGCGTCAACCATATATTTGGAGCTAGGTTAAAGGCAACAATCCCCGCCACCACGAGGGGGAACAGCAGATTTGCTGGGAAAGCGGCAAGGAACTGAGCGATCGGCTGCACCATTTTAGTTGCTTGTGGCCGTAGACCCACCCAAACGCCGACTGGTACCCAAATCGCGCAGGAAATCGCCAATGCGGCTATCACTCGGGCAAGCGTAAAGATCGCGAGGGCCAAACAGGTGAGTAGATCCGACCAATGCAGATGCGCCGTACAAAACACAAAAATCCGATCAAGTGCGTAAACCGCCACGCCCCCCACGACCACGCCAAAAAGTGCGTCTCCTACCCAAGACAGGACGCTACTTCGGGCAATCGACTTGAATGTTCGTTCTGCCCGACCAAGCCGCAAACGACCAATGAGCGCAATGCGATCACCTAACCATGCGACTGATTTGCGAAGCATAAATGTTTGCCGAAATAGCTTCAGGACCCATGGTTCGACTTCAACTGAGCCCTGTACGGTTTCAACGCGGAACTTGCCGGACCAGGCGACTAACGGCCGAAATAGTAACTGGTCGTAAAGCAAGATGACAACCAACATCGCCAATACAGCATACGAAATGGCGAGCAGATCCCTTCGCCTCAGCGCCATGGCGACATACGAGCCGATCCCCGGAAGGGTAAAGGTCGTATGGCCAACGGTGACCGCCTCAGAAGCTACCACAAAAAACCATCCCCCCGACATCGACAGCATCGTGTTCCAGACCAGCCCCGGCACCGCAAATGGTACATCGAGCCGCCAAAAACGCTGCCACGGCGAAAGGCCAAAACTACGGCAGGCTTCATCCAAATCCAGTGGTTCGGTGGTGAGCGATTGGTAAAAACTGAACGCCATATTCCATGCTTGGCTTGTAAAAATAACAAATATAACGGCCAGTTCCGCACCCATCTCCTGCCCTGGAAATAGATTCAGGAAGAAAAGCACTGTAAACGACAGGAAACCGAGAATCGGCACCGATTGCAGGATGTCCAACAACGGTATGATAATGGCGGCCGCACGGCGACTTTTGGCAGCAAGGGGGGCAACAGTGAAAGTGAACACGAGAGACACCAAAAGTGCCGCGAACATTCTCAAGGTGGTGCGTAACGCATAGCCGGGTAGATAAGCAGGATCGAGATGAATCGCGGTTGCCTCAGCTGCGGTAAGCGGCGCGAGCGTACCGCGCACAACGGAAGCCACGCCAACCAAGCTTCCAAACACGATTGCCAGAGCCGCCACGTCCCATGCATTCGGTAGGCGTCTTCCTTGAGCCTGAGGGGGTAGGGCGATACGGGTCATGAACGGTCCGTTTCGGTCAGCCGGCAAATCAGATTATGCGGTCGTGCGAGGCGATCGACTTATCAAGCCTAGCCGTACCTGTCACCCACCATTGCCGCATCTTGGTCCGTAAATTCATTAAGACCTATCAGGTTCAGTCACGGCGGATCAGAATCAGAACAAAAAAGGAACATTTAATGTGGCCATGACGAAGCTGCCAAGACATTAATATCCTGCGGAGAACACCGCTGTGCTGGATGATGGTTCGCGCGAAGCCGCTCGTTGCGTGCACCATTCGAGGCGGCGAGCACACGGACTGGATCAGGTCAGGCACCAAGCCAAAGGGGTGGCGTGACCTACCTTGGATTCGGTCCAAACATTCGGTAACCTCCGACATTCGGGGCAAACGGACCCGACGTCGCGAAACGGCTGGGAGAGGCCATTTCAAATACGTGCGAATCTGGTATGCACCAAGTTCTCGTGGGCTCAAAATGGCCACAGGCCAAGATGACTGGAAGGACTGCATGAAATTCAAGGCGGACCGCGCTACATTGATGAAAGCGCTTGCCCATGTCCAGAACATTGTCGAACGGCGGAACACGATTCCGATCTTGGCCAACGTCATGCTGGCAGTGCGCGACGGTCGATTGACCATTGCCGCAACTGACCTCGAAATCGGCCTTATCGAGGAGGTTTCAGCCATCGCGCTGCGCGACGGCGCCGTAACGGCGCCCGCGGCAACCCTTTACGAGATTGTCCGCCGCCAACCGGAAGATGCATCGATCGAACTTGACCACCCTGGTGGCGATGCTCCTCTTGCTTTGCGGTCCGGCAAGTATGCGACCAAGCTGGTCGTTCTGCCGACGGACGAATTCCCGAAACTGGACGCGGGCAAGCTAACCCATCATTTTGTACTGCCCGCGCAGGCACTGCGTAGCCTGATCGATCGGACGAAATTCGCCATCTCGACGGAAGAAACCAGATATTATCTGAATGGCATCTACCTTCATGCGGCGGAGTCGGATACTGCGCCCATGCTGCGCGCGGTTGCAACCGATGGACACCGGTTAGCCCGTGTTGAAGAGCCACTCCCTGAAGGCGCGTCAGGAATGCCCGGCGTCATAATTCCACGAAAGACTGTGAACGAAGTGCGTAAATTGCTTGATGAGATGTCCGCAGACATCGCGGTAGCCTTGTCGGAAACACGCATTCAATTCGACTTCGGGTCTGTTCGATTGACCAGTAAGTTGATTGATGGAACCTACCCAGACTACGGTCGAGTGATTCCGGTCGGAAATGACAAGATCATGCGCGTGGACAAAAAGGATTTTGCGGCGGCCGTTGCACGCGTCTCCGCGATCACCAGCGAACGTCACAAGCCTATTAAACTTTCTGTTGGCCGTGATCTGCTGATCCTCTCTGCAACCAGCCCAGACCAGGGCACGGCAACCGAAGAACTCGATTCCGGCCAAGTCAAATACGACTCATCCCCGCTTGAGATTGGATTTCAGGCGCGCTACCTCAATGACATAGCGGACCAAATCCCGGATGAGATCGAGTTCTGTTTTGCTGACGGAGCAACACCAACACTGGTGCGTGACGCTGGCGACCAAAGTGCCATCTTCGTGCTGATGCCAATGAGAGTGTGAGGCCTCTTCCCTCTGCGCTGAACCTCCGTGACCCGGATTAATAGCCTTCGCCTTACCGATTTTCGTTCGTATACCAAGCTCGACTGGTCAATCACCGGTCGAATTTCGGTCCTTACTGGCAGCAACGGCGCTGGAAAGACCAATCTTCTTGAAGCCATTTCTCTGCTTGCCCCCGGTCGCGGTCTACGCGGTGCAAGGCTAAATGAACTGGCCCGCAGTGGCCCGGGATGTTCCGGCGGGTTCGCAATTAGCGCTCACGTCATCGAGGATTCGATCTCCACTCTCGGGTTTGATCTGTCAACGATTTACGGATTAAAGGACCGTGAGCGGCGCTTTTTCTTATGCGATGGCGCGCCGATTTCCGCACGAGAAGCCGACGCCCACTTCTGTTCCGTGTGGCTGACGCCGCAAATGGATCGGCTGTTTACCGAGGGCGCAAATATGCGTCGTCGTTTTCTAGACCGGCTCACTTTGACGCTCGACCCAAATCATGCACGGGAGGTGGCCGCCTTCGAAGCAGCGTCAACCAATCGCAATCGTCTGATTGAGCGCGGTGACTTCGATCCCCTGTGGTCCTCGATGATTGAGGACGCAATGGCGCGACATGCGGTGGCACTGACGGCTTCGCGCTTACACCTGATTGATCGCCTGAACGCAGTTTTTGCCGAGTGGGACGACGAAGCATTTCCCCCATCACACTTGCAACTCGAGTGCCAGATTGCAAAAAAATTGCACAGTGCGCCCGCATTGTCTGTGGAAGATTGGCTCCGTGCTTCGTACGCCGACTCTCGAGATAAAAGCATTACCCCGGTCTCGCCGCAGCGTGCCGACCTGCGTATCGAGGACGCACAAACCGGCCTTGCGGCTTCGCTTGCCTCAACTGGGGAGCAACGCGCGATGCTTGTGGCACTGGTACTCGCCCATGCCAGCCTAATCAGCGCGTGGTACGGCCGCGCACCAATCTTGCTTCTCGACGAGCCTTTCATACATCTGGACCAGAAAAGACGATTGGCGCTGACTGCGCACCTCCGTGCAGCAAGGAATCAGGTATTTTGTGCTGTTACTGAGATTGATTCTAAAATGCCCTTCGGTGACGACGCGACGTACGGATGTATCACGGCGCGAAATGTTAAAATTCTTGGGTAACTACACACGAAGCTATCGAAATCTGTGCACCGCGTCGAAAAACCAGACGGTACCACCATAGCATTAAAATCTGCCGGATTTTTGGTTTCTGGAGGTATCGAACCGTACCCGAAACCGATGCAGCCGAGTGTATATCGCACCCGTTGCTTACGAAACACGAAGCATTATTGTATTAGTTTTACTAAGTACTCAATCGAGTGGCGGGCGTCATCTTCAACATCCGAGCCGCCAACGGCATCGGTCCCAAGTGAGGCAGCTGACTTACGGACCGCTATAGCGGAAGCGTCATCACGACCCTCAGCCCTCCCATCGGCGAGTCCTCCAGCCGAATGTCACCACCGTGTGCCGCGACGATATCCAGTGCAATTGCAAGACCCAATCCTGTTCCGCCCGGCACACCACTCTCGAATGGCCGCATCATCCGGTCACGTCGATCAACCGGAATGCCGGGTCCATCATCATCGATCAGCACCCGCACGTTCCGCTCGCCATCGCGCATTGCAGAAACGCGCACTTCTCCTCCGTGTCGCACGGCATTGTTAAGCAGATTAGCAAGTGCCCGCCGTACCGCTTCGGGCCTCAAGCTCACCAGCGGCAACTCTCCCACTTTGCACGAAATTCTCGTTGCCCCCCTTGACGCCTGCGCCACCACATCTTCGATCAGAAGCGGAAAGTCGGTGGCAACAGCGTGCTCCTCCCCTTCACTTCGTGCGAAATCGAGGTAAATGGCGATAAGCCGTTCCATCTCGGCGATATCAGTTTCCATCTCCGCATGCTCTCCCGGCCCCGGATTTGGCAGCGCGAGAGCCAGTCTCAATCGCGTTAGTGGGGTCCGCAGATCGTGCGAAACCCCAGCCAACATCGTCGTCCGTTGCGCCAATGATCGCTTGATACGGTCCTGCATCCGGTTGAAGGCTGCTCCCGCACGCCGCACCTCTGCCGCACCTTCCGGCCGAATTGGGCCAATTTCGCGTCCCATCCCAAACGCCTCCGCGGCGGCCGCTAATCGTGCGATTCCGCGCACTTGATTGCGTAGAAACAAACTCGCCAACCCAAGAACCAATAGAGTCGTACCCGCCAACCACGCAAAGAAAATGTAGAGTGCACCAACGTAAAGGCGCTTGCGTGGCACATCCACTGTCAGTATTCCACCCTGCTCCGCGATGTCGACGCGGATCATCCCTGGTGGACCATGCCACACGAGAGCAAATTTTCGGCCTAATCCCGCGCGAAGCGCCGCGGCCAAATCCGTATCCACGGGACCGAATGCACGTGGCGGCTTTTGTGCCACAAGCGCCTCACCTGGATGTTCGTGAAAATAGAACTCAAATTTCTGCCCCGCTTGAGCAAAAATTCTCGGTCGGTCTTCCGGATAGCGGTCTACCTGATCCAACACAAACGCGATCTCACCGGCGACGCTGAACGCTAGCTGGCGTGATAACTCATCTAAATGGCTGCCGTAAAAGATCTTCAGTGCCACTGCCTCCAGCATGATAAGAGGCACGAGTACGATCAGCAAAGTGCGCCCAAAGAGACTGCGTGGCAGAACGCGTCGTAGAGTCCGCTCAGGATCAAGGCGCTTGGTATGAAACCTCACGGTCCCGGCTTCAGAATGTAGCCACGTCCGCGCACCGTCTGCAGGAATCTAGGTTCGCGGGGATCGATCTCGATCTTGCGTCGCAACCGTGTCACTTGCACGTCAATAGCGCGCTCGCCTGCTTCGTCCATATCCAAGATTTCAGCAAGCGCCTCGCGCGAAAAGACCTGATTCGGTCGGGCAGCCAGTACCCCGAGTAACGCTGCTTCTGCACCCGTCAACCGGATCCGGCCACACGCTGTGACCAGTTCGCCTCTTGCTGCATCGAATGCCGCCTCTCCCAATTGTATTGGTCCTGCTACCCCTGCACCGGGGGGCGCACGCCGCAATAACGCCCTGATACGGAGCAAAAGCTCTCGTGGATCAAATGGTTTAGCTAAATAATCATCAGCGCCTGCTTCGAAGCCTGCAATACGGTCTTCAGGAGCGCCGCGCGCAGTCAGCAGTAAAATGGGCAGTGCCGGCGCTCGATCTGCCCGTAGAGATTCGGTCAGCTGCAGCCCTGTCTCCTCGGTCATCATCACGTCAAGAACTAAAAGATCGGGATCCACAACCCTAAGTAAGTCGCGCGCATGCGCGGCGCTTTCCGCCACTGTTACCGCAAAGCCGTTTTCCGTGAGATATCTGGCCATCAACACGCGCAAGCGCTCATCGTCGTCAACCAGTAGAATATGCGCCGTTACGGGAGCCTGGCTTCCAGCCGCGGTAACCATCAACGTTTTAGTCCACGGGCCTTTTCGGCCCGGTCAATGTAGGCTCGTGCCCCAGCCTGCATCATGCCGCGCAGTACCCGCCGGAATCCATCCACGGCGTTCCCCCCCGCTTCGCGCAATGCCAACACCATTCGTTCACGCTGCGCCTCGAAAAGCCGCCGCTCCAAGGTTATACCTGCCTCCGTCAGCGTTAAGAGCCGCAACCGTCGGTCGGTTCGCCCAGCTACCTGCTGCACATATCCGCCGCGAATGAGAGGTCCGAGTACTCGTGCCAAGCTTTGTTTCGCGATCCCCAGAATGGTCAGCAACTCACCTACGGGCATCCCGGGATTTCGACCGATAAAATGCAGTACTCGATGATGTGCCCTGCCAAAACCCAACTCCTGAAGAATAGCGTCGGGCGCTGCCACGAGATCCCTGTGTGCAAAGAACAACATCTCCTGAACTAAACGCAGCTCGTCCTCGCGCAGGAATAGCAGACCGGCTTCTACCCCGGCTTGAGTGAATTTCTCTTGCATGGCACTCTCTCGATGCACGACGATCTGGGACGCAGGAAATTGTCTCTGTGATAAGACAGGATACTTGACCTTACCGAATGTACCTCAACACGTCAAAAAATTACCGCACTTTGCACAACTTGATCGAAATTGTACAAGCCCACCGACCGAAGTCACTGTATCGGTGTGATCACATTATGGGAGCAAAATGATGAGCCTCATCCCCTTTGATAACCGTGATGGCTTCATCTGGTGGGATGGCACGATGACTCCTTGGCGCGACGCAAAGCTTCATGTCCTGTCTCACGGGTTGCACTATGCATCAGCCGTGTTTGAGGGCGAACGCGCTTATGCCGGCAACATCTTTCGTCTGCGCGATCATACCAATCGCCTAATCAACTCGGGCAGGCTACTCGGGTTCGAGATTCCCTTCACCGCTGATGAGATCGACAGCGCCTGCAAGGCCATCCTGAACGCCAACAACCTCGCCGACGCTTACATACGCCCGGTCGCCTGGCGCGGCTCCGAGCAACTTGCCGTTTCTGCCCAGATGACCAAAATTCATCTTGCAATCGCAGCTTGGCCGTGGCCCAATCTTTTCGGCGCTGATCGCATGAAAGGAATCCGCCTCGCCGTCGCTGAATGGCGTCGGCCAGACCCACGAACCGCACCCACCGCCTCCAAAGCCGCCGGCCTATATATGATCGGCACACTGTCCAAACACGCTGCTGAAAAGGCCGGCTTCGACGACGCCTTAATGCTTACCTGTGATGGTTTTGTGGCTGAAGCGACGGGCGCCAATATCTTCTTTGCATTCGATGGTTCACTCCACACCCCCACGCCCGAGAGCTTCTTGGATGGTATTACCCGCCGTACTGTCATATCGCTCGCCCGCGCCCGCAATATTCCCGTGATCGAACGCCACATCACTCCCGAGGAAATCCGCGATGCGGCGGAAGTATTCCTCGCGGGCACCGCTGCTGAAATCACACCGGTCCGCGCCATCGGCGACCTCGTTTTCACGCCGGGTACGATCACGGAAACCCTCATCAGCGACTATGACGCGCTCGTACGCATGCCACCAGACGAAGTCGCTAAACGAGCAGCGTGACTATCTCCCGTTTCAGCGACCATGCAGCAAATGAGCGGACCTTTCTAGCTTGGGTCCGCACCGCCATTGCTGTCATGGCTTTCGGGTTCCTCGTGGAACGCTTCGATATCTTTTTAAAGATCGCTGGCCAGTCTTTGCACAAGAGCATCAACCTTTCTGGTCAGGTTGCAGGTTCCTTTGTTGGCCTAACCCTGATCATCGCGGGTGCAACCATGGTCGCAACCGCGATGCTTCGCTTCACCCGCAACCGTGCAGCAATCGACAATGAGGCGGCTCAACAGGCACCAACCGGCAATCTCGATCTCGCACTGGCAACGCTGATCGTTCTCCTTGGGCTAGCACTTGCTTTCTACCTCGGCCAGTCACTGGTTTTTTCTCGAACGCACTAACAAACATGTCAGGATAATCACGCGGCCCCATTCAAAGTCGTCCAATCAATTTCCCGGCCATGACCCGAAAATGACAAGCGCGCCATGGCTTGTGATCACGAGCAACGCGTGACACCAGAGTTTCCACCGCTACCGTTCAAACGCCGTGTCTGGCTGCTCCGTTACGCTCGCAATTTCCAGAAAACGGAGTAAAGACCCCTTCCTTTAGGGAGGTGATATAGGCTGCGCGCCGGCGCAACGGCGTTCTTTTGCTCTCTTATGAGACCTGTGTGCGGGTGGGCGTAGACAGGTGCGTTTATTGCTGATTCTATTGGCCTTCCAGGGTGGAGAGCAGCGGGTGGCCCAGCGGTCGATTGGTCAGGAGCGGTTTGGCTTTG
>JAJZBH010000061.1 GCA_021799015.1 Pseudomonadota bacterium
CGGCGGTGCCCCCATCAGCATCATCCGCCAGTATATCGAACAGCAACAGACCCCGCACTGAAGCCGACACACAAGGACAGCTACGCCGTCCACGCTATCCTTCCCCACCCCGAACAGCGATTGTCGCTTTTTAGTGTCAGAATTTCTTCGTGGCCGTGTCGGCAGCGTTACCAATCGTGCCATGGTCATAGTATTTCGGACCTTGCGGCCCGATGCTCTTTGAACCAGGTGCGGGCACCACCCTCGTTAGAGGACATTTCATTGAAAGCGCACCACGTCATGGTCACTCTGTGTTCTGTCAGTCGCACCCTATTTAATCAAACTGCAATTCCTGTTCCGATTGTCCATGCCGTGTATGAGTAGAAAAAGAGCGGCTACGCTACCGAGTAATCTTCAATTTTCTGAATGCGGTAAGTGCGCGTTCCCGGCTCGTCTTCAGATCTGCAATGGGAAAGGGGTATGTTTTTCCTAAAGCGACTCGAGCGGCACGAAGAGTCGATTCTGGAGCATCCCAAGGAGAATGGATGTGCTTGGCCGGTAGGCCAGCAAGTTCCGGGATATATCGTCGCACATAGTCGCCTCCAGGATCGAATTTCTGGCCTTGCAAAACGGGATTAAAGATCCGGACATACGGCGTGGCGTCGACGCCGCACCCGGTAACCCATTGCCAAGACGCTGCGTTTGATGCGGCATCGGCATCGACGAGTGTGTCCCAGAACCAGGATGCTCCGTCTTGCCAGCGGATCAAGAGATTCTTGACCAGAAAAGAAGCCGTAATCATGCGGACACGGTTGTGCATCCAACCAGTTTCCCAGAGTTGGCGCATTCCGGCATCGACAATAGGGACGCCAGTCAGACCACGCTTCCAGGCTCGTAATTCGGTCGGCGCACGGCGCCAAAGAAGACTAGCGAAGACGGGTTTCATCGGGGTGCTGGCCAGTGTTTGGTGATGCCATAGGAGGTGGGCCGCGAATTCGCGCCAAAGCAACTCTTTCAGGAATGCATTCGTGCCGAGGTGATGCTTCGTATTGGCCGTTTTTGTTGCAAGCCAAACTGCGTCCACGCTGATTTCTCCCCAATGAAGGTGCGGGGACAGCATTGAGGTGCCGGCGGCGGCCGGGAGGTTTCGCCGCTCATTGTACGGTTCGAGGCCGAACTCCAAAAAGTTTTCGAGCCGCTGTTGCGCGCCCCGCTCACCGGGTTGCCAGGTCGCCCGCAAGCCGTCAGCCCAATCGAACTTTGTAGGTAGCAGTCCCCACTCGTCGATGTTTTCGCTATCGATTTGGCCGATTCCTCGGATCCGTTTTGGTGCATCAGTCAGCGGACGAGGTACATAAGCCTCGACGCACGCGGCTGCGAACGGTGCGTACACGCGGTAGCTGTCACCAGCCTTCGTCTTGATCTGCTCGGGGTCCAACATCAGTGCAGACCGATGCCTATAGAAGGTTCGACGTTGGGTGCTCAGGCTCGCCGCAATCTCCTGGTCTGCCGCTCGGAGCCAAGGTTCGTGTGATTTCCCGGCGTGGACAGCGTCGGCTTCGATCTGTTTCGCGAGGGTTGGAATGATTTGCCGCGCTTCACCACGTTTCAGCACCAGACTGGCGCCTCGAGAGGAGATCTCTGAGGCAAGGGACGACAGGGAGTGATGGAGCCACCAGCGTGAAGCCGCTCCCAGAGTCATGGCGGGATCAAGCACGAAGACAGGCACAACTTGCCCCACTTCTAGAGCTGCAACGAGTGCTGGGTTGTTAGCAAGTCGCAGGTCGTTACGCAGCCAGAGGATGCTCCTCCCCATTATGCAGCTCCGCGTGTTTGTTTATAATGCATGCGCCACCTTACGAGTCCTTGACGGGCCATACTTCGAGTCTGCGGACCGGCGCGCCGGTGATCGAGCAGATCGCGGCTTTGCAGACGCATGAGGAAATTGGTCGTCCCACTGTACCCGCAAATCCGCACAAGTATTTGTTGTCTTTTCCGAATTCTGTCGGGCTCTATCTCAGTCAGATGAGCCCGGACCTCTATATTGGGCGAAGCGAACGGCGGTATGCCCGCGGGATGTCCAGAGGCTTGGCATGATCAAAAGGCAATTGTCGTGGGGAGTACGAATTTCATGAGCACCGTCATAGCCTATCAAGGTGTCCGCTTTGGCAATAACATGGCCGCCTCGAAACGGCTGCAGGAAGCGGAACCTATCAGTTTTGGCGGTTACGAGCTTCGTGACCTCGGCAAACCGCGGCACTTCGGTTTTTGTGGGCTCGGCCATCTCGATTAGCCCAGAACGGCGTAAAACAGCGTTGATGGCGTCAAGCATCTGGACGACGGTGGCTTGCCGCCAGTGTTGTCCGGCCTCGAGCAGCACACAGGAGGCATAACCCGATGAGGTCGTGAAACGCGGATAGTCGACCAGGCGCCGGCCGCCAGCGTGACCCGAGTCCGCAACGACCAATCTCGTTGTTCCAAGAGACAAGGCAAGAGACTTGCTACGCACACCAGAGCCACATAAAAGAAGGGGATCGGATGGCCAGAGCATCGAATGCAGATCAAGAACTACATCTGCACGATCGATAACACTGCGAATTTCTCGGGCGCGGTCAAGCTCTTTGGAGCGACGAACGCCGTCAAGAAGCGCCGGATCCCAGACCCGGTTCAAGTCTTCGTCTACGAAACGCGAAGCGATCGGCACGGCCGGATCAAAGCGGTGAAACGCCTCAAGATTTGCAAATCCAAGAGTCAACATGCCGCGGACTGGATACGGCTGGGTACGCAACATAGCGTCGAGTGCGATGGCGCCGGCGATTTCATTACCGTGCATCAATGCGATCACTGCGACGTGCGGGCCAGGCTGCTCACCGCGGAACTGCCAGAATCCAGTGAGCCCGCAATTACCCGGCAGCCATGGAGAGAGATCGGGAGGAACGAGTTCCACCTCGAACTCCAGCGTCGAGCCAGGGTCAAGTGCAGTCGGACCGAAATAGGCGATTTCAGGAGATCCCGACGGGCCAACGCCAGCTTTCCGTTCATCTAATTCAGACATCCGAGGTACTCTAACGCCCAATCACAGCTTCGCAACTGCTGCGCCACATGGCGATCGTGGGTCGTGCTAGACGGGCGTGTTTGAAAATAGGTGAGTGCTCCCGTCCGACGCTTCCTTCTCAACATTCAGGGGCGTGTCACTCGTCGATGCGGCCAGCTCGATGAACGCGAGCTTTTAGGCTTGACGGGGGGCTTAATTGACGAAACCGTTCATCAATTCCAAAACCACGGCGATGCCACTCTTGATTCCAGACTCAGTTGCCAGCGACATGCCCGTGACAGTTGGTTCAGGTAAGCGAGCCGTTGTTTTTACGGCAAGCCTTGCAGGCCTTCAATCACAGGCAATTGGTTTGGCAGAAGCTGCCGGCTTCCAAGTGGACAGCCGAATCGTGCAGTTTCAAAGACCTTGGTCCGTGATAGCGCCACGGTTGTGGCCTTCTGTTCGCCGAGCTGTCGCACCGGAAGTGCTTGCGCCCCCGTTTGGCCATGTACTGATTGGCTGTGGCGGAGCGGCGGCACGGGTTTTGGCTGAGCTTCGACATACCGAACGGCCTGCCGTGATAATCCAGAATCCCCGACTCGACCCGGCGCGGTTTGATCTAGTCATCGTCGGCCCGCATGATCGCTTGGCTGGTCGAAACGTGTTCGTTGCACGGACGGCTCTGCACGGCGTAACCGGGGCACGACTGGATTGTGCGGCGCGCCACTTCGGTCCACGTTTTGCCGGGTTGCCACGGCCTCTCGTTGCGGTGTTGGTAGGCGGTTCAAACGGCCGGTACCGACTTGATCGGGCAGTGGCGCAGAGTCTTGCAAGTGAACTTGCTGCTATGATGCGCCGTGACAGGGTGGGATTGGTTGTCACTCCTTCCAGACGAACATCCTTGGAAGTGCGAGCGGTTCTGGCCGAAACGCTTGCCCCCCTCGGCGCAATGATATGGGATATGGATGGCGAAAACCCTTATTTTGGGATGCTGGCGCTAGCGGATGCCATTGTTGTCACTGCTGACTCGGTATCGATGGTCTCCGAGGCGGTTGCGACGGCTGCTCCCGTGTTGCTGGCACGTTTACCAGGACGATCATCGCGAATTGGCCTTTTTATGGATGAGATGATCAAGTTGGGGCGGGTACGTGAGTTTACCGGGCGCCTTGTGACTTGGGACACCTCGCCACTTAACGATACGCTTGCAGCGGCTTCCGCTGTTCGTCAACGCTTGGGATTCTAGTGATGCTCGACATTGAAACGTTCGACAATGTGCATGGCGGCAACACGGTCTACAAGGCTCTGGCGCATCCTGTCGCTGCGCTTCACCTTGAATATTTGGCCAAGCGTTTGCGGCGGGTCGGGCCGGTCGCGGTGTACGATCCCGACGGGATTTTCGCCCCGCTTCGGGTTCTGGCGCCCGAATTTCCAGTCGATCAGGTGTATGTGCATGACGTCCTGGCGGTTGGCAGCGATCGCGCCGGGTTCAAGGCGCGTGCGATAGTCGATCTTGTCGAATCATCGGCGCGGGCCGTCCTGATTACCTCCTTCGATGCTGACCGTCACACCGCGCGCCTCCGTGATTTCCTGCCCGAAGGAACAGAGGTTGTGACGCTTGATGCTGTCCGTCTGCCTGACGCCCTGTTGACAAATCGGCGCCGCTACCTCGATCCCATTAACTTCGCGACTAATTTCGTGTTTTTTCGTGATGATGATCGCATGGGTACGCGGCTCGTGACTGCTAATTACTGGTCCGGCTACGGCGCAGCGCAGATACGGATATGGTGCCGCTTGTTTGATCAAGGAGGTACAGTCATTGCGGAGTTCGAGCAACAAATTGGCGGTCGTCCCAGCACTATTGTGATTGATAGCGCGGACATTCGCCGTTCCCATAATCTAATGCCGTTTACCGGGCAGCTGTTCCTCCACGCGATCGGAGTGGCCGGACACGACGTCGTGAAATACGCTCTTGATACGTACGCGCACGACGAGAATGGGAGCCTGTCTTGTACGCATGACGCAAACGCGTGGCCATCTGAGCGGTTCGCTGGACTTCCTGCCCCGCGCGACGACGAGCGGGTAATTTTGTGGTTGCAGAATAGTCACGCCAAGCCAATCCCGGCTGGGGCGATCAGTCTTGATCGCATGGGCCGCGAGCGGCCAGTATCTCTAGGTGAAGAAATTCCTGCGTTTGCCACGCGGGAACTGGACGTAACCGAGTTGTTGCCCGATGTACGCTGGCCGGCACAGATTGAATTGCGGTCAGGGCGGCACGTGGTTCGGCCCCGCTATGAGGTGCAGCGTGCAGGACGAATGCGGATTGCCCATGTCAACGTTGAGCGCGCTGATCTGGAAGCCGACCCCGCAATCGCATCGCTCTCACCGTTGTTAGGCCGGGGCTATTTGCTGCCATTTCCGATCCTGCCACGACGGCAATTCACGTCTGTTGTGCTACCTACGCCGATGGCCCGTGGTCAGCAGAGTTTGCCGGTTCGTCTCGACATATTTTCCCCAGACGGTGTCCAAGTGGGCCAGAGATTTATAGGTAATCTGCCACGAGATCATGCTTGCGCCGTAGATGTCGATGATCTGCTCGCCAGCGACCTGCTACGCGACGGGGGACACGGTGAAATGGTCTACGACTTCACTGATGGCGGGAAAGCCGATGGCTGGCTCCATGGGTTGTTTCGGTACGAACTCCGAGACGGTTCGCACGCGGCAGAGACAAGCTTCGGAGCACACATGTTCAACATGATCATGACATACCGCAACGAACCTCAGTCATACGCCGGCCCTCCGCCAGGGCTTTCGACTCGGTTGTTTCTTGATCTGGGGACGCGCGAGGTAGAAAGCTTCTGTGTGCTGATTTACCCAGCCTCGTCTTTATGGCGTTCCTTTTCCGAGACAACGATGATCTTGTATGACCGGAATGGTACCGTGGTGGCAGAGCAGCAGCTGAGAATCAGATGTTCCGGTTCCGAATATGTGTCACCCCGTCGTATCTACAGGCAGTCTGATCTCTCTCGTGCCGAGGGAGGATATGTTTTGATTCGGGATCTTACTTGTCGGTTGTTTGGTTATCATGGCAAGCGCGCCAAGGGCGGCGCGTTCTCGTTGGATCACATGTTCGGGTTCTGAAAGTTTCGATCGTATGAGTTCGGCCGAAATTCCGCCGGGGCCATGACACTGGAGGATATTCGGTCATTGAAGGAGGTTGAGGATGCGCTGGCGTGGTATCATTGTGTTCGTTGTCGCGCTTATCGTTATCGTACCGGTTACGATCATTTCTGTAATGGTTGCAACCTTCAACCCGAACCGGTACAAGCCGCAAGTAATAGCTGCGTTCGAACGGGCTACTCATCGGCAACTGACGATAGCCGGCTCGTTGCGATTGAGTGGCTTGTTTACACCGACCGTTTCCGCCGAGGGAGTAACGCTTCTTAACCCCCCGGGGTTCCCTGATCCGGACCTGATGTCCCTAAAGCGTATCGAGGCCCGTGTGGCATTGCTACCTCTACTAACAGGCGAGGTCGACATCACTCGGCTTGTGCTTGATGATCCACAAATCCGATTTGAGCGTAATGCTGCTGGTCAGGGCAACTGGCTTTTTGCGCCGGTCGGCTCCGAGGCCGCCCGCCCGACGTCGGCGCCGCCGAACCACAAAAATGCGCTTAAGGTCGCCCTTCAGTCCGTAACCGTTCATAACGCTACGATCATTTATGTCAAAGCACCGAAACCCATTACGGTAATGATAGGGCGATTGGATGCCCGGGCCAGTTCCATAACTTCACCTTTGCATTTTGCTATGTCCGCTACAGTCAATCATGAACCGATCAGCGCGAGCGGAACGGTGGGGCCGATTGCGCGTCTTACCGGTGTGCTTAGCCAGGGGGCCTGGCCAATCAATGTCAAGGTGCTGGCCGGCTCGGCTATGGTGCACGTGTCGGGCAACATCCAGCAGCCTCGCGCTGTTTCAGGGGTTGACTTCGCCATTGACGGAGATGTTAGGGACCTCTCAGCGCTCGACGCTTACCTGCCAGGCATGTCACTGCCTCCAATTCATAACGTTCAGCTTCACCTACGCCTTACGCTGGCCCGTCTTGGAGACATGCCAGCTGTTACTGATCTTCGTGTGACTGCGAGCAATTCCGATCTCGGCAGTTGGCGGGCAGGGCTGTCGTTAACCAGGCTTGACGCGGGAATGACCTCCCTTGACAAGCCGTTAAATCTGTCACTTGCCGGACAATATCACACACAGCCACTGACCTTCCGGTGCACGGTCGGCCCTCTGGGAACTGTATTGGAGGGGTTGATGGGCATCCCTCCTTCTTCTTCGCCGGTTGCTGGCCAGCAACAGAGTACGATGGTCAATGTCGACTTGCGCGCGGACCTTGGCAACGCGACGTTAAGTGCTACCGGTGGGATGGCGACACCAATGGATTTAGCAGGGGTCGCGATCAAGGTAGCGGCGCAAGTCCCTGATCTGAGACGTTTGGAACAGTTGATTGGCATGAAGTTGCCAAACCTAACCAATCTCGCTGTGTCGGCGCTATTGACCGACCGCGGCCAGGGGTTGCGGCACGCCATTGGTGTCAACAGCCTAGCAATCAGTGCGAACCAGATGCAGCTTGATGGCTCTGCTGACCTAGCCTTCGGTTCTACGCCCCGTCTGAAGGCGATTGTAAATATGCCCAGGCTTGATCTCTCTGCGTTCTTGGGGTCGACAGCGAACGCCGCGGGGTCTGTCACAAATTCCAAGGTTGAGCCGCAGCCCCAGGCCCAGCAGGCCCAGGCCACAGCGGCAAGAGCCCTTCCACAGGGTGTAATCCCGACCACGCCGATCCCTTTCTCTTTGCTGCGGCGCGGTGATGCCGATGTTGATCTTTCTATCGGCGATTTGCGGTATCAAGGCACAAACTATCGCACAATTGTTGCCCATGCTGTCCTGTCTAACGGAAAGCTGACGATACGGCCTTTCAGCGCGAAGCTGCCTGGTGGTGCGGTTTCAACGTCGGTGACGGTGGACGCGGGCGTTACACCACCAGCTGTGTCCGCGAATGTTGCTGCTCCCTCGTTTGACGTTAACAGTCTCCTGATGTTGCTTGGCATTTCGCCGCAACGGGCTAATGGTCGCGTTGCATTTTATGCGACTCTCTCAGGGGCTGGAAATTCGGCTCATGCCATCGCATCTCGATTGGATGGAGCAATGGGCCTCTCGATGGTCAATGGAACTGTTGGGGATGCGGTACTGAACAGTTTGTTCGGCAAGGTGCTTACAAGCGCGGGGCTACCCGGTGCGGCAACGCTACTTCCCGGCCCGGTCGCGGTACGCTGTTTTGCGGCGCGGCTGGACTCGAAAAGTGGCCTTGGCACGCTCAGTGCCTTTACCTTGGACTCCAGCCGTTTGCTGATGCAGGGAACCGGCACTGTTGCATTTGGGTCTGAAGCGCTTGATCTGGTTTTGCAACCACATCTCTTGGTCGCAGGTCAGTCTGTGCCGGTCCCGATCGCAATAACGGGCACATTTCGTAAGCCGCAATACGGGCATGCGCCGCCAGGGGCCTACGCCGCATCGCTTGCTTCACTTGCATCTCGGGTTGCGGCTCCAAAAGGAAACTCAGTACTAACGCAATTTGCCCAAGCTCTTGGTCTGGCATCCAAATCAAAAACGCCTGCTACTTCCGGCAATAGCTGCGTTAATCAGCTCTCGCTTGCGCGTCTGGGTCATCCCGGTCCGATGCCGGCGGCCGTGAGTGCACCGGCAGCGCCTGTGGGAACCACGACGCCTGCCCCCACGCAGAGCGGCCCCCAGAATCTGCTTCGGTCGTTACTCAAGTAGCCGAGTAACAAGGCAAGACCTCTTATGATCCGCTTTTGGAGTGACGTGACCATAAGCCGGTGTCCTGACGGTTACGCGATCAAGCTTGACACTAAATCAGTGTGCCTGCCGAACGGCAAGGCCCTCGTTGTGCCGCAGCGAGCTCTTGCAGAAGCGATTAGCCATGAGTGGCGAAGTGCTGGACCCTCCTTGGGTGCTGTCGTCCATCCGAACAGTCTGCCTTTGACTCGACTAGCGGGAACGGCTCTGGATATGGTTGCGGCAGACCAGGGTTCTGTGGTGACGAAACTCGTCAGTTATGCTCATGACGATCTCCTCTGCTACAGGGTTGATAGGCCAAAAAAATTACGCGATGCTCAAGCGGTGTATTGGCAACCATGGTTGGATTGGGCTGCACGAGACCTTGGGATCCAATTGGCGACTACCAATGGATTGGTGGCCATTGAGCAACCTGAGGCGTCGATCGACGCAGTTCGTGCGCTGGTCGAGGATTTTGATGCCTGGGCTTTGACGGCCCTCGGCGCATTGACGCCAGCGCTCGGCAGCATTGTGCTTGGACTAGCGTTACAGATGGGGTGCCTTGACCCCGATGCAGCGCACAAGCTCGCGACACTAGAGTCACGAATTCAGGCAGAGTTTTGGGGAGAAGATGCTGACGCTATGGCGCGGCTCGACCAAATTGCGAAAGACATTGCAACTGCAGCCCGATTCGCTAGGTTTGCGCAGTCATGATCGCTAAGCACGTATTTCTTGCGGGCCGTGTCCAAGGGCTTGGATTCCGCGATTGGCTGGTTGGTCGTGCCCGGCAACTCGGTCTTGTGGGCTGGGTTCGGAATAGATGTGATGGACGTGTTGAGGCATTAATTGCCGGGGAAGCTGCTGTTGTTGAGGAGTTGCTTCGTGCCTGCCGATGTGGCCCGCCAGGGGCCTATGTCAGGGAAGTCTCCGAAGACTTGGCACAAGTACCGAGTGAACCAGGGTTTGTACGTCGACCCACGGTGTGATTGATGGCCAGTCATTCGGACTGGGGGCGGTGTGACCGCGTTCCCGGACAGCACCGCCGTTTTGAATAAGGCTCATACCTGCCCCAAAGGGGCACTATTCATTGGTGTTGGAAGGGGCAAGGATAGTGAACGGACTTTCCCCATTTGCGCGTGCTGCAGCGGGCAATTCGGCATCCCGCTGGCGCGGATAAGGGTCTAGCGCAAGCGCGAGTTGCTCGGTCAGCAAAATACCGAAATCGGTGTTTTGACCGCTAACCGGGATAATATCTGGCTCGTCAGCCCTTTCTTCCGTGCGCGCAGCAATGTCCTGCGGCATAAGTACGAGTGTTGTCCGCTCGATTATCGACTGCTCGACAGGCTCCAACGTTACCACGCACGTCTGGGTAACCGCTGCCTTAACCTCGAGATGGACTCTAAACTGACCGCAGCGCTCAGGTGTGACCACAAATCGGCCGGAGAGCGTGGCGATCGCCGGCAACCTGAAGAGGGAGGCAACCGCGACGCATTCTTCATCTGTAGCTGTCACCGTAATGCGCTGTTGCCGCACGATTCCGGCAAGTGCAACCGGTCGTGACAACGGGACAGACACGGCGGCCTCGTTACCGGGCGTTGCATCGTTGAGTTTGCTCACCTGTTCATCATTACCTATCTTGCGCGCTGATGGAAGCTCCCGCATACCATACCGGCATAGACCGGGTGCATCGGTGCACCCCGTGCCGTTTGGCCCGGTCAGGGATATGGATATATTACTTGATGCCGAGATGTCTGCACTTTGGTCTCCACTTAGCCCTGCCGCTGTTGCTAATGGCGGGCCTCTCCGGTTGTGCGTTTTTCAGTGCGCCTCCGCAATATCGCGGTAACAACGTGACCAGTGGCGAATTAAAGCAACTGACTCCGGGTGTTTCTACTACCTCCGATGCCCGTGCCTTGCTCGGTTCGCCAACGCTCCACGAAGCCTTCAACTCGGGTAACTGGGTATACGTGAGTCAGGTGACCAAAGAGCGGATCGCCGAAACTCAGGGCGTAAGCCGCCAGCATGTCGTTGTCCTGCATTTTAATCACCAAGGTGTCCTCAAGGGCATCAAGCAATACGACCGAGGCAATGCGGTTTTCGTTGCGATGGCCGGTGGGATGACCAAGGCTCCTGGCGGAACCCCGACCCTCTTGCAGCAGATAATCGGTGGCGTCGGCGCTTATAACCCAGGGATCTTTGGCGGCCAGAACGGCGGAATGGGCGGGCTCGGGGGGTACTAAGAGATGCTCAGACGGCGTGGCATTCTGGCTGGTGCCACTGCTCTGGCGAGTCCAGCATTGGGCCTGCCACGCTTGGCCGTTGGGCAGAGTCGGACGATAACCGGCCATTCGGAGGCGCCAACGCTCGATGATCAGCCAGCGAAAGGTTGGAGTCGTGACGTACTGATTCGCTGGGGTGACCCGGTCCTCCCTGGCGCGCCGAATTTTGAACCTTACCGCCCAAGCATCGCAGCGGCGGAAGCCCAGTTTGGCTGGGATGCGATCATCGCGGGGGTTGTCTCACCGCCGCCGACCCCGGACGGCGTGCGCCGGCTAGTTTTGGTGGCTGCCCATCCGGATGTGTGGCCTCGTATGGCGTTTCCGAACGAGCGACGGGATCCACGCATTTCCGGCAAGATGCAGGGGGTTTCTATTATTAACCTGTCCCATCGCGGCGGGCGTTGGGTCACAGTCTATGGCGGATATCAGAGTCGACGAATTACTGATGGAACCCTATGCCGTTTGACCGGTCCAGCTACCAACGCGCTTGGTCACTCTGTGCAGGGGGTGCTTGCGCCGGGAATCGGTTGTGTTACGCCTTGGGGCACGGTTTTAGTTCCGGAAGGGAATGCTAGCGCTTGGATCCAACAGCTTGGCGATTCGATGCCTTGGTTTGCCAAGCCGGGAGCGGGCTTTCGTTTTGGGTGGGTCGTCGAGATTGATGCGCTCAACCCGCTGAGCTTTCCGGCAAAGCGTACTGCGTTGGGACGCTTTCCACGGTCGGGTGTCGCGTGTGGCGTGGCTAGGGACGGAACACCCGTTGTGTTCATGACTGAAGCCAGACCTTTCGGCAGGCTGTTCCGGTTCAAAGGTGCGCTGCTTCCGGGAAGCCCGGTTAATGCACTGGACGTTGGTGTTCTTTCTGTTGCAAGGGTCGACGAGGACGGCATTACTTGGTACGATTTACCGGATGGTTTACCGAGTTTGACGGCGACCGATTCTGTCGCGCGGCAGGGTAGCAGATTCGATGCACCGGGGGGAATGGTCATTAGCCATGAAGGGCAAGTCTTTATGGCGTGTACAGGTAATCGAGGACGTGGAAAGGACCAGATTGACCGGCTTAATCCACGCGCCGGCAACGGTGATGGCCATATAGTGGTATTTACACCTAGCGGTGGTGACCTTGGCAACCGGCATTTCGCGGGCAGGGTTATATTGCTCGGTGGCAGGCGCCGGGGAGAGGGTGCAGACGCATACCCATTAGCCTCGACGGTGTGGCTCCGCAAACCGCGAACGTTGTCCGTGGACGCAACAGGTGCGATATATGTCGGTACTGACCAGCGTGGCGCCGCGGATGAGTTCGCAAACGGGCTGTTCCGGTTGTCGATTGCCGACAACGGTCAAGCTGCCGGGCTGGCGGAGGTTTACCGAGTCCCGGTTGGCTCGGCCTTGGGTGGCTCGGCTTCTGACTATGTCTCGCGTACAGTGTTCGCAGCGGTACGGCATCCGGGCGCGACGCGCGATGCAAGTTTCGCCAACCCAGCGACCCGATGGCCGACGTTTCGTAGGGCTATGCCGCCACAAACGACTGTTGTCACATTAAGCGTACCAGAATAGTGCTCGGTCTGGCTTGGTGCGAGCGTCCGCTATATGGATAAGCGCAGGGATGGGTGGCCGAGCGGCTTAAGGCAGCGGTCTTGAAAACCGCCATACGTGAGAGCGTATCGTGGGTTCGAATCCCACCCCATCCGCCACGCGTCGTTATTTTTCAATGACTTAGCAAGCCATATCCGATTTGTTCCCTTATCTATTCCCTTTTCACGGTTTCGTATGTCAACGGACAAGAGTGAACCATGTGCCGGGCCTAGCCCTACCCGAACAAAAAAAACCCCGGATTTCTCCGGGGCTGTTGAGTTGGGCGTCTCTGAGCATTTCGGGATGAGAGCGATACAACCATAGCGTGTATATGACGACGGCAAAGTCACAGACTCATGTCTTTGGCGTTAGGTTTTTCCCCTTGCACTCCGCGCCATCGTCCGCACCTCCCGAACCACGTGGCCATTGCGCCAGCACAGCCAAAAGAGCCGCGCTTTTATGAAAAGGTGCGTGACGAGAACGCGGGCAACCCGAAGATAGGCGCGCGGATAGCGCACGATATAGGCGGAAAGTTGCCCAGTGCTATCGTTTTGATTGCGCGCCGTCCGGACGTGTGGGAGGGTGACGGGCAAGACAAAGTCCGTTATCTGGAGACTTTTTGTTTCTTCAATTTCCAAGAACGTCATAACGAATTCCGTTTGCGAACATGTTGCCAGGATCGCAGATCATTTGGCATATGCTTCGAAGAAATATCAAGCCGCGACGCTTATATAGAACGTATAAACAATAATGAAGTTCTATGGTCCAGACTCATGAACTTCACCAAACCACTGTGGCGTTTAGACAGATTGATGGGGGAAAATTGACTGCCCGACGATCGTAACGCGTTGCGATACGCCTGAAATCCTTTAGCCGTCAGAAGGCGTTTCCGGCCAGATGGCGATCCCGTACGCCTTTTTGGCGAATCCGAACGCCTTCTTTCGATTGCATCTCTTCGGAAAAACAGGCGTTGTACCTCGCTTCTTCAAAGACTTCCGCAAGTCTGCACTTTCATAGGCCTGTCGGCGAGGAAGCTCCCGTCCCTTTTTGGTCTTGCTGATCAGCGGTTCGGCAATGGGAGTAGTCATGCGCCTCACCGCCCGTCAGGGTGAGGGAAAGAAGGCGTCCCCTGGCATCTGCAGTTGCGTGGATTTTCGAGTTGCGGCCGCCTCTGCTCCGGCCAATCGCCCGAGCTTGCCCCCCCCTGACCTGCCCCGGGTAAATTCCTCCGGTTGGGATTAGAGTCTGGCCTTGGTTGAAGGACGGACAGATGAAGCGGAAGCGGTTTTCGGAAGAGCAGATCATTGCGGTTCTGCGAGAGCAGGAGGCTGGGACGAAGGTTGCGGATCTTTGCCGCAAACACGGCGTTTCCGAGGCGACCTTTTACAATTGGAAGGCGAAGTATGGCGGGATGGACGTGTCCGACGCCAGGCGGCTGAAGGCTTTGGAGGACGAGAACGCGAAGCTGAAGAAGCTGCTTG
>JAJZBH010000062.1 GCA_021799015.1 Pseudomonadota bacterium
TGCGATGGAAAGAATGCAGCGTGAAGCTCACGAGGCTGGAGCAGAAGGTGTCGTGGGGGTGCAGTTGCACGAGGGTTCGCACAACTGGCAACCTCACGTGATTGAGTTCTTCGCGATCGGTACGGCCGTAACTCCGGTTGAGGATATATCGGTCCTCCCCGAAAAACTGGTTCCACAGATCGTTCTTCCCGTTAATGATTAACAGGATTCCATCTTCAGGAGCAGATCATGAGCTTGATGTCCCGTTTTTCAAACCTTGTTGCCGCAAAAGCCAATAAGTTTCTGGACGCTGCTGACGATCCTGATGCTGACTTGGAACTCTCTTATGAAAAAATGCTAACGAATCTTCAGGAAACGAAACGTCATTTGGCTGATGTTGTTGCTGAGCAGATCACGCTGGAGCGTCAGATAGCCGAACACCAGGCAGCAATAGATCGCCATGATGCCGACGCGCGTATCGCAATGAAAGCGGGGCGTGAAGATCTTGCGCGCGCGGCCCTGGCCGACAAGGCCGCGGAGACACATAAGCTCGCCCCAATTCAGGCCACCTGCGAACACGTTGCGCAACAGGCTGATAAGCTCAGGGGTTACGAGAAGAAACTGGAGGAGAGAATTGAGCAGTTCCGGACCGAAAAGGAGACACTAAAGGCTGAGCATGATGCTGCCGATGCAGAGCTAAAAGCTAACCAAGATCTTGTCGGAATAGGTGACGGTCTCGGTAACGTCGAGGAGACTCTCCAGCATGCTCGTGACAAGACGCATGCGCTCGCCAGTAAGGCTGAAGCCATGGAACGGATGATTGACGAAGGTACAATTGCCAATCCCTTGGACAATCGCAGCCAGAGCGAGCATGACATTGAGAGACTGCGTGATCAGTCGGATATCGAGGACGAACTGCAAAAATTGCGGGCGGAAGCATCAGAAGGGGCGCAGCGTAAGCCGCCGTCTTCACGGCCATGACCAGTGGTGACGCGATTGACAGCATGGACTTGCACGCCGCCTTTATGCGCCGCGCAGCCGCTGACCAAGGGGCTTTTGTTGAGGCGCTTGCCGCGCGTCTGGAGCAGGCGCTGCCCGGCCTTGTACGAATCGAGCGAAAGCGGAATGGATTGTTTAGCAAAGCAGCTCATGTTCGTGCGATTAGTATCGACACTGGTGACACCCAATATGTACTGGAGCAAGATCAGGGTATTTTGCGCGCTATGTGCACGCACGTTGCCCATGGCGTCATTCTTAAGCGGGAGACCCTCACCGTTCAGCAATTTCTAGACGCATTAGGCAATACTCTTGGCAAACTTTCCGCGGATGCCGAGGGTGCACATCGTGTGCTGCACGATTTTTTGATGTCATAGAGAAACCAACTCGTGTCGTTCAAGGATATCTTTAAAGGTTTGGCTGGAATGGCTGCTGCTGGGACTGCTAACGATCCAGCGGAGATTGCACGGCAGAATGCGCGGACTTGCGAATGGCAAACCGCGTTGCAACGCAATGCGGTTCCGGGTTTCGTTTCGGAACGATTGCGTCACACCGCGGTAGGCCGATTACCTTGGATTTCTACTGCTTCGCCGGCTGATCTGCTGACGCTCCGTAGTCACGGCATCACGACACTCGGCATGGTTGCAGGCAACTGTTGGTTTCACTTCGGCTATTCGTGGACAGAAGGGCATCGGGACGGATGGCGTACAGCAATTGCACGTATGCAGCACGAGGCGGGATTGATGGGGGCGGACGCGGTGGTGGAAGTGCGATTGAACACGCGGCGGCTCGACGACGGGGCCGAGCGCGATTCGATGGACTATAGTGCAGTTGGAGTGGCTGTAACGATCGCAGGATTTCAAAAAGTTCATGCACCGGTCATCGCGACTGTGTCGCAACTTGAATTTGCCAGATTGCTGGAGGTCGGGATCCTGCCCGTTGGGCTCGCAGTTGGCGCTTGCTATGAGTGGATGGCTGACCCCTATGGCTGGGCTGATGTGCAACAAGGGTATTTCAACCAGGAACTCGAGGTCTTGGCCGGGTTTCAGAGGCGCGTCCGGCGGTCAGCGTTGGACGCAATGACCGATGATGCTCACCGCCAGCAAGGGAGTGGGGTGCTCGGTCGCGTCCAGTTTACTGAAATGTTCCGCGAACAAGGCGGTCAGGATGGGCCGACCCAATATTTGTGTCGCCATATTGCCTTTGGGACCGTGGTCCAACATCGCAGGCATGACTACGTAAGCGCAAAGCCGCGCGCCGTACTCCTGACAAGGATGAGCAAGTCGAAGTCGCTTGAAGCTTCGGAATCGGTCATCTAGCGTCCGATCGGTGCAAATTTACCGATGTTCGTCATCCAGGACACGTCGGTCCGGTCATTGCGCAAGGCGGCCAGGAAGGTTCTGGCATTCCGACCGGCTCTACCCTCCGGCAAAGAGCTTGAAATGCCGAATCGCCGATCCGGAAACGGTTCGAGTCAACCGAGGTCAATCAGGCTCTAAAATGACGCCAGACAATTTGTGCAGAGCTCTTAATGGTATGTCAGTGCGCCTGTTGATTTAATTAAAGCTCTGGATCCCCGGGGCAATATGGCGAGTTGCGCCTGCCCACTCAGAGCGGCCCAAAAATGCCTCGCGAAATCTCATCCGGAACTCGCTTCGTGGCGACACAATGCCGCGTGGCGAGTTCGAGCGAACGCCAAAGATCTTTTGACCGTTGTGTGCCAACGCCGCACGAAGCCGCGGCTAACGTCAGCAGGCCATTCTCAGTCTACGAGCATTTTCGCGCGGAGGACGGCGGCTAGGCATTGATTGGGCCTCTTCAACTATATGCCAACTCCCCAAGGAATGGGTCCTGAGGCGAAAGCGCCTTGATTTAGATCAAAGCACACCTGCCTCTCGCATGTTGTGACGAGACGCTTATCAGATCGGCACGAATCAAAAGAGAGGGAAGTTGATGGCAGAGAGGGAACTCCCAGTCATGCTTGCGAGCGACATCCTGGGTTTCTTCCCCATGGTGGCGTTAACGCCTGTCTTGGCTATCCTTGTACGTCGGCTGGAGCGGACGTATCCGCAGTTGTTCGAAGCTCTTGCGAGCCACGAACCTTGTGCGATCGGCGTAGAGCCAACGGATTTGGATTATCGTTTCATTATTCGGTTCGGTGGAAAGCCGGCATCACTTATGCCGGTAGCGGCGTTTGACGAGTCTCTGGATGCTCATGTGAGAGGTAATCTTGCAACTTTGCTCGGACTACTGGACGGTTGTCTCGATAGCGACTCCCTTTTCTTTTCCCGGGATCTTACGGTTACCGGAGACATGGGAGCTATTGTAAATCTTCGGAATACCATCGAGCGCGAAGCGTTGGATATTTTTGAAGCGGTTGCCGGGATGTTTGGACCCGTACGTAGACCAGTTCGAGTCGCCGCTCTCATATTGGAACGTCGGTTGAGGAAAGTACGACGCTACATAATTGGCAAGCATGAGATTTTGCATGCCCGGCGGCAAGAGATGAATTCGCCTCCTGCTTATTATGACAAACTTACCGCCGAGTTGCGGGCAACGAATGAGCGAGTGGCCAAGCTTGAAGTGCAGGCCAGACGTCGAAACCGAATTGCTGGAGTAACATGACGCGTTATCTGGAACTGGTGTGCCCTGCAGGAAATCCTGTAGCGCTACGTGTTGCCGTTGATGCTGGTGCTGACAGTGTCTACTGTGGCTTTCGCGACTGTACCAATGCCCGTAACTATCCCGGCCTAAATTTCGATCGGCAGGAACTGCGTGCTGGCATTGCCTACGCGCACGCCCGTGGATGCCGCGTCTTTGTGGCGGTGAACACATTTCCACGTGCTGGCAAAATTGGGTCGTGGCATCGCGCAATTGATGACGCGGCCGCATGCGGTGCTGATGCAGTGATAGTTGCTGACCTTGGTCTTCTTGATTACACCATGCGCCAGCACCCACAGCTACGCCGGCATCTGTCAGTGCAAGCAGCGGCAGCGAGTGCCCTTAGCATCCGCTTCTACATGGAAAAATTTGACGTAAGTCGCGTCGTTTTGCCGCGCGTGTTGGCTGTACACGAGGTGTCAAATCTTATTGGACAGACGGGTGTTGAGGCCGAAGTTTTCGGGTTTGGCAGCCTTGGAACCATGGTCGAAGGGCGTTGCTTTCTGTCGTCCTATATGACTGGCCGCTCGCCAAGTAGCGATGGTGTTTGTGCTCCCGCTGAATGTGTCTCGTATCGAGAAGAAGCTGGGGGCCTTGTTTCGTGTCTCAGCGACGTTATGATCAACTGCTTCGGAAGTGACGAGCCCGCAGCCTATCCAACGCCATGTAAAGGACGATTCCTCGTGCGCGGACGTCCACGCTATATATTTGAGGAGCCTATAGGGCTCAATGTCATTCCCCTTCTCTCTGCTCTTAAGGCGTCGGGCGTAACGGCGCTGAAAATTGAAGGCCGCCAGCGGGGGCGTAACTATGTCGCGACTGTTGTGTCAGCGTTTCGTGGCATTCTTGATGCTCTCGCGGATGGCAGGGCACCGACGGGAACGCCGGATGTATTACGAACCGTTGCGGAGGGACAGCGTGAAACTTTTGGCGCGTACGCGAAGGGGTGGCGATGAGTAAACTCACGTTAGGGCCGGTGCAGTTTCATTGGTCTGCCGCACAACGCCGCGATTTTTATGCAAGAATGGCTGACGAATCGCCAATCAGCTGTGCCTATCTCGGTGAGGTGGTGTGCAGCAAGCGTCTCCCGTGGTTCGAGAACGATCTGACGCTCATAGCAGAACGTCTACAGCGAGCGGGAAAGCAGGTCGTATTTTCTACGCCGGCGCTGATCACGACCGACCGTGAAGTGTCCATGATTGCGTCTATCTGTCAAGCCGCAGAGCTGATCGAAGTCAATGATCTGGCTTGCATATCTCTGCTGAATGGAAAAGAATTTGTCTCCGGCCCCTTGGTAAACGTGTTTAATGAAGGTACGCTTGACGTGCTTATCGGGATGGGAGCGGTGCGCATTAACGCTCCAATCGAACTGTCTGCGCCGGCAATCGCGACGTTGGCTTCAAAAAGTAGAGTTGAAATCGAAGTATTCGCATTTGGGCGTCAGCCGCTTGCGATTTCGCAGCGATGTTACCATGCACGCTCGCGTGACTTGCACAAGGATAATTGTCAATTCGTGTGTGGTGAAGATGTAGACGGCATGGAAGTAGCCCAGCTCAATGGACGGCCAATACTAACGATTAACGGCACCCAGACGCTGTCATATGGGCACGTCACTTTGTTAAATGAACTAGCAGAGCTTCAAGCCAGCGAAGTAACACATTTTCGTTTGTCCCCACACGCGCTTGATATGGTTGAAATTGCAACAATATATCATGCAGTTCTTGACGGCACTTTTGACGCCGAAGAAGGGCTTGCCAAATTGCAGGAGATCGCCGCGCCAATACCATTTATAAACGGCTATTTGCATGGACATGCGGGTATGGAGTGGTTAACGAATTTTGCGAACTAGTGGAAGTTTTTACTTAATAAGTACCGAAAAGGCATTAGCCTCTGAATATGGAGTATTTAGAATGAAATTCAGCGAAACTGTCGCTATAAAGTCCTACCAGCAGGAACCCGGGGGGGGAGAACATTTTATCGTTGTGGAGCCGCCTTATGGACTCTCAGTTGAAGGACAAATCGCCTACGTTGAAAAACGCTATGATGAGGCGCAGCGAGAACTCGGCTTGCCTAATGGCAGTGCCATTTTTCGACGGCTGTTTGTCAGCGATATTGTAAATCAGAGAGAACTGCTCCAGCGTAGCGCGCTGTTTGCTGATAAAGACGGGTCGCCGGTAGCCATTTCTCTTGTGGAGCAACGACCATTATCACAAGCGAAACTTTCACTTCTCGCATATCATGTCAGTGATCCTTTAGGCGTTTCTAAGAGAATGCTGACACCCCGTCACATAATCGTGGAAAAGAGAGGGCTTTCGCACCTTTGGACAACAGGATTATGTGCATCGGTAAACGAAAGACCCAGTCCCGTGTCCCAGCAAACGCGCGAAGTGTTTCGTGATGTTGTCGGGACGCTTGATTGTCTCGGCGGAACTCTGCTGAATAATTGCGTTCGCACCTGGATTTACGTTAAGGATGTGGATGTATTTTATAATGAGATGGTAACGAGTAGGCGAGAGTTGTTTCTCCAAGAAGGGCTCTCGGCAGAGACGCATTTTATTGCGAGTACAGGAATTGAGGGTGCTTGTGCGCACCGGTTCGATATGGTTTCGATGGACGCATATTCGATTTTAGGTCTCCTGCCTGAACAGATTTCGTATCTAAATGACTTTAATTATCTTTGTCCGGCCAATGACTATAACGTGACATTTGAACGTGGCACGCGCATCAGCTATTCTGATCGGGCTCATCTGTATCTTTCAGGAACAGCGAGTATTGATAACGTCGGCCAGGTAGTACATGTGGGAGATGTCTCCAGGCAGTTTGATCGGGCAATCGAAAATTTCTGCGCGCTTTTGAAGGCCGGCTTAGCTACGTTGGATGACGTGATGTATGTCATCGTTTACCTGCGTGATCCTGCAGATTATTCTAAAATTCGTTTGACGTTGGCGGAGCGGCTGCCGGGTATACCTGCGGTTGTAGTAAAAGGCCGGGTATGTCGGCCGGAGTGGTTGGTAGAAATAGAAGGCGTTGCAATTGCGGAGAATAGAAATGAGGCTTTTCCGCGATTCTGAAGTTTTCCCATCGCTTTTGGTAACTTTCTTTTTAAAAAAAGAGCGAAAATCAGGGCGTCGTATTTGCAAAATGGAGTTCGGGTTCAAATTCGTGGGCTATAGAGCACGTTCGGGAAGTCGCTCTGCGGCGGGGCTCATTTGCAATTCAGGCGTTTGCTCGTAGTCTAAGAGGGTGTTGAGTGGAGAGGAGTCTGATGCATGGTTTCGGGCGCAACTGATGGCCTTGGAGGAGCTCCGCTTCGGCTAAAGACTGGGCTGGCGGAGATGCTCAAAGGCGGCGTTATTATGGATGTAATATCCGCAGAGCAGGCGAAGATTGCCGAGGAAGCCGGAGCGGTGGCTGTCATGGCTCTAGAAAGAGTGCCTGCGCAGATACGCGCTGAGGGTGGCGTCGCACGGATGGCGTCACCCAGGAAAATCAAGGAGATTATGGCAGCTGTATCGATTCCGGTAATGGCGAAATGTCGAATCGGGCATTTCGCCGAGGCGCAAGTGCTTGAAGCGCTTGGGGTAGATTTTATTGACGAATCAGAGGTCTTGACGCCGGCCGACGAGGTTAATCACGTGGACAAGCACGCGTTTACGACGCCCTTCGTTTGCGGTGCCAGAAATCTTGGCGAAGCATTACGAAGAATCGCCGAAGGCGCTGCGATGATAAGGACAAAGGGAGAGGCAGGAACCGGAGACGTCGTTCATGCTGTTCGGCATATTCGGCAAATAGTACGGGAAATTCGGGCTTTGACCGTCTTGCGCGACGATGAGTTACAGGGGGCGGCAAAGGAGCTGGGGGCCGCGTACGAATTGGTTAGGCTGGTGTCGAAGACGGGATGCCTGCCCGTACCGAATTTCTCAGCGGGTGGAATTGCGACGCCTGCTGACGCAGCACTTGTTCGGCAACTTGGAGCCGAAGCCGTTTTTGTAGGGTCAGGAATATTTATGAGAGATTCACAGAATTTTGCTGAGCTGGGTGAGGCCAAGGC
The DNA here is from genome assembly GCA_021799015.1 of Pseudomonadota bacterium. Lineage (GTDB taxonomy): Bacteria > Pseudomonadota > Alphaproteobacteria > Acetobacterales > Acetobacteraceae > Acidiphilium. The sequence continues at coordinate 7,688 of JAJZBH010000062.1, forward strand.
GCGCGCAGAAGCCATCGTGCAAGCGGTTACACATTACGACGACCCAAAAATTCTTGCCGAGACCAGTGAAGCCTGCCCAGGGGCGATACGTGGTCTCGCTGCTTCGGGCTTAGAAGAGGGCGAACTGCTCCAGACGCGAGGTTGGTAAAGCGTGCAAACGGGGAGGTCGTGTACAATCGGTGTCTTGGCACTGCAAGGCGACTATGCGGCGCATGAGGGTGCTTTACGGGATAGCGGTAGCGAAGTTATATTGGTGCGTGCTCCGCAGGAGTTGAGAGATGTGAACGGGCTGGTTATTCCCGGCGGGGAGTCAACGGCGCTTTTAAAACTTCTCTCACGTGCGAACATGTTCGAGGCAATCAAGCGCTTTTGTATCGTCAAGCCGGTATTTGGTACGTGTGCTGGGTGTATTCTTCTTGCAAAAAATGTACTGCCTGCTCGGCAGGAGAGTCTCGCCGTCTTGGACATTGATGTGCAGCGGAACGCATACGGGCGGCAGACTGACTCGCGTGTTGCTGTGGGTGAGTATGTCGGCTCTGAGATTCCGTTGGAAATGGTACTCATTCGCGCGCCGATGATTGTTAGGACAGGACCAGACGTAGAAATTCTGGCTCGGTACTTAGGGGTGCCGACATTGGTGCGACAACGCGACTTACTGGCGGCTACTTTTCATCCGGAGTTGTCTACAGATCGCCGGATTCATCGTTTTTTTTATACGATGGTGTGTCAAAGCATACAACGGTCATCATCTTGTTCTGCATGAACGGCTTGTCGTAGAGCCTCTAGATGGATACTTAAGAAAAGCCAAAGTTGCAACTTCTGGGTGGCGCAAGATGGTACGGATGGATCCAACAAGGCGGTAGTTTATGTCCTCTTCGTATTTAAGAGGTAGAGTGTGTTTCATGAGCATGCGATAAGGAAATGCTGTTTTACAAATGTGAGAAACATGGGCGGGTGGTGCTGATTGTTGTTCCATACGCGCGACCGCTTTCCGCCTCAACGGAATGGTTGAAATCGGAAACCAGTAGTTTGATCTGGCGATAATTAGCGGATGGAAGCGGGTTTCAAGAGCCCTTGAGTCACGGCGCCATGCCGTTGGGGGAGACCGATTGGGGCGCACCGGTCAGAGCAGGGTACTGTTGTATAATTGGAGCCACCCTTACGCGGCGCTGACAGCGACAGGTACCGGCGCTGGGTTGTTCGGTTTGGTCGGTAATTGGCGGTAAGCGGGGAGTGGAAAAAGCTCAAACGGCGGAATCGCGAGCCGGCCAGTGAGGCGCTTGAACGGCAGTACCAAGCTGCTGGGCTTGACGTATCTGTTGATGAACCTACCGGGAGGAGATCCTAGGAAAGATCAAAAATGCCGCTTTTCGGCCGATCAAACGCGGCTATGATCTGGGTCGAACGCGGGTCTTCGGTGTTTCTGAACCGAGAAATAGAGACGATCCGATAGGGTTTACTAGCTAACGGAATACCAGAGATCTAGATAAAATAAAATTAACGCCAAAACCCACCGCGGCACCGGCGGCGACGGCAAGAATCGGCTGTTTGCGCGCTGTGACCTCTGTCGCGACAAGGAACACGTACATGCCGCGGTTGAGGCTGAATCCGATGAGATTCACCGCTAGAAAGCGGGTCCACTGAACATGCGGCGGGGTATGACGTCGATAGCGGAACGTCCATGCGCGATTAAGGGCCCAATTAACAGTGGCCGCGGCAAAATAGCCAACTATGCCAGCGCCGTAGAGACCGATCGAAGCTCGCATCATGTAGACGAACGCTGTATCGACACAGAATCCGCCGGCGCCGACGGAGCCAAAGCGCAGAAATTCTATTAGGGCGCTTTGATCATGTCTGGAAGCGGCGGAAAGTAAAGACCTTGGGTTCAGCATTAAGGTTCAGCATACCATTCGCGCGCACGATCGACTAGTGTGTGCCAGTTTTGCCAATTGTGAGGGTTCCCGAAAAAGCAACGAGGTTTCTGTTCCATAAGTTGGAACATTTGCCGAGGAAGGCCCTGTGGGCATTCCGCATGGAGTTTGTTGCTAGGGCGCAGGCGTATGGAAGCGCCTAGGATGACGCGACGAACAAACCCAGAAGGCAAAAATGAAATCCTGAGTTTGAGAGCGGATGCTGTCGTTCGAAATCGAGGAGCGCTCCATAATACGGCGAGCTGTATTGGTGCAAAAAGCATTCAGCTTCGTGCTTTGACCCCAAAAGTCATGAGAGGGTGCGCGGGATTCTCTTGCGGTTGTCATGCCGGAAATCGAGAGTAAACAAATAACCAAAATCAAACGACAGCGCTGCCGGTGCGGTATGGCACGTGATCCGAAGGATTTTGGTAACTGTCAGACGTTACGATCGGTGTTTTAGCCAAATGATGACATCAGGCGCGTCTCGCGATACGCCAATTTTTGGCCAGAGAAAGCTTACACGCTTATCTCGATATTGTAAAACCTGCTTGTTACCTAATTCCGATAGGCTACGAGTTCTTATTTCCATACTACGCTAGGATGAGTTTTAGACCAGAAATCTGAGTGAAGGGGTGGGGGTCATGATGTTTGAGTGCGAACGCCGTCTAATTTGACGTGTTGTGAAGGGCATGAGGCCCGTTTCTTAATGGTACCAGGCGTCGTCCGTTACGGAGTCCCTATAACGGGCATATCGGAGGCCTGACGGTGGACTAAATATTTAATGTGACATGTGTTAGTTCTGGGTGATTTCATAGAGAGCTATCGCTGCTGCAGAGGAAACGTTTAAGCTTTCCATACCTCCCGGCATCGGAAGAAAAACTAACTCATCGCACGTTTCGCGCGTCAGACGGCGCATGCCTTCGCCTTCTGCCCCAAGGACTAGCGCTACGCGTCTGCCGCCGAGCGTCGATCTATTCAGCCGAGTTTTCCCCGCTACATCGAGGCCGATTATCCAGAGTCCTGACGCCTTAAGTGCGATTAGCGCTCGCGCAATGTTGGTGGTTCTAATTAGTTGAATGTTTTCAAGTGCACCCGATGCGGCTTTGGCAAGGGCACCAGTTTCGTGAGGTGCGTTGCGATCCTGTGTAATCACCAACGGCGCACCAAAGGCTTGGGCAGAGCGAAGGATGGCTCCGACGTTGCGTGGGTCGGTTATCTGATCGAGCACGAGAACTGGTCCCGGACGCTTGAGTGCATCGGCAAGAGTAGCCCCTGGCAAAGGGTCGGTTTGTAAAGCGATACCTTGATGGACGATACCGCGACCAAGTATGTGATCGAGACGATCACGGTCGATCCGCTCCCCAGGAATTGCCCAAGGCTTCGGGAGCCGCCCGGTTAGGACAGCTTCGGCTTCTTCGGTAAGTACGAGGCGGCGCAGCCGTCGTGCGGGATTGGTTAAGGCGGCTTCGACTGCATGAAATCCGTACAGCCAAAACGGCCCATCATGGCGGGGGCGGCCATGGCCGTCATTGCGCTTCGAAGAGTCGGAACGGATGGAGGAATGTGGTGCTGGCGAGCGCTCCCCTTCACCACGTTTCTGGTAAGGGGGGGAGGCGTGCTTGTGGCTCCGAGGCTTTGCTTTGCCATGCTTTCGGCGTGGGTCAACAGGTTCCATGGTTGTTGTCTATCGCGAGGCTGTGGCCGTTGACAATGCCCGCTCGATCGCAGAATACGAACGGCGGAGGGGTGCCCGAGTGGCTAAAGGGGACGGACTGTAAATCCGTTGGCGCACGCCTACGTTGGTTCGAATCCAACCCCCTCCACCAACGCCTGACCGCCTTTGGAAGCCCTGCGGCCTTTTACGGAAAAACGACTGCCGTCAGGGTATCATAATACTCGGTAGATGTGCTCATGTTTTGGCTCCGGTTCAGCTTCCCTTCTATGTTGCGTTCACGGTATGGCCGAACACTATTGAAGCACGACAAACTCTCAGGATACACTGCAGCCTAAGGCGCGTCATCTGGCGTCGTCGGCTTGGGTCGTATCGACCTAGAAGCGGGCGCCAGCCAGTAGCTTGCGCGCTCAACGCTCGCTTCCCCCTAATTAATCATTAGCACAGTGGGAGGTAGCTTTCCAGAATGCGCTGGTGTCATGGCTTTCGACGCCAAGATCACATATTGCATTATCGAGCATGGCTTTCGCGCCACCTCTTCAACCGGCATTTTGGCCGCTGGGCACCTGCATCCCGCACTCCATAGGAGATGGGACCTTGATTCTGCGGCAACGGCAACTACCCACTGCCTTTGGGGTCGTCTCGTGCTCGTTCGATATTACGATGATCTCCTTCTTCGTTGAGTCTCTTCTGATCATCCTGTCTGACTCCATTCGTCGGGCAATCGGTGCCGTTCCGGGGAAAGGTCCTCATAAGGGAAATATTGGCCCAAGCGGTACCGAACGCCATGACATAGCGTTAATTGCTTATCCTATTTTCGGCGATATCGCTCCGCAATCCAAGTAGAGCCAGCTTCTCACGTGTAGTTTCGTAATCCGTATGAAGAATGCAGCGAATTCCCAGTTCTTCGGCAATCTGAACAAATATCGGTGTGTTTTCTATGTAGATGACCTGTGTAGCCCGTACCTGGGCAATATTGAGGGCAAGCCGTAGGATGTCTGCGTCAGGTTTGCGAATATGGACAAAGCAGGAGGAGATAAAGAAGTCCATGAGCCGGGTCAGCTTGAATTTTTGAATCCGGTGGGCGTTTAGCTCATAACCTTCGTTGTTGACGGCAGCCACCTTTAAACTGTGTTTGAGTTTCAGCCGAGTAATCAGTTCAATCATTTCTGGGTAGGGCGTTGATTGCGCAAACATAAGATCTTGAAACTGTGAGGGAGCAAAAGATCGCTTTTGATAGAAAATTACCCGGCGCAAATATTCGTCTAAGGTTAACTTTCCTTCCTCATACGTATTGAAAGTAAGGTGATGACGTTCTTCCATTTCCGCTAAATCTAGTCCGAGCTGCATGGCAACCCGTTTTCGGGCCTGATGATCCCAGCCATTGGAGAGCAGAACCCCCCCGATGTCCAAAAATAGACAGTCGATCGCCTTAGCTGTCATCATTGCTCAGTTCTTCCGTGAGTCGCATCGTTACTGCCATGGAATGCGCGTACGTGCCGATACCGGCGCAGCATCATGTCCCAAACGACGAAACGCGGTGCAGCGATACCTCCTGCGTGGTAGCTTTGGCAACTGACGCGTTAGGGTTAAAGGTCATGTCGGGTTTGGCCGCCCGCCGTTGCCAAGACACCTTTATTAGCTCGAAGACGCGCATACATGATTTGATTTTTGCCCTCGTCTCATTGATCATTGTGCCACAAAACGCACGGTCAGACCCTGTACAGCTTCGCAGATCGCTTCTGCATCTGCCGCATCGTTCTTTTGGCGCTTGACGAAGGTTTTACTTAGTCCGATGCAATGATCCGTACCTCAGGTCTCACCTTAGCAATCTTGCGGGCTCAGTAGTGGCCGCTAGGGCAAGCCTGGGTGGCGACCCTGCAAAAGCCGGCTTATAATAGCGGCGAGAAATCCCAGAGCCTAGCCACTGCGCAGCTTCTTGTGAAGGATTACAGCTCCTGATGCCGGTGCGCCGTGCGCCTGGAACACGTTTTTCGCCAGATCGAGCCTGATCATGCTAACTTCCGCCATGAAAGTCTCCTTTCAGCTGATGCGTAACGATACCACTTAGGTACGGCGATGCCGTAAGGGGCGGCAACCTCACCAATCGCAACAGCCAAAAAAACCCGGTAGTGGTGCGCAAAGCGAGTCGTGAGGCTTGGTGCCAAGCGGCTGTTCGTGCCGCCCTACAGCTCAGGCTTGAACCCCATCAAGCAAGTATTTGGCAAACTCAAAACATCGCTCTGCAGGGTTTCGATACAAACCAAGATTGTGCGGGCATGTTCAAATATTCTTTCGCAGCCGACGAGAGGGCGCTATCCTCGAGACTGTGAACAGCGTACGGGCTGGTTCCCTGAGATGAGCCCCATCACTATCACGCACGTGCAGCGACGTCATCCGTGACAAACGCAGATTCAACCAATGATCTGAACGAGGATCGCGATTCGGCGTATCAGTTTAGCCGCCCGAGCAATAGTATTCCTAGTTGGATTTTTCATGGTCATTATGTCCGTCGATCGTTTGCGCCACACTATTCTTAATCGCCTCCCTCACCAGCTAAGGCAGATTCGACGATAGCCTGTGCTTCTGACAGCACGCGGTGCAGATGAGCCGTTCCCAAGAAGCTTTCGGCGTAGATCTTGTAGATGTCCTCGGTGCCTGATGGCCGTGCTGCAAACCATCCGCTCTTGGCTATTACCTTCAGACC
>JAJZBH010000063.1 GCA_021799015.1 Pseudomonadota bacterium
TCGCCCAAAATCCAAAGACCGAGCATGAAAAATGGCCGACAATGAGCCGCTCACCCGCCTTCCACGGCCCATCAGGCGGTCACCGCGCCATCACCCCCAAATCCACCAGGTAGATCGAGGTGCCCATTTGTCTCCTCACCTCACACCCAACTGCTTCTGAATCTTTCTGAATTTCCATAAAATACCAAGCCAGCCTTCTTTTGCCGCGCATTTTGCATGGCTGGAGACAGTGATTCGATGTTAGCATTCTATCTCTTCAAGTCTTAACCGTGTATAGTGCATTTATCGTTGGGGTGATTGTTCGCGCATTTTGGCTGCGGGCGTACGCTCGGCGTGTACCTGCGGGGTCAGTCACTCTCAAAAGGGGCCAGAAGCGCTTTGTCGTAAGCTGACAAAAGCGAGTGTTTCAATAACGCCCGGCACACAAGCGTGGAGAGTAGGTCATGACAACCATTCATCAGGTTCTCGACCAAAAGGGTTGGGGCGCAATTGTCCTGAACGGCCATAAGCCGATTCCGCAAGCAGCAAAGTTCCTTACCACCAAACGCATCGGTGCAGCGCCGGTCGTCAACGAGCAGGGAGTGATGATCGGCATGTTCTCAGAGCGCGATATCATGCGCTTCGTGGGTGAACTTGGCGAGGATATCGCGAAACGAACAGTCGCTGATTTGGCCACGAGCCTTGTGGCATCTTGTACGCCGAGCGCTACAGTTTTGGAAGCAATGTTGTTGATGACCACAAAACGTTGTCGTCATCTCCCGGTTTTTGAAGAGGGCGCGCTTGTCGCGGTTGTGAGTATCGGTGATCTCGTAAAGGCTCAGCTTGAAGACGCAGAATTGGAAATCAACACCCTGCGTGCCTATATCGTTTCTTAGCATTCTTGCGAGGTGGCGGTTTGTACACGACCGGCATGGTCCAGCACTTCGCGAGTGGTGCGATAGCGGTGCGCGGGATGGATCGACTTTGGCAGGCGAAGGTGGCCCTGCTGTTCATTGGCTCAAGCAGGTGCCGACACTGGTCGTTGGTCCACGGTCCGTGGCAAAGCACCCACAATTGTCGTTCTCCAACCGCCCTGCGGGTCGGAAAGCGGAAATCGTTGCTGGCGTATCAGCGCGTAATTGGGTGAGCTATAGCGCAGACGCGAGGGCAAGGCGGGATTTGGCCGGATTCCAACGGAAGCTGTAGAAGAGCATGCCGATCAAAGGCCAGCTCTTTTTCTCCCGTTCTCCTAGTGCGGATCCCGCTATTTTGAAACTGGGAAAAATAGCGATTTGACGCCGCCCGTAGGATCAGGGAAATCTGGCAGGTACAGCCGGGCGTTTGCATGCGGTGGCGGCATTAATTTCAGGTTCGTGTTATTCTAGCTTGCGTCGATTTCCAAAGAGCATTGTCACCTGTCAAAGAACCATCGTTTACCATCGCGGTGGCAGCCGCGATCAACCCGCCCGGACCCGTGTGGTCTGTTCTGGTGGTTATCAGCCATCATTTTAGTGAGATAATTCGTCATAGGTCGGAAAGTGAAAGTTTACGCGGTACCCTAAATGTAACGTTTATCTCCACGTCGCTGGTGGACGCGCATTCTGAGTGCATGCAGTGGGCCAGACGTCTTGCGTTCGTAAAACGTAACTTACGGATCAGTATTGCCAAATGGCTCTTATCTTAGCCGGATTTACAAATGCGGGCCTTGGTATTCGATGCAACAATCGCTGGCATAAATGTCCAACTTAGGTGCTCCTGAGGCTAGTAGCTAGACACAAGATGAGGTAAAATATTTAGGGACGCGGTCGTGCGCGCTTTCCGTTTTGACCTGCGATGGCAGAAGGGTCGAATATCAGGTAATGAATCAGCCAAATATCACCATTCGTCGTGTTTACGAACACGTTTTGCCCGATGACGGAACGCGCGTGCTTGTCGACCGGCTTTGGCCCCGAGGAATCACACGAGAGAATGCAAAAATTGATTTTTGGATAAGAGACATCGGGCCAAGCAATGCATTGAGGCAGTGGTTTGGCCACGATCAGCAGCGGTGGGGGGAATTCAGAACGCGCTATCGCGCTGAACTTGAGACCAATCGCGAACCGTTTGAACGCCTGAAAGCTCTATGCGACGCGGGACAGGTAACACTCTTGTTCGCCGCGCGCGATATTGAACATAATAACGCTGTTGTACTTGCTGACTTATTGGCTGGGAAATAGGATCATTTGGTACAGTATGATTAATGTCGTGTTGCTGTGATTGCTGGCAATAGTCTCTATTGGAACGGGATCGCGAGCATATCGCCGATGGCAAGTGATGGCATTGATTGTGCAGCAACGTCGTAGGATATTTCGTTGTATAGTTGACGCCTATTGCCTGGATCTAAGTCGACGCCCGTACACGACATCGTTTTTTAAATTGCCGGAAGAGGCGGGTTGTGAGTGCCAAATCCGACGGGTAGTGTTGCGAGTTGATGGGCAGCCAATCGCGATGCGCTTTGGGAGAGATGGTAGAAGCTATCAAGGAGGCAAGAATGTTTGACGCTCTCCGCAGGCCCGTTTGTGACCTTCTTGGGTGTTCTCTTCCAATCGTCGTCGCGGGGATGGGTGGGGTATCACGGCATGATCTTGTCCAGGCCGTCAGTGCGGCTGGAGGTTTTGCCTTCCTTGGCATGATCCGCGAGCCGGTAGACTTGATCCAATCCGAGGTGAAGACTCTGCGGGAGCGAGGCGTTGACCGATTCGGAGTTAATCTGGTTCCAGCGGCGACCGATCCTGTGCTGCTGGAGCAACAAATTTCGGCTTGTCTTGATCTGGAAGTTCCTGCGATTGAACTGTTCTGGGATGTCCCGGAAGCGCTCATTGGCCGGCTTCGCAGGGCCGGAACGATTGTTGTATGCCAAGTCGGCGATGGAACAGAAGCGCGGGCCGCGGAGCGAGCGGGTGCCCATATCCTAATCGCGCAAGGCGTTGAGGCCGGTGGGCACGTCAAAGGCAGGCAGAGACTGCAGGACCTGCTTCCAGAACTCGTCGCAAAAAATCGGCTACCTGTGCTTGCCGCGGGAGGCCTGATAGATGGTGCCGATCTTGCGTCGGTCCTTTCTCTGGGAGCACAAGGTGGCGTGTTTGGGACGGCTTTTGTCGCGACTGAAGAAGCATTTGCGCATCCGTACCATAAGCGGCGCCTCATTGAATCAAACGCCACCGCCACTGTTTTGACGGATATGTTTCATATTAATTGGCCTCGTGGAGCGATGGTTAGAGTTTTAGCAAATAGTGTGACGAATGGTGAGCGAGGAGATGCCTTTATGGGGGCTCGTATAGTGATCGGCTACGAAGGGGAGAGACCAATTTACTTGTTTAGCACCGATTCGCCATTGGCATCTATGACAGGAGATTTTGAAGCGATGGCTCTATATGCTGGTGAAGGTGTTGGGCGGGTATCGCGTATCGTTAGTGCGGCGGAACTTGTCAAAAATATTGCGGCGCACGCCGTGGCTCTACTATCGGTTGACAATATGGTGCCTGCGGCTATCGTCGAGTCAGCTTCTCCGGTATGTTTTTCTGCTCACGTTGATGATTCTTATATGGGTTTCCTTTCACGTTCTGAACTGCTAAAGGCACTGAATGAATTGCTTGAGGCCGAACGCTCTCATGCACGGGTCACGCTTGCCAGCGCTTCGGAAGCGCCAGACCATTTGCGCGGATTAATCCTGTTGATTCATCAGGATGAGGTGCGTTGGTGCGGTGTGCTTACGAATGCGATTCTCGGTCGTGGTGGCGCCGCATCAAATAAAATAGACACCGTTTTTAACCAGGCGATGTCAAAGCCCGATTTGGCGCAAAGGCTAGAGTTTCTCAATCATAACCGGGCCTGTTTGATAGAACGGATAAAAGCGCTGTTACCCTCCGTGCGCGATGATGATCTCCATATGAGACTGTCCATGATGCGGGATTCGCACGAGAGAAATGGCAAACTTGTTACCGCGGCGCGGGCTGACTTGTGACGTTCGTGAAGTAATCGTGGGGTGTGATGCCTCGGGCCAAACCGTGACGTGCTCAGCGAGAGTAGCCCTATCCTCCAGATCATCGGGCATAAGGAAAATTCGCCCATATTCTTTGGCTTGTGTGCATTCCGGTGCAATCGGGTGACTGTTCAGTCACGTAAGTGCTTCCGACAAAATTGCTTCCAGTGCCTGCCCGGGAACCGGAGTGCTTTAGCCAGCCGATTGCAGACCGAAATTATGTTCTAGGGGTCTTTTAAGGAAAAGACGTTGGTAGGGTAGAAGAGTTTGTGCAACCATGCGACATAGTCGTGTAAGCCCATCGTGAGCTCTAGATCATGCAGGAATAGACGGTGGGGTCATGATGGCCGAGGCCCCGCTCCGATCCTCATCGCCGTCGAGTTCGACGTGATGGACGCGGGCACATCACCTAGGAAGCAAGAGAAGGCGTCCCGCGACACGACGGGCTGGGGCACGGCAAAGCTAGCGCCGTATGGTGACCGGATGCATCCCAAATCGCGGCAAAGCGGCGCTCGTCACAGAGACGAGCACCGGGTCGCTCTTTGCCCATTGCCGCAGTTTTGTGATGGCCGAGCGATTCCGTGGCCAAAAGTCTGGAACACCCTGGTTGCAGTGATCAAGAGATCTGCCTAATGTCAAGCGCTTTAAAGGGGCGCGTCTGAGTTAGTGGGAGAACTGCGCAGCGTCGATCTGGGAAGGGCGGCCTGGGCACGTTATTGTCTTCGCGCACCATACGTGGACGGGCTGCTGTGACAAGCATGGCATAGTCCAATGACGTTGCTGAGCACGTACGGGGCACTAGCATTAGTGCGGTACAAGATCCAATCATCTCGCAGCGCAGAACTGCAATGCCCTAGGTGGCCACATGATCTCAGTCGACATTCACATCTGCCGCCCGCACGCGCATACACCCGCTCTCGCAATTTCGGGCTTGGGTTGTCCGGCATTCGCACCCTCCACCGTTCTTTGTTCCCAGAGACGAGAATAGCGACTTGTGTTTCAATAAGCGAATCAATTTAAATCGTTCCCGCTCCAGAGCGCAGGCAACAACGACCAGGAAGCTGGCCACCCCGGTCGTCAGCCATCCTCAAAGCGCCGGCTGAGTTCTGTTGAGTAGCCCACGTTTCGGAGCACATCAGTGCCCATGCCTTCGTGGCTCGCAAAAAAGAGCTGCAGAATCGGAACATCCGGCGAAAGGTCCCGGAGACACTTAGGTGTGTACCGCGACGACGTTATGGATTGACCCAGTACCCATCGTAAGCCAACGCTGGTGTTGTGCGTGTTTATTGCCGATCGAGGTAGAATGGGCAAAACAAATCTCGATATTCCGATGGCCCGCTAACCTCACGAGCGGTGCGCGAATATCAAGAGATACTGTATAAAGTCCAAAGTCCGAAGGCGGAGTTCACCGCTGCTTCTTCCGGGAGGCGGGTTGCGAATAGATGCCGTGCCTTCGGTGTCTATTGATCGCGCCGGCTATGGAAAGATTTGCATGCCAGTAGCATCGGGCGCAGCTGCGCCAACTTTTATGTTTCACCAACGCTCGATGCCTTGCCGGGGCAATCCGGAATGCGTTCTACATAGACCACGAGTGAACCGCTGAATTTCATATTTTTGCGTGTCCATCGCGCGTCCGAAATAGCTTAAAGTAACGAAGCAACATTCATTGCATCGGAGCAATTTTAGGGTGGGACCCCGCGAAACACTACGCCCTATTGATGGGTAATCTGTAATTTGCGGGTGGATATCGATATTGTAGCGTCAGCAAACCACGCACCGTCAGCCAGCTCGTTTGCGCTTCAATCAGGAAACCAGACTGCATGACATATGCTGGACCACACCGGCACCAGTGTCTGGCTGGTCACGCATGGCTCAAAGCGAAAAGTCCCATTAATTGCATAAACAAGTATAACTGTTTTGCGCAAGGAATGTACGTGGCGTGTACCTGCCGTCTTTATCGCTGCCGTAGGCGAAGGTAAAATCAGAGAGATAACAATGATCAATTCCGTCCACCACCGGGAACACCCGATGCTCTTTAGCCTTGCGCAGCTCGAAAACGTTGCCCGTTATCAACAAAGCTCCACCTAAACGCTAACGTGTTTTCCGTCAGCGGTGACACAGGCGGGCCGTTAATACTTGCTCCCGACGCCAGAACAACGACGACGCAGCCACGGAAGCGCTTTTCCAACTCGCGAGGAGCGGCCTAAATATCGTGGATTGCGGCCACGGCTTCAGCCGGTTCGATAATGAGCTGGCTGCGCGCGACCTTGGAACACGCAGCCGGGACCGAAAAAAGTCTTGATTTCGGCTATAACAGAAGCACCTTTTGCGGGTGCCGTTAAGGCAATGAGCATTGAGCCAGCATCACGAGTGCTTTTCTACAGGTGTGCGTCTCCATTTGTCTCCGTAACTTAGTGTTGCGATTATACACACAGAGGGTAACTTGAGAAGAATCTCTGATCAGCTACGATAAGACTACGCAAACAAACCTTTTGTGTTGCGTGCCGCCGGGTGTCTCACCTTCCTATCCGCAACACGCTTCGAACACGCTGGCTTCCGACGGGCACATGAGGAAAAACGGTAGTACCACCAACAAGACGGTCGAAAATCCCCGCACCCGTAAACTCATCGATGATGACCGTACCGTTGGCGATAAAGATAATGAAAGGAGGCAACGGAGTAGCAAGGGCAACATTGACCGTCGCAGCGACCGCCAATGCCCGAAAAGACCGACATCGATGAAATGTCGCGCCAATCCGACCAAGATCACAATTGTAATGACACCATAGAAGGTGCGTTCTCGTCGTATCAGCGTGGACATTCAAGCTGAAAGGAGGCGAGGCGGACATTGCGCGTGTTTTCGGTCATTTCGGTGGTTTGGGGAAAGGACAGCTAAGGAGAGATGGTGTACAAATAACAGGCGCAATAAGAAAGATAACAGCAAAAATGGGGGCGACCGATGGGCAAACGTTGTTCACAACGAGGAATTCACCCCCCGCTTTCCGGCGGAGAGATGAGTGTGGGCACTATGCGGCTGAGTAGAAAAATGGAAGACCATTTGAGAACGCAGCATACACGCGATGAGCGGTGAAGGCCTTCAAAGTCAGGATATCAACGTAAGACCGGGTTTGGTACAACGAGCGTGACAGAGCGTAGGAGGGTTGCAGCCGAGGCCGCCGTGCCGATTTCAATGGCGATAGTGATGGTAGTGGCGGCGAGCACCAAACTTGCTACAGAGAGAGAAATTCGGCGGCAAAAGAATGTTTTGGCGGCCATAGCAGGTTGTTTTGCTGTTACGAGTCCTCGGCGGGCGCATCCTTCCTGGATCGCGACCGTCAGCGGTAGAGTAAACATCGCTATCTAAAGTGGCCCACAATCTAACTATGGACGTGGTTTGGGAGCAGACGGCGATACCGGCGCGAGCGTGGTCGTCCGCACCAGTGATGAGGACCCATCAAAATGTCTGCAGCAAACGAAGAATTTCGGTACGTTTCTGCGTTTGGGGGCTAACGTAGGCTGGTTTTGCCTGTGGATGGGGAAATTGTTTTGAAGCGTTGACATCACGAGCAACAAAGACGGAATAAAAGGGATTGGAAACTGTGGAGCGCCGGAACATCAATATGGAGACGAGGGGTGATGGACCGGTCGTGAGGCCAGCGGGGGCGCTGGTTAAAAAGGATGAGGCGGTTCGCTCGGTGTAGTTTTGGTGAATAGTGGGCGCGAGGGTTAATCAGGAGTTGAGTGGACGATTGGTGCGTTTTCGAAAAAGAGGGATCAGAAATGTCAAGGGCAGGAACATGGGGGCCACAGGTCGTGTTTCCGTCCGGAAGTGCGTGGCTGTAAACGCCTGGTAGACAGCGGGTCAGTTTAGACGACGAAGCCCATACCCTAATTGTTTTTGCTCCGTTTATTACGATCTCAAGGAAGAGTTTTCATCGTCGCCCGATCGATCAGTCGTGAGTAACGAGTGGCTGTTGGTCAGTTGCAAGGCGTCAATTGCGCGCAGCACTTCACGAAAGTTACGGCCAATGGTATCAGGATAGTACATGGAAACGCGGATGCGTTTCTGGGGATCAATGACGAACAGGCCACGTACAGTGACTTCCTCATTCAATTCTTTATGAATCAGGTCGTAGAGGCCGGAAACCTTGAGATTCCGATCGCTCAGAATCGGAAATTGGATGTCCACGTGCTGGGTGTTTTTTAGATTGATAAGCCACCGGCGATGCAGATCGACGGTGTCGACGCTCACCGCGATAACTTTGCAGTCGCGGCGAGCGAATTCTGGCCCAAGTCTAGCAACAACACCCAGCTCACTTGTGCAGACCGGCGTAAAATCGTGAGGGAACGAGAAAAACATTACCCACTTGCCGCCAATCCATTCGTGGAATCGAATAGTGCCCTGCGTGGAGTCCTGGGCGAAATCGGGCGCGACGCTGCCTAGGTGAAGGCTCATATTACCGCGCTCCTTGTCTCAGAAAGATGGTCACTTCGGCACCACCATGCGGATTTCAAAGTCCGATCCTTCCCATTGCCTTAGCGCGTTCCAAAAGAAAGTGAATCGTAAGGGCGTTGTTTGGTGGATGGGGACATCGACATCGGCGAAATGCATGCCAAGGCCGGTTTTAGTGGAGGTGAGGTCGCCAATCGTGTTCCACTCGTCAAAAGACCAACGCAGTGTGAAGGGCGCTTCTGCGACAACTCGAAGGATGCCTGGTGGCTTGATCGAGACAATCTGACGATTGAATTTCCAGATGAATGGTGGCTGGCGGCGGGAAGACGCGAAGTGTTGGGCAACATCGGGGATCAGATCGAATACAACTTCGTCGGCGGCCGATCGTAGTAATTTGATATACTCGGCGTGGGCCCATAACAGCGGGGTGGCGGCTCCAGTGGGATAACCGAGACGAAGGTGGTTTTCAGGCTGATCCGGCTGGTCCCAGACCTGTTCAGGCAATAATCCGGCCCGGGTCGCGAATCCCTCCATCGCGGCGATAAACGGACGGACATTGCGACCAGCGGCCAGCTCGTAGTGGCCACGCTCTCCTGCGAGCAATGGCCAGGCCCGCCCGCAGCCCCATCCTTGAAACGGGCTTCCGTCGGGGCGTTCACCATAACCGTCGTGATTGTAGCGGTGCCAGCATGAGCCAACTGGCGTTTCTACTTTTAGGATGGCGTCTATTACGTGCAAGGAATCCTCGACCAAAGGATCATTCGGCAGGCGGATGCCATATCGGACGAATTCCAGAAAGCCGGCATCGACAATGTCCTTTGCAGGAAAAAGAGTTTGTGATCCGGGAGCGCGATTGGCGATCCGCAGAACGCCCGTGTTCGGATCTTTGTCCGGATGCGGGTCGTTAGGATCGACCGGATTGATCCGGATAAAGTGCCTACGAATGCCTGGCACCAGCGTGCCGTCAGTGGTCACTGTCCAAAGTTCGACATGAGCATTCAGGAAATCAGCATATTGGGTTAGAAAGGCAGCGGATTGACCGTCGCCGCGTTGTAGCGCGAACGTCGATGCGCAGACCAGCGCGGAAATGTTACTGGCCAGCGTCGATGGCGACAGCCCGCTACTTTCTTCCCAACGCTCTTGTGGCGTGACTGGGCCATTGCGGATTAGGTAGCGCGCAGCGTTCATCACCATCGGATATGGATCGAAGTCGGCAAGGACACTCATTGACGCCAGCCGGTGAGCGAGGAGGATTGGAAAGGCGGCCTCGTCGAGTTGAATGCCGCGCCAGTACGGCTCTCCGTTAATCCAAAAGTTTTGGTAGAAGCCACCGTCTGGAAGTTGGAGGCAAGCGAGGTAGATCAACGCCCGCAGCGCCGGTTCTGCCTCGCCCGATGCCAGCAGCCCAGTCGCGGCATGGACAAGATCTCTCGTCCAAACCAGATGATATCCCCCCCGGTCGTCGCCACCCTTTACTTCGCCCCATGGAATTCCCAAGGAGGCGATGATAGCGCCGGGATAGTTACGATCCTCATGGGCCAGCAGCAAATTATGGCTCGCGCGGTATAACTGGCCAGTGTCCTCTGCATACCCGTCCAGCGGCAAAGCGGTTTGGCACACCGCTCCCCAACTGCGATTGAATCGTCGGAGGTTCTCCGCATGGCGGACGCTAAGGGATTGGAACAGCGTGCTGACGGCGCGATGAAGGCTGTCGCCGAACGCCAGCCCAAGCGTGAATTCGAAGCCCTGGTTCAGGTCAAGTTCGCCGGTCAAGGCGATATTGCCGTCTTCTACAGAGTCAAATTCGTATTGGAGTTCGAAATTTTTACTCAGATCCTGCCAACCGTCCGTGCTGCCGACGTATCCACAGGATGTACGGACAAACGGAATACTGGCTCCGAGTGCTAGCCACGTATTTCCTCTGTGGGCCGTAAGAATGGTACGGCCGGCTGCTTCAGCGACGTTGCCGGTATTGTGCCAGCCGCCACCCTCCAACCGGGGCGCCAGTAGCGCAAAGAGTCTCAGTTGCTGGCACAAAGGGTCGGCCGGCCGGAACTGTGTTCGTACAAGGACACAGGGACGGCGTTGGTCAGCAAATACATACTTGATGATCTTGAAGCGCTGCTCGCGGTGTGAGTTAGTGATCAGAAAGCCCAGCGCATCGGGTTCTGGGCGAATCGTTATGCTCTCAAGGTCCCGACGTTCATCACAAAAGAAGGAATGGCCATCAGTAACCAGAAACTGAAGGTCGCGTATCTGCGGACGATCCACGGTCGGATAGTAAACTTCAGTGATGACGCCGGCGGAAAGCGTGAACCAAACATTACTTCCTATGCCGTAGGCACAACCGACACCATCCTTTGCTCCGTGCGTCCAGCGGGGTGCGAGGCCGGGGCCTCCACTCGCAGGATTAGCTTCTCTGACTATCGCCACTGGCGTGGCTTCCGGAATGGTCTCATTAGCGAGGTCACAAGCATGACGCCAACAAGGTTGATCTTGAACCGTCATTAACCATTCAGGCGGTACTCCTAACGATATCGGCGGTGATTACGGAAGAAAATGGGATTCCCACGGCATTGGTGGATCCTATGGCGCCGAAGCCGGAAAGAAACCACGAGAAAACGACCGTGGATCGCTGCACCAACTGTATATGTTTGCCCGACCGGGCCGGCTTATCTAGCGGCTCCACAATCAGCTTGTCAGCAACAACCTCATTAGTGCGTTGCATTACCCATATGCTCGAAGTGAAAGCCACGCTACGAGACTTTTTGTCGTGCCTATGGAAGCTAGCACGGGAAGCGCATTCCATTGATTGATATGGATCATGAATCGGCCATAGGATGAGCTTGTGGCAACAGCTAATATTTTGCGCTCATAACAACAACGACACAGCGATGATAGCGCAGCTTTTATCAGGAGTTTTCCCGGAGATTGAGTTTGTGGACTGACGTTGGGCAAGGATGGTCATTCACAATAAGGCGCCGGCGCGAAAGTCCATATGGATTGCAGAAAATTGCGATGCAAAAGCCCTTCTAGGAAACGTTCCGCGCGAATTAGAGTGGACAAAAGGCAGAGAAGGGTGCCCCTGCGTATTCAGCCTCTTTCCGGTCCAATGGCCGGTTCCAAAGAAGGCGGAGCAACCGCTGCCCGTTGGTTTAAGCGGGAAGCCTGTGCCTTCGTAGGCAATGGTCGAGTTTCCCAATAGCGAGGTCGGGATTTTTGCGCAGTTGCCTCGCCAACTGTCCCGCATTTTGTGCAGACCGGGTCTTCGGACCAACGTACGGCTTCCAGATAAGGCCAGTCGGCCTACTGCGAGGAAGCGATCAAAAAGGCCATCAACGACATACGGAAAGATCAGACACCTGCACACGAAAGCTAATAGATTCGGCGACTTTTTTTATCGTTGTGCGATGCTGGCACTGCGCACCGGTTCGCTCGGTGCGCTGCACTTTATGTTGACGGCAAGCCGGCAGGGGCATCTGGCCGTGTTCGGGGGCTTGGCTCCAGAAGAATTCATGCACAAATGAGTATTTATAATGCGTAAATACGGACTACAAATTGGTTCCATCCCTTGGCCTCACTATGTGGCCAATATGGCTTGGTGGGCCCGACAAAGCAGACCTTCGGTGCCCAACTCTGCGTTGGCGGGTTTGCAAAACTGGCTTCCGCTTGGGCAGCGGAGATCAATGATCGCAGGACAAAAATGGCCGACAAAAACCAGCGCTACGTGCATATTGGTCGTCGCTCGCCGCAGGAGCGCCCGATTCGTGAACGATTAGGCGATTTCCGTGAGATCGCGGCTCGCTTTACCCATCAGGAGGCAATGAGCCAAGCATCGCGTTGTGAGCAGTGCGGCGTGCCGTACTGCCATGTCTATTGTCCTTTACACAACAATATTCCGGACTGGTTGCGGATGGCGGCGGAAGGACGCTTCGAGGAAGCGTACCGCCTTGCCGAAACCACGAATAATCTGCCTGAGATTTGCGGCCGAATTTGTCCGCAAGACCGGTTGTGCGAAGCGAAATGGGCATGCACTTTGGAACAGGCGGGGCACGACACGGTCACGATTGGGGCCGTCGAGCAGTTTCTCGGCGATCTGGCGTTTGAACAGGGATGGGTCCGCCCACGCATGCCACGCGCCGAGTGGGCTCAGCACGTCGGCATTGTGGGCGCGGGCCCAGCGGGGCTGGCCGCAGCCGAGGAATTGCGTGCCATGGGGTACGCCGTCACGCTTTACGATCGACATGGAGCTCCAGGTGGTTTGTTGCGGTTTGGTATCCCTGGATTCAAGCTCGAAAAGAACGTCATTGTGCGCCGCTGCGATCATATTCTCCGCGCGGGTGTACTTTTTGTTGGCCGTTTCGCGCTTGGTCTTGATGCGACGCTGTCCGAGATCAGGCAGCGTCATGATGCTGTGTTGCTAGCACTTGGTGCCTACCGACCGAACCATCTTCCGCTGCCAGGCGCGGAACGTGGTACCGTAGTCGACGGTCTGGCATACCTGATCGCGAGCATGGGAGACCCAGCCGCAACTTTACTTGATGCTCCGGAAACAGTGAACGCGTGCGACCGGCGCGTTGTCGTCGTTGGTGGTGGTGACACGGCGATGGACTGTGTCCGCACCGCGCTTCGCCAAGGCAGTTGCGGTGTGATTTGTCTTTATCGCCGCGGGGAACTCGACCGCACGGGCTCACGTCGCGAGCTGGATAAGGCCTTGGCAGAAGGGGTACAGGTTCTTTGGCGGGCTGAGCCGTCAGCTTATCGCCCGAATACCGTCATGATGATGGAAGGCAAGCCTGCTTCGTGCATCCAACGCTCGAATGGAGTGCTGACTGTCCGTGTGCGCGATGACACGGATCACAATATCGAGTGCCGATTGATCGACGCTGAACTCGTGATTTCCGCAATCGGCAATCGGCCCGAACTGCCCGGATTTTTCGGCGCCAGCGACTTGGCTACTACGATGAGAGGGAGCGTGCGGGTAAACCCGGATACGGGCGCGACAAACCTGCCGGGCGTCTTCGCCGCGGGGGATCTGTCGCGTGGTCCGTCGCTCGCTGTCTGGGCGATACGCGACGGGCGTGCGGCGGCGCATGGAATTCATCGTTATCTTCGATCAAGTGCGACCGCCGTGTCCGATACACTCAGCGGAGTTGCTGGCTAGGCTACCGATCCGGCCGTACCAGACGACCGGCACGGCGCTCAAGACAACCGAAGCTGTATCGCAATGAAAGGGGCAGTTCTTCAGTTCGCCCAAGGGGGTCAAGTCCACGATTCGCTTGACATGAGCGAGGTATCGGATGTGAACGGGAACTATCGAGTTAGTTCAAGGAGCGCCCGATGTGGCGCTTTAGCCTGACCTGACATCTGGGCCGCGTTGCATGTTTCCGCACCGGGGCAAGGATTGTGCCATCGCCGGTCGGC
>JAJZBH010000064.1 GCA_021799015.1 Pseudomonadota bacterium
AACAATTTTGCAAGGGTTCTGCGCCTTCATCCCCTACATCTTGCAAATCCCAATATTGCCCGTATCAAAAATTCAGCATCAAACCAGCAAAGTTCAATTTTTCACAGGGGGCTAGGTATCCCCGCGTCGCTCGTCAGTCGTGACGGTTGTTCCACGAAACGCGTTCCGCGCCCCCCTAACCAAAATCCGTCGTGCGGGGTGACCGGGCAAGAAAGCCCACCGGTACGCCCGAACAACCCGACGGTTGCTTGTTTTTCCCAACCACGAAAAGCGGAAAAAGCGGCGGGCTGGTGATCTTCGTCGATCCACGGAACGGGAGGCGCCGGGAATCGATGAGTTGACGTGATGAGGCAACGCTCGACCACCGTGGGAAATCGCCCATCGCCTACCATGTGAGGCCTTCCTATCCCTCAGCCAATGCTAAAGCTGATGCCTTCTGCTTGGCCCGTGCAAAGCGTTAGCTAGTTTAAGCACATCAACTAACAACGCGAGAAGATACCGAGACTGCCAAAACGCCGTGAGCGCACGCCGAATAGATAATAACCCAAATCCGCGCTGATAATGCCATTTTTAGCCGCTAGCAGTCGCCGCGTTTCAATGCCATCAGTGGAACAATGGCAGATTCCAAGCAAGCGTACATCCGCCGAACAGCCTCCGTCACACGTAGTCCGATTCCATCGTGATATCATGAATCCGATCCGGCCAAAACGCATGAAATATTGGGGACAGCGCCGTCGAAATAATGACATTCACGACAAGAGTCCAGAGCGCAATATAACACGGCACCGTCAACCCAAAAAAATGAAATGCATAAATGGCGCCGACTAGATGGTTAGCTAAAGCATAATGAGTGGCTAGTAGAAATCCGATCGACCAACCGGCCAAGAGGGCCCATCCGTTATAGAATCGCGTGAATAAGCTGAAGACTACGGCCGGAAGAACCTGAATCATCCACATCCCCCCAAGAAGCTGCAGTTCAATTGCGTATTTCAATGGCAAAAAGTAAATAAATGCCAAAGCACAAATAATCACTGCGATCGCAAAATACCTTGCCATTTTCGATTCGTTCTCCGGATCGGCGTTTGGTGAGATGAATTCCCTCCAGATGTCGCGGCTAAAAATATTTGCAGAGGCAATCGCCATGATCGCTGCTGGAACCAGTGCCCCAATCGCGATCGCGGCAAATGCAATACCCACGAACCAATTCGGCAAAGTTTCAATTAACAAGGCGGGAACAGCAAAACTTGTTCCGAACTCGTTGAACCCGCCGGCAAACTGCGGCATCGTCTCAACGTTTGCTGCAATCGCCATTGCGCCCAGAAGGGCGATAAGCCCAAGCATAAACGAATAAGCGGGCAAGATCGCCGCATTGCGGCGGATCACCCTACCACTAGAGGCTGAAAGTATTCCCGTTGTCGTGTGCGGATATAAAAACAGTGCCATTGCCGAACCGAGTGCCAGCGTCGCGTAGCCTGAATACATGCCAGTGCTAGCCGATGTCGGATGCGGCAGCAATATCTTTTCTGATGCTACCTTCGAGAAAACCAGACCAAATCCACCAAGCTTTGCCGGGATTACCAAAACGGCAACGACGATCGTCAGATAAATGAGGGTATCCTTAACGACAGCGATCATTGCGGGGGCTCTCAGGCCTGAAGTATAGGTAAACGCCGCAAGCACTGCGAAAGCCACTCCTAACGACAAGTTTCCGCCTAGCCAACTTCGTGGTTCGAGACCACCGATCACTGTCTGCATACCGACAAGTTGCAGCGCGATATAAGGCATCGTCGCGGCAATACCTGTGATGCCGACTGCTAGTGCAAGCCAGCGGTTACCGTATCGTCCCCTGACAAATTCAGGACCGGTCACGAAGCCATACTTTGTACAAACTCGCCACAGCTTCGGAAATACGACATACAAGATAGGATAACACACAATGGTGTAGGGTACCGCAAAAAAAGCGACCGCTCCTGCCCCGAACATGAGCGCC
Organism: Pseudomonadota bacterium; assembly: GCA_021799015.1. Lineage (GTDB taxonomy): Bacteria > Pseudomonadota > Alphaproteobacteria > Acetobacterales > Acetobacteraceae > Acidiphilium. The sequence goes on from JAJZBH010000064.1 coordinate 1,991, forward strand.
GGAACAGCAATAAATGTATAAGCTGTATAGACATCACCACCGATTAAGAACCAGGAAATGATCGTACCAAATTGTCGGCCGCCCAGACCCCATTCGTGCAATTGCGTTAGGTCTCCTCGTTTCCATCGAGCCGCTAAGAAACCTAGTAACAGTACACTGGCGACAAGAACAGAGAAAATAACGGCGGCGATGTTCATGCCTCGCTCCTCAATTCTCGAGCCTATAGACAACAAAAACAATCGCTCCCGTAAGAAGGACCCATAACAACTGATACCAGTAAAAAAATGGAAGGCCCACGAATTGGGGAAATCTTGTATTGTAAAATGGAACCCATAAGGTGGCCACAAAGGGAACGAGAAGCAACCATCGCCATCCTGTGACACGTGTAGGCCGTTCTTCCGGGTGTTTCGAATCCATCATTGTTGTCCCCTCCACCTACGGCAAGAAAAAGTTGTGCAGCGAAGACGTATTAAGCGATCGTTGTAGAAACGATTCCTTTTTACTTTCGTGGTTATCTTGGGCTGCTATCTAATCCGGTTTGACGCAGTGTCGCAAGACGGCTCGCGCGAAGAACGGCTTGTAGATCGCCAAGAGCGGTGTCGAAGTCAGTATTTTCGATAATAAAATCGAACTCACCCTGGTGCGACCATTCTGATACCGCCTGACTCATCCGTCTCTCGATTTCCGTCTCGGCATCGCGGCGAGCCGACAAACGTTCGCGCAAAGCGGCGAGGCTCGGCGGGCGGATAAACACACCGACCACATCTTTCGGCAGAGCCCCGCGTAACTGCCGAAAACCCTGCCAATCAATGTCGAACAGGACGTCCTGCCCCGCCTGAAGCCTCGTTAGCACCGGTGTCCGCAACGTGCCATAACACTGACCAAAAACGTCAGCGTGTTCTAGGAATTCACCTCTCGCGACCATGGCTGCAAACTCGGTGGAGCTTGTAAAAAAGTAATGTTCGCCGTCTCGTTCGCCGTGCCTCGGCGGTCGTGTCGTCACGCTAACCGACAAAGCAAGATCAGGATCATCCTGCAATAACGCACGCGACAGAGACGTTTTACCCGCCCCTGAAGGCGCTGCCAAAACCAAGCAAAGACCGCGCCTTGTCACTCAACCGTGCCTATTCGACATTCTGTGCTTGCTCCCGAAGCTGATCGATTAGAGCCTTTAGCTCCAAGCCAACCGCTGTCAATTCCAGTGACGCGGCTTTGCTGCACAGTGTGTTGGCCTCGCGGTTCAGCTCTTGCATCAGGAAATCAAGCCGACGCCCGATTGCGCCTCCATCTCGCAACACAATGCGTGCTGTGTCGATATGAGCATCAAGGCGATCAAGCTCCTCGCGGACATCGCTTTTGGTGGCCAGCAAGGCCACCTCGTGCGCCATGCGCTCAGATGGAAACGCTCCAACATCGCTGAGCAGTTCTGAAAGCTGCGTCACAAGCCGCCGGTAGTGCTCAGGACTTTGCAAGGCCGCTAGTTGTCGTCCCCGCCTCGCCAAAGCCGTGGCTTCATCCAATAACCCAAGGAGCAAGGATCCGAGCCTCGAACCCTCTTCAATTCGCGTGGCATGCAGACTGTGTACCGCCTGCACAAAGCCCGCAATAATGGCGCTATCCAGAACAGCTTGGGCAACTGGATCGCTTTCGATCTCGGCGTTACGTAACACCCCAGGTAAAGCCAACAGGAGTTCCGCACGTGGCGCGGGCGCATTGGGAATTCGTCTGACTAGATCAAGAGCCGCTGCCAGTACTGCATCAAGCATGGCTCTATCAATCACAGGTCGTACTGTTCCATCCCCCTTGATCGTCAGTGTCGCCGATATATTGCCTCGAATCAGAAGTTTGGCCGCCTCCGCTCGCAAGCGAGCCTCAAGCCGATCAAGCCCGGGCGGCAGCCGTAAACGTACGTCAAGTCCACGGCCATTGAAGGATCGCATCTCCCAGGTCAGCTCGCCGAGATCACCGATGCTCGCCGTTGTTCGGGCGAATCCCGTCATCGATGCAAGCCTGACCTCGATCACCGGAGTGTCTCACGGAGATGATCGATGGCCACCAGCCTCCCATCGCGTTCAATGTGCCAGAAGTTCCAGCCATTGCAGGCTGCGACATTCTGCACTGCCGCGCCAACTTGATGAATCGAACCACGCAAGGATCCAGCTACAATCGTTCCATCTACTGCCACGACAGCCCGAGCCCGCCGTAGCCTGTCATGCAAAACCGTCCCAGCCGGCACCACTCCACGCTCCACCAATGACCCAAAAGTGACCCGCGGCGCATCACGTTTAGATGACATGTTTCTGGTCAAATAGGGTGGTGCTGCTCGTTCTGCCTTCAATCGCGCCCATCCTGCCTCCACATAGGCGGGGTGACGCTCGATACCTATGAAATGGCGGTTCAATCGTTTTGCAACTGCCGCCGTTGTGGCAGTACCGGCAAACGGATCGAGCAGGATATCGCCCGGGTTGGTCGCAGCCAGAATAACCCGATGCAGCAACGCCTCTGGCTTTTGCGTCGGGTGAAGTTTCAACCCATGCGCGTTGCGGAGCCGTTCATTGCCCGTACAGAGGGGTATTGTCCAGTCCGAACGCATTTGCAAATCGTCGTTGAGCGCTTTCATTGCCTGGTAATTAAAGCGGTAACGCGAATCTTGCTGCCGTGCCGCCCAGATGAGTGTCTCATGGGCGTTGGTAAAGCGCCGCCCTCGGAAATTCGGCATCGGATTGGATTTCCGCCAAATCACATCATTTAATATCCAAAAACCCAGATCTTGGAGAATGGCACCAATACGAAAAATATTATGGTACGAGCCGATCACCCAAAGCGTAGCGTCCTTGTGCAAAACCCGGCGACACTCGGCGAGCCAGGCACGGGTAAACCCGTCGTAGGCCTCAAAATCGGCGAATTTATCCCAGTCCTCGTCCACGCCTTCGACGATGCTATCATCAGGCCGGCGCAACTCGCCGCGTAGCTGCAGGTTATAAGGCGGGTCGGCAAAAATACAGTCGATTGACGCGTCGGGCAGCATACGCATCACCTCAACGGCATCGCCGAGGATGAGTTGATCGAGCGGCAATTCACGAATGGCATGCACGGGCAAGGTGAACCTCGAAAGGGTCAGATACATTTCTAGTCCTGACAAGCCTGCCGTGGTCACGTCAATGGGCATTTTCCCACCAGTCAGACAACAAATGTCGATAGGAACTGCACCAGTAACTCAAGGCCGACGCTTTCATTGTTGTTTGCGATCAAAGCACTGAGATTTTGCCGCGTATCGGAAGCCCATGAACTGGATCAGCCTCTAGGCAACCCGGTAAGATCCGGCTTATCCGCTCCAGCGCCACGATGCAGTAGCGCCTCCGCGTAATACTGATCGTGGAATTGCCGCGTTTTCCGGAGGCGCTGCTTGAGCCCCGAAGCTCCGGCACAGAATGCTTCGTCTGACCGGGCGCAACCACAGACGTATGTTCCATTTGGACTCCGCTCCAAAAAACATTTGCGTCCATCATACGACGCTCTCCCGTACAAAAACTCGAATGCTGTAAAACACGGACAAAATGATTGGCCTCAAAAATCTCCTGAGGCAGTCGTCGATGCGGTGGTTTCGGGAACGGAAGTTGTGAAGTCGCGTGTGCGCTGACCGCAGCAGTGCTTGATGCCGCACACGGGTGTCATTGCGCGGCCGGATCGGACCACGATCTGGCTACGTGCCACTCGACACCCAACGACGCTAGGTATGACCCCAGCACACAGCTATGAGGGCGGTGTCCGCCGACGCATAACATGGCGAACGCCGGCGGTAAGCTCAAACACCAACCAAATCTCCATCGCCAGCAGACGAGATCACGCTAGAGATACAAGTCCGGCTCGCAAACGATCCATCGCGACCGTAAGCGTTGACACGCTTTGCGCAAAGCACAAACGTAGGTACCCTTCGCCGGCTGTTCCAAAGGCGACGCCCGGGGCAACAGCAATCTTGTGCTTCACGGCCAGGTAACGCGCCAGTTCAAGGCTGTCTTGAATCCCTTCCACTTGGATAAACAGGTAGAATCCCCCCATTGGGGGCCGATATTTTACCCTGCTGAGATCAGTCAAAGCAGCTGCAGCGACGCCTTGCCCTCTTGCACAGAAGCTCCTAAACTCATCGACAAATTCTTTGTCGGCCAATGCGGCCCGCGCTGCTTCCTGCGAAAAAGGAGCAACAGAGGAATGCGTTGCTTCCGTTAGCTCACCGATTGTGTCTCTGGTACCTTCAGGCACGACCAACCATCCAACCCGAAAGCCCGTCATCGCCCAAGTCTTTGACACGGAATTCGCAACCATCACCCGATCTCGCGGACTAGCTATATCAAGCAATGAAGGGGCAGCTTCCGCACCGTCATAAGTGAGCCGCGAATAGACTTCGTCGGATATCAACCAGACTCTGTGTCGCCGGCACAAATCAAGGATGGCTCCTATTTCTGCCGCAGTGGCCATCCAGCCAGTCGGATTATTTGGTGAATTCAGACAAAACGCACGCGCATCTGACAGGACTGCTTCGAGCTTTTCAAGATTTAGTCGGAATCCGCCAGCGCCATCCACATCAAGAGCGATACGGGTCACACACGCCCCGCGTGCCAGCGCTGCAGCAGCTAAGTTTGGCCATTCCGGCTCATGAATCACCACCCGGTCGCCAGCACGCAAAACCGATGCAAACGCAACGCTGATCGCAGCCATACCTGAAGCCATCACCAGAATCCGATCCTCCCCGACAGGAAACCGATGTAACCTCGAAAGATAATGGGCTATGTCCTGTCGGAGCGATAGCCGCCCCCTGCTGTCGACGTAGCGTGTATCCAACGCGGCAACAGCATCAATTAACGCTGCACGCGCGCGTTCTGGTGGAGGAAAGTCGGATTCCCCGAACGCTAAATTGGCGACGTCTGGGTATTCGTAGGCGATTCGACCGATATCGCCGATCTTGGACCGAGGAATGCTAATAATATCCTCAGACTTCATCCTGCTTCCCGATTTTAACTACCCCCGCTTCAGTAGCAACCGCGTGTAACTTCCGGTCATGAGGGCCAGCCGGAACCGCCGGCACCTCCTGTGCCGCGTAACCACAACCAAGATGATATGCCTCCGCCAGTGCTGACAACGTGCGATCATAATATCCCGCTCCATAGCCGAGTCGGTTGCCAGCACGGTCAAAAGCCAAAAGGGGCACAAGAATGAAGTCCGGCTGCAGAATCGGTCCGGTCGGATGCCATGTGCCGAAACGGCCCGCCACAAGCTCGTCACCCGGCCACCACGCCCGGAAAATCAGCGATTCTCCCCGGGCGGGAGTCTCAGGCAGAGCGAGAGGATGGCCACGAGCGTGCAGCATCTCTAACAGAACACGGACGTCGATTTCGTTATCGATCGGCCAAAACCCACCGATCACCGCAGATGGCGGTGGAGGCAGTTTGGCCATCAGGGTGGCGGCCAGACGTTTACCGGCATCCGGATGTACCATTGCGGCACGCCGCGCGCGGCAAGTAGTTCGAAACGCTGATTTAACAGCGCGGAGCTCGAGTTGCACGTCCGCCTCACGCATCCGACCGCGCTACACCCCGATCACGCCACAAGCGGTGCGCGCAAGGCCGCTGCCCTTGCCCACGCTTCAGCAAGATCTTCATCAAATAACTCAGTCAGTCTTTTCATCATCGTTCCACCCAAGTCTTCCGCATCAACAATAGTGACTGCGCGACGATAATAGCGTGTAACGTCGTGACCAATACCAATGGCTGTCAATTCGACGACGTTGTGTTCTTCGATATCGCGGATAACATCACGAAGGTTTCTCTCCAAGTAGTTTCCAGGGTTAACAGATAACGTACTGTCATCAACGGGCGCACCATCAGAAATCACCATCAGAATACGCCGGCGCTCGGGCCGTGCAAGGAGCCGTCGATATGCCCAAGCCAGCGCCTCGCCGTCGATATTTTCCTTTAGCAAACCTTCCCGAAGCATAAGACCGAGATTGCGACGCGCCCGACGCCAAGGAGCATCAGCTGGTTTGTAGATAATGTGGCGTAAATCGTTAAGCCTGCCGGGTTCCCGAGGCTTGCCATCACTCACCCATTTTTCCCTGCTTTGTCCCCCTTTCCAAGCTCGGGTCGTAAAGCCAAGGATCTCCACCTTCACCGCACAGCGCTCGAGTGTACGCGCTAAAATATCACCGCACATTGCGGCGACAGCGATCGGCCTTCCACGCATCGACCCTGAATTATCGATAAGTAAAGTTACCACAGTGTCACGGAATTCCGCATCACGCTCACGCTTAAACGAAAGAGGCAATAACGGGTTAACAACGATGCGGGCTAGCCTACCCACATCGAGCAATCCCTCCTCGAGATCAAAATCCCAAGCACGCTGCTGTTGTGCAAGCAACCGACGCTGCAGGCGATTTGCAAGTTTCGACACGACTCCATGCAAATGCTGCAACTGCTGATCAAGCATCTGCCGCAGCCGGTTTAACTCGTCGGGATCGCACAGTTGATCGGCTTCAACTTCCTCGTCAAAAGCACGTGTAAATGGACGGTAGGTGGTTTGGCTATTGCTCCCCTGCGATTTGTGCTTCTGCTGGGGGCCAGCCGGCGATCGATCAGCGGCCTCGGCATTCTCCGCCTCAAGCTCTTCGTCCGAGGAAGCATGGTCGGCCTCCAGCTCCGCTGTCTCAGGAGCCTCAGGAGAAATCTCATCACCTGCCTGGCTCGCGGCGTTCTCACCGTTCTCGTGGTCGTCCTGCTGCAATGACTGCTCACGCTGTCCACCTTCCTCTTCAGATTGGTCGGACTCCCCCTCGCCAGACTCGGGCTCTGCAAGACTCATGACAGCTAAGAGCTTGCGCGAAGCGCCGGCAAAGCGAACCTGATCAGCGCGTGCCGCGACCAATTCATCGAGCGCTTCCAAAGCAGACTGGGACATCGACTGACGCCACAAGCCGCTCATATGCCGTGCCGTCTCGGGCACAGATTGTGGATCCATCCGCTCGCGAACAAGGAGCGCCAGCGCCTGCGACACCGGCAACTGTTCGCGCCGAGTCATCTGATCAAGCCCCTCGGCCTCAAGTTCGACCTCCAGCTTGTGGCGCAAGTTGGCCGCGATACCTTCCATGTGTGCGGCACCCACGATCTCGACCCGAGCCTGCTCGAGCGCGTCGTAGGCATCACGGGCCTCCCGCGTCAGCGGTGCACGGGCAGCATGGATGTTCTCATCGTGATAACGCAGACGCAGCGCGATCGCATCAGCAAGGCCGCGTAAACGCGCAACCTCTGCAGTTGGCAGTACCCGCGTAGGCGTCGGAAGACGGACATGCTTGCCGGAAAGTCCAGCCGCACCAGGCTGATAGGCGACATCGACATCTTCGCTTCCGGCAATAGCCCGCACTGCTCCCGCGGTTGCCCGCTTAAAAATATCGATGCGGGACTGTTCGCTAGCCATGAGTAGTCACCGTGTCATGATTTCCGTGGCTGAACACCGGTTTCCAATTCTTCGTTGAAGCACCGCTGATAATATTCAGCAACAATGGCCCGTTCCGCCTCATCGCACTTGTTGAGGAAAGTTAGTCGAAAAGCAAAACCAAGATCCCCGAAGATTCTCGCATTCTCCGCCCACGTAATTACCGTACGCGGCGACATGACTGTAGAAATGTCCCCATTAATAAAGCCAGCACGTGTGAGATCGGCTAGAGCAACCATGCTTTCAATTTTTTTCTTTTCTACAAGATTAATCTCTTCGATGCCGAGCTTCGCCATTACTATCCCGACTTCCTGGTCGTGTGGCAGATAGTTGAGCGTGGCAACGATATTCCAGCGATCCATCTGCCCCTGATTGATTTGCTGCGTGCCGTGATAAAGGCCCGTGGTGTCGCCGAGACCTACCGTATTTGCCGTTGCAAACAAGCGGAATGCCGGATGCGGTCGGATAACGCGGTTTTGGTCGAGCAGCGTCAGTCTGCCCTCGACCTCGAGAACCCGCTGAATGACAAACATCACATCCGGTCTGCCAGCGTCATATTCATCGAATACGAGCGCACATGGATGCTGTAGAGCCCAAGGCAACAGCCCCTCGCGGAATTCGGTAATTTGCTTACCTTCCTTCAGCACGATGGCGTCCTTGCCTATCAGATCGATCCGGCTGATATGGGAATCAAGATTCACTCGGATACACGGCCAGTTAAGACGCGCTGCCACCTGCTCAATATGGGTCGACTTGCCAGTGCCATGATACCCTTGAATCATGACTCGCCTGTTGAGAGCAAAACCAGCCAAAACGGCGAGCGTGGTCTCGCGATCGAAGCGATATGTCTTGTCGATATCTGGCACGTGCTCCGTGCGCTCCGAAAAGGCGGGAATCTCGAACGCGCAATCAAACCCGAACAAATCATGCGCCTGCAGCCGCAGGTCCGGCATATTGATTGTCGACGTCGGCACACCGCGAGACTCGGCTAATGCGGCTATGTTGGTCATGGCAGGGGTATCCTCCAGTTCGGGCAATTTAGACTGCAATGATTGCCCTGTTCCGCAAGAGAAACTTCACGATGCCGTACCTGATGCAGAAACATGCGAGCCGACAACAGGCTCACTGGGCAAGGCTTGGCGCAAAGTCGCGTACGCGTGATTAATTGTCTTCAACCGCTCTTCAGAGCTCTTATCGCCGCCATTTGCATCAGGATGGTGACGTTTGGCCAGCTCCTTGTAACGTGACCGCACTTCTGAGCGGCTGACCGGCCAGTCAAGTCCCAGAATACCAAGAGCCTCGCGCAACTGCGGCGGCACGCGTTGCTCCACGCGCGAGGCATGACCACCCTGAATGCCGGCGAAAGCCGCCAACTCTGCCTCCAAAACGTCCGACATGACACCACTGTGCCCAAGTGGCCATGTTGGCCGCTGCCAGCCGACATCGGCTCGCAGATTGGCCTCAATTTCTCCGGGACTCATACCTTTATAGAAATCCCAAGCGGAATTATAGGCGCGTACATGCTCGAGGCAAAACCAAAAATACTCACGAAGATTTTCCCGAGATTTCGGCGCACGATACTCCCCAGCGTGTGTGCAGCCGGGAACCTCGCAATCCTGACCAGGTGCATCAGGGTCGGGCGCAAAAGCACGTACACGGCGGGTCGACCGGATCATAGCAATACTCGCATCATACCCATTAATTTGTCCTTTGTCGCTGACTTGGCAACCTCGTTCCCGCGATGCACAGTATTGCGATGAGTACCAACATATCTTCACGCACCGACCGGATCCGCAATATCCTACTCCATCGTTTTACCCCGACTGTCCTTGATCTGCGCGACGACAGCGCACGCCATGCCGGCCACGTAACGCGCATGGAGCAGCCTGGGCACGCACCAAGTACAGGCGAAACGCATTACAAGCTCAAGATGGTTTCGTCTGTATTCACCGGGATGAGCCGAGTTGCTCGGTCGCGCACCGTGCATGAGGCGTTGCACGAGGAATTCGCGAGCGGTCTACACGCTCTCGCTCTGGATCTCAAATCCCCTGATGAGGTCTGAGCAATTTTTAAACACCCGTTACTTCTGGACATGCGCTTTGCCGCCTTGTTCTGGTGCCAGGCTTTTGCAGCCTTCAATGATAATTTCCTAAAATCGGCACTCACCGTATTGATTCTGTACCGGGCACGCGACCAATCCTCGCTGGTAGCCCTCGCCGGCGCTGTTTTTATCGGGCCTTTCCTGATCTGCTCCGGCCTCGCCGGCGAAATGGCAGACCGCTTCGACAAGGCGGTCCTCGCAACAAGGATCAAGGCGGTCGAAGTCGGGGCAGCAGCAATAGCGGTCCTTGGATTCTTTCTACAGTCGGTACCAATCCTGTTTGCTGCTCTAGCTGCTTTCGGTGTGCTCGCGTCGCTCTTTGGGCCAGTGAAATACGGACTGCTACCCGACCTTCTGACTACAGAGCGCTTACCTTTTGCCAACGCGTTGATCGACTTCGCAACTTTTCTCGCAATTCTCCTCGGCACTGCAATTGGCACTGCCTTGGGCACACGCGAAGCAGCACCCTTGGCAATCCTTGTAATGAGCTGCGCGATTGCCGCGCTGGCTACCGCGATTTTAATTCCACGACCTGGCGCCGCCAGGCCTAATCTCGCCCTGCGTTTCAACCCGCTGGCATCCTCTCGCGATCTGTTGGAAGTACTTCGCCAATCCCGCGGCGTCTGGCATGCTGCTCTTGTGAACGCGTGGTTCTGGCTATGTGGCATCAGCTGCCTAACCCTGTTGCCGGTTCTTACCAAAGTAGTGTTCCTCAGGGGCCCAGACGCCGTTATGCTTGGGCTTACCATTTTCTCACTGGGCATTGGCGTGGGCTCTTTCCTTGCCGCTCTGATGCTGAAAGGAACGATATCGCTGCGACCAGCGCGGCTCGGCAGCGCCTTGCTCGGCGCCGGCGCCTTAGGTGTTGCGGTGTCAAACGGGCTCCTGCTGACGTACGGGCTGCTCTTTTTTGTATCAGTCAGCGGCGGCTTAATTGCCGTCCCGAGCTTTGCCGCGATTCAGGCATGGGCAGATCCCGGCAGCCGTGCCCGGGCAGTCGCCGGAACAAACATCCTATCAGCTGCCTTCATGGTTGCGGCAACGCTAATGATCTCGCTCCTTCTGCACTTCGATACCAGCCCCCGAACCATCTTTGGTGGCTTGGGCGTAACCGCGATTGTCGTAACGTCACTGATGCGTATCGATGGAGCGTATCATACACCCCCGCGAACACCCCCTGCCTAAAAACCGAGGAAGCGGTCACGGAAGCAGAAAGTGAGTCCGACTAGCCGCTCTGGAAGTCCGCTTTCCTTGTCACGCGATCACTGGGTCGAAGCCATTTCGACTCAACGAAGTGCAAGGCTGTACCTAAGCCGGCTGCGACAGGCTTCAGAAATTAAACGATGTGGAAATATGATGATTCGTTGGTTCAACGTTGAATGGGAAAAGCAATAGCTTGCGATGGTAGCCTGGCGTGCCAGTAAGTGTTAGAGTATGATGAGTATGATTGACTGTCCATCCTGCGGTGCCCGAATTAGTCCCTTGGCGTCGTTTTGTCCCCAATGTGGCGCGCCAATGACCCCACGACCGAAAATGACTCCTGGTGATCATATTCCCAGGACTTTTGCGAATTCAGTTCGCCTATGCTTGCATAAGTATGCTGATTTCCGCGGCCGTGCGCCGCGTGCCGAACTCTGGTACTTTTTTCTTTTTGAAAGTGTTATTGGTGTCCTGGTTGCTGCCGCAACCAGTCTGGTATATGTCGGCCTCAACATAAACTTGTTTGCCATCAACGACATAGTTACCATTTTCTTTTTCCTACCCGGACTATCCGTCCAAATCCGACGGCTACACGACCTTGAACGTTCAGGCTGGTGGTACTTGGTTATCTTGATCCCACTCATCGGCCCCATCCTGATCCTTATCTGGGACTGCAGGCGCGGTACT